>CAYPOD010000007.1:0-124424 GCA_964412375.1 uncultured Chitinophaga sp. | reverse complement strand
TGATTTTGTGATGTACCAGTATGAAAGATCAAGAGGCAGCCAGGCCGACAGGAATAGTTTTCTGAACACTTATGGAACTTTTGAAGATATCGAACTATATAAGCAGGCTCCTTTTGTTGACTGGCAGGAGCAAAACATGGGCAGAAATGCCATGATGCAAACACATAATGTGAGCCTCACCGGTGGCACCGCTACTACAAAATATAATATCAGCCTTACGGCAAACAAGGAAGAAGGTGTGATGCGCAATTCAGACTTTGACAGGAAACTGCTTAACCTCAAACTGGATCAGACTATCACACCCAAAGCCAAAGGCGGTGTTGCCATACGTTATAATCATACAGAAATAAATGGTGCCGGCACTTCCAATCCCGGTTCTTCAAGCCTCAACCAATTGCGGCAGAGTGTAAAATACAGACCCATATTAATGGGCAGCCAGAGTGTGTTGGACTATGACCCTGACTATGCAGATGCCACCAATGCCAACAGCCTGGCGCTGATCAACCCATTGTTACTGAATGATGCCACATACCGCAACAGGATCAACCGAACATTGAACCTGAGTGGTTATGTGAGTTATGAGTTCAATAAATTTTTATCAGTAAAATCAACAGTGGGGTTTGATTTATACGATACCCGTCAAAACTCTTTTGATGATACGATCACTTCGGCGGCAAGACAAAATTTTGATATGCCGATCGCATCCATCTTTACCGGGCAAAGTACAACGCTCAACAATTCAAATGTGCTGACATTCACCATGAATAAATCCGGCACAAAATTCAGTGACCGCAATGATTTTGAAATGCTGCTGGGACATGAAGTCTATGAAAATGTGGACAAGCAATACCGCATCGAAACCCGTTATTTCCCGGTTGGCATCACACCGCAAAGGGCTTTAGCCAATATGGGTTTGGCTACACCGCCGCCCAATACTTCGCAGTTGCCGCCAACATCACAGGAGATGGTCAACCGGCTGGTTTCTTTCTTTGGCCGTGTGAATTATGCCCTGGATAAAAAATACCTGTTCATGTTCACCGTGAGGGCAGATGGTTCTACCAAATTTGCCGAAGGCAGGAAATGGGGCTACTTCCCTTCTGGTTCTTTTGCCTGGCGTATTTCCAAAGAAAAATTCATGGAGGATATGAAGTCGCCGATCAATGATCTCAAACTTCGGCTCAGCTATGGTGAGGCGGGTAATAACAGGATCGGTAACTTTTTATATCTCTCACAATTTGTGGCCAACCCGGCCTCCGGTGCACAAAATGCTTTTTATAGTGTAGGCAATACGCTGATACCTCCTTTTTATTCGCCTGACCTGCCCAACGCCTTGCTGACATGGGAAAGCACTATTGCAAGAAATCTTGGTTTGGACATTGCTTTGTGGAATAACAGGGTACAATTGTCGGCCGATTATTATTATAACTCTACCAGGAACCTGCTGGTAAATGTGACCGTGCCGCAAACATCTGGTTATACCACACAGGTGCAAAATGTTGGTGAAACCAGTAACAGGGGTGTTGAGTTACAACTTACAGCTACAGCCATCAACACTAAGAATTTCACATGGGGAAGCACCTTTAATATCTCCTTCAATAAAAACAGGATTGAAAGCCTTGGCCCCACCCAGAATTCTTTCCTCTTTTCTTCAGGATGGGGCGGCGGTAACCAGCCTTCTGATTATATCGTAAGGGTGGGTCAGCCGGTGGGCACTATCTGGGGTTTAGTGAACGATGGGTTTTATTCTATTGACGATTTTAATTTCAACGGAAGCACTTATACACTGAAACCGGGTATTGCCAGCAATACCGGTATTACTGCAGTGGCCCCTCAACCCGGGTTTTTGAAATTCAAAGACATCAGCGGACCCGACGGCAAACCCGATGGCATCATTGATGATTTTGACAGAACGATCATCGGCAACACGCAGCCGAAATTCTTCGGCGGATGGAACCACCAGTTTGTATATAAGAATTTTGATCTTAGCATTTTTCTCAACTTCCAGTATGGCAATGATATTTACAATGCCAACAAACTGGAGTTCTCCAGCGGTTACACTCCCAATTCCAACCTGCTGGCCATCATGAATAATGCCTGGAAAACGGTTAATGCACAGGGCCAGGTGGTAACTGATCCTGCTGAATTGGCTGTTTTGAATGCAAACACAACGATCTGGTCGCCGTTAAGAACAGCCAGTTCTTTCTATGCACACTCCTGGGCAATTGAAGATGGCTCTTTCCTGAGAGTAAATAACATCACGTTGGGATATAACCTGCCTTCTTCCATTTTGAAAAGAGCTAAGATCAGCAACTTCAGGATCTATGCCACCGTAAACAACCTGGCCGTGTTCACCCGTTACTCCGGTTATGATCCTGAAGTGAACACCCGGCGCAGCACACCACTAACCCCCGGAGTGGACTATGCGGCTTATCCCCGCAGCCGTGCTTATATCGTGGGGATCAATCTTTCATTATAATAAAAACACTAAAGCAATAAATCATGAAAAAGATGGCTTTAATAAGTAGTGTAAAAAGCGGCCTGCTGTTGCTGGTTCTTGCTTTGGTTTTTGGGTCATGTAAAAAATACCTGGAAGTGCAGCCGGTATCTTCTTTTGGCCCTGACTATGTTTTTGGTAGTGTTACCAATGCCGAAAGCGCTGTGCTTGGCGCTTATGCCTGCCTGGGAGGAGACCAGGGTTATGGCATCCGTTTAAACATGTATTATCCCTACGATAATGATGAGATGATGGGACAGGAAGGCCCGCCTGATAATGAGAGAAGGGATATTGCCCACTTCAATACACAGCCGAGTAATACACAACTGGCTGCTCCTTTCAACCAATTGTGGCGGGGCATTGAAAGAGCCAATATCTGCATTTACAATATCCCGAAAATGGATTTGTATAACAACGGCAGCGCCGGTATCAAGGCCACTTTACGGAAATTGTATGGGGAGGCTTTGACACTGAGGGCACAATATTATTTTGAGATTATCCGCAACTGGGGTGATGTGCCGGAACAGTTTCAGCCGGCAAGCCTTGAATCAAATCTATTCAAATCAAAAACAGACAGGGACACATTATACAACCGCATCCTGGCTGACCTGGAAGAAGCCAGTGAACTGATTCCATGGCGCACACAAGCCGGCACCACCAATGAACGGATAACACAAGGGGCTGTAAGAGCATTAAGAGCAAGGATCGCATTATTCAGAGGTGGTTATTCTTTGCGAAGCGCATCCAGCACATATGGCCCGGTGATGGCCCGTCCTGCTGATTATAAAACCTATTACCAGATCGCAAAGGATGAATGTGCTGCCATTATGCAGCGTCCGGGAGAACACAACCTGAATCCCAGTTTCGAGTCTGTATTCAAAGATTATATATGCAAATATGGCCAGGAGCCCAATGGTGAGGTGATATGGGAAGTTGGCATGGGTGGAGGAAGCTCAAACTTTGGCGACAGCAAACTGGGTTATTATAACGGACCCAGGTACCTCGGTACTGCCAGCCAGGGCAATTCTGCACTGACCATTCTGCCAACCTATTTCTATTCATTTGACTCCACTGATCTCAGGAGAGATGTCACCTGTACTTATTATAACATCAGTGCCTCATTGACACTGGTTGGCCGTGTGATGTCGGACATGGTGGATGGAAAATTCAGGAGGGACTGGAATCCTATTCCCACTTCCGGCGCACAGTATTTTGGAGTAAACTGGCCGATGATCCGTTTCTCCGATGTGTTGCTGATGTTTGCAGAAGCAGACAATGAACTTAATAATGGTCCTTCTGCTGAAGCGATTGCTGCATTTGAAAAAGTAAGATTGAGAGGATATGGCGGCAATGCATCACTGATCGGAGCCACGCCAAATGATTATGTTGGCTTTTTCAATGCCATCATGAATGAAAGAGCATTGGAACTGGGTGGAGAAGGCATTCGCAAGTATGACCTGATCAGGTGGAACAAATTAGCTGAAAGAGTCAATTATGTAAAAGCGCAGCTGGCTGCCATCGTTGCAGATCAGCCGCCATATGACCAGTTGCCGAAGAACATGTATTTCCTGCCCAATCAGCCGATGGCCGCAGGAATGGTTTGGGGAAATTCTTTTTATTATCCAACACCTCCAACTGCCCCACCGGGTTATTCAACACTGGCATGGCTGGGCGGAACAGGGATAACCAGCAAACTGATTGGATCATTTGGCCGCTCCTTTGAACCCAATAAGAAAGAATTGTTGCCTTTTCCGCAGTCAGCAATTGATGTAAATCCAAACCTTACACAAAATGCTTATTAATCATTGCTAATAAAACTTATTCATTATGCGATTGCTTCAACATAAATACTTATTCGTAACAGCTTTTGCAGGTGCAATGGTAATTTTTCTGGCCAGTTGTAAAAAAATTAATGAGCCCGGAGCTTTTGTACCTGACAGAATGTTTACTCCCGCCAATATCACCGCAACAGCGGGAGAAACTTCAGTGCTTATATCATGGGCTCCATCACTTTTTTCAGCAGGACAAAATCCCACCTATAAGCTGGAAATATTTTCCAATGCAGGGTTAACAGGCACACCGGTATTATCTGTTGATGTTGATACAACTGCCAAGATATTGCTAGATACAGATCTGCAGGTGAGAACCAGCTATTGGGCAAGGGTAAAAGCTAATGCCACCAGTAGTGCAGCAGCTTCGGCTGGGTGGGCATCCACCACAGGTTCGTTTCTCATGACAGGTGAGCAATTGTTCCTCCCGTTAGATGATGCATTTGTCACCGATGTGAGTGTGTTGCTCAGGTGGCAGGCAGCACCAGATTTTACAAAGATCACCATCACACCCAATGGCGGTACTTCAACAGACCATACTTTATCAGCCGGTGATCTCGGTGCTGCGCAAAAAACCATTTCCGGCTTAAGCCCGCAGACCAATTACACTGCGGAACTATTCAAGGGAGCCGCCAGCAAAGGCATTCTGACATTCACTACTAAATCGGCTACTCCTTCAGGTTCCAACGTGATACATGTGACACCGGCTGATGACCTTGCACTGATGCTGCAAACAGTTGTTCCGGGCACTGTCTTTATTTTGGAAAACGGGTCATTGCATACGGCTGATGTTACTGTTAACCTGCCTGCCGGAGCTTCATTTACAATCTGGGGTGAGTATGGCCCTGTGAAGCCTGTCATAGCTTTCAACGGTCTTAACCTGGGCGCCACAGCAGGAACGATCAGGTTTGAGAATGTGGACCTGACAGGCTACCAGAACAATGACCCGGCCGGAACCAAACGGAATTATATTTTCAATCAAAGTGCAGCGAACGTAACAGAGGCAATCGAATTCGAAAATTGTATTGTCCGGAATTTTACGAACACGCCGCTTCGTTTGCAAAGTGCAAATGGTCAAACAATCAATCATGTATCATTCAATAAATGCACTGTTTATGATATTGGAAATAACGGCGCCAACGGAACCTATGCAATGATCCATACCAATGTGGCTAATGGCAGGTTTAATAACATTAAGATCACCAACAGCACCATGTACCAGATCGGTTATTCCATCATCCTGCATAATGCATCGCCTTCTATCTCGGTATTGATTGACAATTGCACGATAGATAATTCTATTGGTGATGGCCGTTACCTGGTTGATTATAATTTGCAGGCCGTCAGTGCATCATTCCAGATCAGCAATACAATCATTGGCAAAACGCTTTCACCTGCCAATACTGCTCGTGGCGTCAGATCGGCCGGTACGCCGCTTACCAGCAACAATTATATGGTAGCTAACACTGTGTTTTCCGCCAATCCCATTCCGGGGATCAATTCATACAGCGGAACTAACACAGATTTATTCACCAACCCGGCTGCAGGTAATTTCCTGATCAAAGATGCCAGTTTTGCCGGCAGGTCCACATCAGGTGATCCGAAATGGAGATTGTGATTAACCGGGTATAGCATCCGAAAAACCGAAAATTTCATTTTCGTCTTCCTTTTTCAACCGGGCAGACAGTATAATATTTTTTTAAACAGTTAAATTTTAGCAAAGGAATTATACAGTGAGGTTTGCAAACATAAAACAGGTGGCACTGATAAGTATGCTGGCAATTTCCTGCGCCGGAAGAAAAATACCGGTGACACAGGAAATTGCTGCAGCTGACCAGCCTCTTGCTTTTCCCGGCGCTGAAGGTTTTGGTAAATACACAACCGGCGGCCGCGGCGGTAAAGTATTTATCGTATCCAACCTCGAAGATGCAGGCGAAGGAAGCCTGCGCAAAGCTGTAGTCTCAAACGACCCGGGGATTGTTGTTTTTACTGTTTCCGGTACAATTCGTTTAAAATCTCCGCTAACCATAAAAGCAAATAAGACCATTGCGGGGCAAACTGCCCCGGGAGACGGCATCTGCATCGCTGACCACCCGGTTGGTCTCGGTGGCGATAACATCATCATTCGCTACATGCGGTTTCGCCTGGGCGACCGATATCAAAATAAAGGTAAAGTGCACGGCAGCGGCCATGACGATGCTTTTGGAGTTTCCAAAAGAAAAAATATCATCATTGATCATTGCAGCATGAGCTGGAGCACGGATGAAGTATGTTCTGTATATGGCGGCGACAGTACCACACTCCAATGGAATATCATTTCCGAACCACTGAATTATTCGTATCACTTTGAAGAAGGCGATACTGATTTTGAAAAACATGGCTATGGAGGCATCTGGGGTGGCAAACATCTCTCTGCTCATCACAACTTATTTGCACATTGTGTAAGCCGCAACCCGAGATTTAACGGGGTGAGGCTGGGAAGTGAACAGGAACTGGTTGATTTCCGCAATAATGTTATTTACAATTGGGAACATAATAGTGTTTATGGTGGTGAGGGTGGCAATTATAATGTGGTTAATAACTATTATAAGTATGGCCCTTCCACTTCAAAGAATGTCATGTACCGCATCGTCAACCCATCCCGCAACGACAAAATAGGGTTTGGAAAATTCTATGTAAACGGCAATCATACAGACGGTGCCAATGATATTTCAAAAAATAACTGGCTTGGCATTGATTTAGGAAACAAGGGCACCCTGCAGGATAAACGGGAAGCTGTAGCCGACAAACCTTTCACCGTAGTGGAGATACCGGCGAAAACAGCCAAAGAAGCATACGAATCTGTACTGAATGAAGCAGGAGCCAGTTTCAGACGAGATACTCTCGATGAAAGGATTATTAACGATGTGAGAAACCGCACCGGCCGCATCATTGATGTGCAGGGAGGCTACCCGCATGGTACCGCTTATGAACATACTGTAAATGTATGGCCGTATTTACGTTCATTGCCTGCACCTGTTGATAGTGATAAGGATGGAATGCCTGATGATTGGGAGAGAAAAAACGGGTTAGACCCCGCTGATGCAACGGATGCGGTAAAAAATACATTGCATACATTCTATACCAATATTGAAATGTATATAAACAGCCTTTTGCATGCTATGAACAAATTTTAAAAATCAAACTTTTGCTATATGAACCGGTTGATTGCTGCCTTAACCAGAAAAACGTTTACCCAGTTTTTTGCATTGTTATGTTATGTATTTATGTCGTTGCACCCGGCGGCACAAACAACTCCGGATTTTGAAGTACCGATAGGATTCGCCTCGGTCAATACCGGTACCACTTATCCCGAATTTAACGGGCCTGTTACCGGCGGGCAAAACGCCACCGATACATTTTGGGTGAACGGTCCGGCAGATTTTGATGCACTGGCCTGGCATTTTTATTACAGGAACAGGGCCTACCGTAACCTGAGCGGAACTAACGGTGTGCCTAAAGCGCCGCTGGTGATTGTGTTCATGCCCGGCGTATACCCCGAAGGCACTTCAACCTCTTCAGCATGGGGAAACCATATGATGACCATCCAGGAGCAGGGCGATCTGACGATTATCGGTAAAGGGAATGTTACACTTAAGTTCGGTTTTAATATCAAACGATCCTGGAATATCCTCATCAGGAACATTTCATTCCAGGATTATTATGATGATGGTATCAATATCGGTGAGCCGGAGACACATCATATCTGGGTAGATCATTGCACATTCGGGCATCCAACCACTATTCCTTCAGACTCTGAGCATCCCGATGGCGGTGTGGATATCAAGTCCGGCGCCAGCTATATAACAGTTTCATGGTGCAAATTCAGGAATAGCTGGAAAACCTCTTTGATCGGACACTCCGATAACAATGGAGCCGAAGACGAAGGGAAACTAAAAGTAACATATTATTCCAACCACTTTTACCGCACCAATTCCCGTAACCCGAGGGTGCGGTTTGGAGAAGTTCATTTGCTGAATAATCTTATTGAACAGGCAAATTTGTATGGAGCGGTTGCAGCAAAAGATGCCAAAGTGGTGGCTGAAGCCAATTTTTATGTAAACACCCGCTGGCCGATGTATGCTGACAGGGCACTGGCAGATTTCCAGGCAGTGTATGGAAACAATTCGGATGGTGTTTTTACTTCTAAAACAGGTTATACACCCTGTTCATACCTGAAACAATTTAATAACGGTTATGATGACAGCGGTTTACCTGTAATTACTGCACAGATCAATCCTGCTATGCTGAACCCGGGCGGCAGGTCAGTAAAATTTGACGAATTCAATGCAGCGGCAGCCTTTGACCCGCTGACTTATTATAGTTATACGCCTTACGCAGCCTCACAACTCCGCGACACAGTGACTGCCTATGCCGGAGCCGGGGTCATTGACTTCCTGGGAGCCGGTAACGAGAGTGACTGGATAGTTTACCATGCAAATGAATTACCGGATGCATTTGCAACAGCACCGTTTGTAATGTCACAGCAAACCGGTACCTACAGCAATACCATTGTCCCAGATCCTGATAAAGCAGGCAATAATTTATTGCATATGCAAACAACGGCCAACAGCGATAACAACCAGTGGCGGCAAAACCTGGTAGCCGGTACACAGAACCTTACTGTTGTTTTCAAAGCCAAAGGCAACAGTGCAACTGAAAATTTGGTATTTGATGCCGATCTTGATTTTGGCGGTTTCCGCTGGCAAACAAGGATTTTAAGCAATGGAAATTATGGTGTGGCCAATGGCACAGCCACCAGTGGCACGGGCAGTTTGGGTATAGATCCGCTGCAATGGAATATTTATCGGTTTACCCGAAGCGGCAACCTGGGCACACTTTACATTAATGAAGAACCTGTGGCGGTTTATACGGCTACAGCTGCAGCAGCGGGATCAAATAACTTTTTCCGGTTTGGTGATGGATGGGGTTCCGGTTTCATCAACTCCAGGATTGACTGGGTGGCATGGGATACTTCCGGGGCGTATTCGCCAGCGCAAAAGCAGTTGCCTGATGAATTAGTAAATGATGATGAAGACGAAATTATCTGGACAATTTATCATGCCAACGAACTGCCGAATGCATTTGCAGCAGCTCCATTTGTACCATCGCAACAAGCAGGCACATTTACTAATATCATTGAAGCAGATAGTGAACAGGCGGGCAATAACTTATTGCATATGCAGACCACTGTGAACAGCGACAACAATCAATGGCGGCAAAACCTGCCACCGGGTACACAAGACCTTACTGTTGTTTTCCGGGCCAAAGGCAATAGTGTTTCGGAAAATTTGGTCTTTGATGCTGATCTTGACTTTGGTGGTTTCCGCTGGCAGACCCGTATATTAAGTAACGGTAATTATGGCGTAGCCAATGGCACAGCAACCAGTGGCACCGGCAGTTTGGGTGTAGATCCGTTGCAATGGAATATTTATCGGTTTACACGAAGCGGCAACGAGGGTACCCTTTATATTAATGAAGAACCTGTGGCGGTTTATACGGCTACAGCAGCCGCAGCCGGCAGCAATAATTTCTTCCGGTTTGGTGATGGATGGGGTTCCGGCTTTATCAATACCAGGGTTGACTGGATTGTATGGAACAGCACAGGAGCCTTTTCACCTACCCAGGCGCCATTGCCGGACGAACTGTTCCCGGGTAATGATCCCGTGATTAATATAACGGCATCGCTTACTGGTTTTACTCAAACAATTGGCTCGCCTTCTGATGTTCAGACCTATACTGTTTCTGGTAACAATCTTTCAGGTGATATCACAATAACACCCCCGGGAGGTTATGAAGTTTCTGCAGATGGAGGCACTACCTGGTTTACCAGCGCCTCTCCATTGCTGTTAGCGCAAACCGGTGGGGCAGTGGCATCAACGGTTATTTCTGTTCGGTTGAATGCAATAGCAGAAGGAAATTATGAAGGTGATATTGTGCATAGCAGCACAGATGCTGTTCCGGTTGGTGTATCGGTAACCGGAATCGCTTCGGTTAACCAGGGTAACTGGACAATTTATCATGCCAATGAATTGCCAAATGCTTTCGCAGCAGCGCCATTTGTTACATCGCAACAATCAGGCACTTTCAGCAATACCATCGTGGCTGACCCGGATGATGCCGGAAATAATTTGTTGCATATGCAAACCAATACGGCCAGCAATAACCAATGGCGTCAAAACCTGCCAGCAGGCACACAAGATATAACCCTTGTGATAAGAGCAAAAGGAAATCCTGCCGATGCCACTTTGATCTTTGATGCTGATCTGGACTTTGGCGGTGCCCGCTGGCAAACCCGGATTCTGTCAAATGGTAACTATGGCGTTGCCAATGGGACAGCTACCAGCGGTAATGGCAGTCTTGGTATTGATCCTGCAGCCTGGAATATTTATCGCTTCACCCGCCAGGGTAGTTCGGCTGTATTGTATGTAAATGAAAATCCTGTGGCAGTGTACACGGCAACGGCTGCATCAGGCACACAAAATTATTTCCGCTTCGGTGATGGTTGGGGCAGCAATAATATCAACAGTCATATAGACTGGGTGGCATGGGATGTAACAGGTGCCTATTCTCCAGTCGAAGTACCATTGCCACCTGGACTGGCACCCGGCACTGATCCTGTATTGACGGTCACAGCATCCTTAACAAGTTTTGCCCATGTAGTTGGCACGCCTTCGGCTGCACAGACCTATACTGTCAACGGCATCCGCCTCACAACAGATCTTACGATCACCCCGCCGGCAGGATTTGAAGTTTCTGCTGATGGAGGAACCACCTGGTTCACAAATTCATCACCACTGGTATTGTCTCCGGTAAGCGGAAGTATTCCTTCGGCAACTATCAGCGTAAGAATGAATGCTGCTGCAGCAGGAATTATCGCTGGAAATATTACGCATTCAACCAGCAGCCTGCCCGTGGCCAATGTGCCGGTTGATGGAGTAGCAACAGCAGTGCCGGTTCCTGAAATCACCGTCACAGGAACACTCAGCAATTTCAGCCAGGTGATCGGTGCGCCTTCAGCCACGCAGTCCTATACGGTGAATGGTGATAACCTTACTGAAGATATCGTCATTACGCCAGCAGCTGGTTTTGAAATATCTGCTGATGGAGGAACAACCTGGTTTATTAACAGCAATCCGTTGACACTGACCTCAACTGGCGGTGTTGTAGGCAATACAACGATCACAGTAAGGCTGAATGCAACAACAGCAGGGGTATATAATGGTAATATTTCTCATGTAAGTGCAGGTGCAACTACTCAAAACCTGGCGGTGAATGGTTCGGCTGCCAATCCACCACCTGCACTTTCAACAACAGGAACATTGTCGGCCTTTACACAGACTATCGGGGCACCATCTGTTTCACAAACCTATACAGTGTCAGCGGTTAACCTTACAGGTGATGTAACCATTACACCGCCTGCGGGATATGAGATATCAGCCAATGGAGGAGCTAGCTGGTTTAATAGCAGTACGGCGCTGGTGTTAACCGGAACAGGCGGAACGTTGGCCAATACCACTATCACTGTACGATTGAATGCGGCTACAGCTGGCAGTTATAATGGTAATATCAGTCATACCAGCACGGGTGCAACTACGCAGCAAGTAGCGGTGAGCGGTTCAGCAGTGAATCCGCCGGTGATCAGCACAGCGGCCAACCTTGCGTCGTTTGCCCAGACTATCGGTGCTCCATCTGCTGCTCAAACTTTCACCGTTCAGGGCAGTAACCTGGTTGCAGCTGTTACGGTTACACCTCCTGTTAATTATGAAGTTTCACTGAATAACATTGACTGGTTTGGCAGCAGTAACCCGCTTTCAATCACTACAGGCGGCACACTGGCCACTACTACAGTGAGAGTAAGGCTTAATGCAACCACAACAGGCACGCATACCGGCAACATAACGGTGCAGACAACCGGCACCGCAAGCCAAACCATTGCTTTAACAGGGTTTACTCACCCGGCTATGGTTGTCGGGCCAAACCCAACCCGGGGTGTACTTACCATTTATCATCCATACCTGTTCACAGCAGGAGATATTTATATCTATGATGCAAATGGTAACAGGGTGAAGGTGATGCGTACAACACCGGCATCCAATCGAACGGATATTGATGTCAGGTTATTACCGGCGGGGGTGTACACTATTGAATACAGGAGAAGAGATGAAAGAGAATCGTTCCGTTTCATAAAGTTGTAAATTAAACACCGTAAGCCCCTGCCCTAACAGGGGCTTACGATTATGTATCACATGTTCAGGTTATTTTTTCCCGGTTTACTGTTATGCATGACGGGCCTTTTTCTTTCCAAAAAGGATAAGACTACTCTTTTTCTTGCAGGTGACTCCACCCTATCTGTGAAAGATCCAAAGGCTTTTCCCGAAACTGGCTGGGGAATGCCATTTGTGCATTTCTGGGATTCAACGGTAAAAGTGGTGAACCGGGCAAAGAACGGACGCAGCACCAAAACATTTCTCAGTGAAGGACTGTGGAAATCCATTATGGATGAGGCAAAGGAAGGCGATTATGTATTTATCCAGTTTGGCCATAACGATGAGGCAAAAGAAAAACTGGAGCGTTATACCACACCGGATACTTTTAAAATAAATCTTACCCGCTTTATCAGGGAAACAAGAGATAAGAAAGCCATTCCTGTTCTGCTCACTCCCGTTTCCCGCAGAAAATTTGATAAGGAAGGAAAGGCTGTTGAAACACATAAGGAGTATTCAGCACTGGTCAGGGAAGTGGTAAAAGAAACAGGAGTTTTGTTTATTGACCTCGATGAAAAAAGCAGGAATTTGTATCAACAGTTTGGGGAAATAAATTCAAAATTATTATTCCTGCAATTGCAACCCGGCGAGCATCCCAACTATCCTGAAGGGAAAAATGATAATACACATTTCAGTGAATTAGGCGCAAGGCTGATTGCACAACTGGTTTTGTCGGAATTAAAAACCATTGCACCCGATCTGGCAAACAGGATTGTGAAACCGGTGGTAAAATGAAACACTATGCGACAACCCGCAATGATCATATTATTCCTTCTTATATCAGCTGTTTTAACAGCACAACAGGTGATCACGGTGGCAAAAGACGGCAGCGGCAACCATACAACGGTGCAGGCAGCGCTGGATGCCATTCCTGCAGGCAATGATAAACCTGTCACCGTATTTGTAAAGAAGGGAGTGTATAAAGAGGTCATCATTGTGGATGCACGGAAAAATTTTATAACCCTGAAAGGGGAAGATAAATTGCAAACCATTCTCACTTATGACAACCATGCAGGCACCAAACTGCCCAATGGTGATACACTCAACACTTGGACCTGTGCTTCTTTCTTTGTGTACGGCAACGATTTTCATGCAGAGAATATAACCTTTGAAAATAATGCGGGTTTCACAGCAGGGCAGGCGGTTGCCCTTCGGGTGGAAGGGAACAGGGCTTCGTTTATCAACTGCCGGATGCTGGGCAACCAGGATGTGTTATTTCTCAGCGGCAGCGGAGTAAAACATTATTTCCGGGATTGTTATATTGAAGGAACCACGGATTTTATTTTCGGCGCTGCTACGGCTGTTTTCAAAAACTGTCATATACACAGCCGCAAGAACAGCCACGTTACCGCAGCATCAACCAATAGCATCATTCCGTTTGGGTTTGTATTCTTTAATTGCAAACTCACAGCCGATAGCAATATCAACAAAGTTTCACTGGGCCGTCCCTGGTCGCCTACTGCCAGCGTCACATATATCAACTGTTGGATAGATAATCATATCATTCCCGGTGGCTGGGACAACTGGCGCAATCCTGCCAATGAAACAACAGCCCGTTACGCAGAATACAATAGCAGTGGTCCCGGTGCTAATAAAGTATCAAGAGTAAAGTGGGCTAAACAACTCAGTGATGAGGAAGTAAAAAAATATGCAATAAAAAATATTTTGGGTGAATGGAACCCGGAGAAAAAGTGATTGGTTAATGGGTTAATAAGTTAATCGGTGAGATACTTTTTTTATTTAATTATCTTTTCAAAGTGCTTTTGTGCTGATGCACAGGTCTTTTCCAACGTATGGGTGGCTGACAATGGCAACGGCACTTATAAAAATCCTGTTCTTCATGCTGATTACAGCGACCCGGATGCGATTAGAGTGGGGGATGAGTATTATATGATTGCCTCCAGCTTCAATCATGTACCGGTCTTGCCGATATTGCATTCAAAGGATTTGGTGAACTGGAAACTGATCGGGCATGCGTTGAAAAAACAACCCCCTTTTGATCATTTCAGCAAAGTGCAGCATGGAGGGGGTGTGTGGGCACCAAGTATCCGTTACCACAACGGCGAATTTTATATCTATTATCCCGATCCCGATTTTGGTATCTATCTCACAAAGGCAAAAAATATTTTGGGCCCCTGGAGCGATCCAATAATGATAGAAGCAGGGAAAGGATTGATAGACCCTTGCCCGTTATGGGATGATAATGGTAAAGTGTATCTCGTTCATGCCTATGCAGGCAGCAGGGCCGGTTTTAAATCTATCATTGTGGTAAAGGAAATGAATAAAGAAGGAACAAAGATCATCGGTGATCCGGTGATGATATATGATGGACATGAAAAAGACCCGACGATCGAAGGCCCGAAATTTTATAAGCGCAATGGTTACTATTACATTTTTGCTCCTGCTGGTGGTGTGAGCACAGGATGGCAAACTGTTTTGCGTAGCAAAAATGTGTATGGTCCTTATGAAAGAAAAGTGGTCATGGAACAGGGCAGCACAACTATCAATGGACCACACCAGGGTGCATGGGTGGATACGAAGACAGGGGAGCATTGGTTTCTTCATTTCCAGGATAAAGAAGCTTATGGGAGAGTGGTGCATCTCAATCCCATGAAATGGGTGAACGACTGGCCGGTGATCGGTGAAGACAAAGACGACGATGGAAAAGGAGAACCTGTATCAGAGTATAAAAAACCAAATGTTGGTAAAACCTATCCTGTTACAACTGTTGCAGACAGTGATGAGTTTAATAAATCAAAATTGGGTTTACAATGGCAATGGCAGGCCAACCCCAAAGAAGGATGGGCATTTCCGACAGCAGCAGGAACCTTGCGGATGTTTTCAGTTTATCAGCCGGATTCGGTAAAAGGATTGTGGAATACACCGAATATTTTAGGTCAGAAATTTCCTGCTGATGAATTTACAGCAACAGTAAAATTAGATTTCAAACCCCGGCATGACAAGGAGCAGTTTGGTTTTGTCATTCATGGTGCTGATTATGCATACATCAGTTTGCAGAAAAGAAATGATACGGTTTATATTACTTATAATGAATGTCAGCAGGCTGATAAGGGAATGCCAGAAAAGCAAACCGTCATTGGGCCGATAAATCCCGGAACCATCTATCTCCGGGTGAAAGTGAGTGCCCGGGGCATTTGCCGGTTCTCATATGGAGGAGATGGCGTAAATTATTCGGCAATTGAACATTCATTTACGGCAAAACCGGGTCGCTGGGTGGGAGCAAAGCTCGGTTTGTTTTGTTTGCGCAGCAATAGTACCAATGATGCGGGGTTTGCAGATGTGGATTGGATACGGTTTGAGGACAACGGCAATTGACGTTGACAGTTGGCAGAGAGTTTTGATGAAACACAGACCGGCTATTCGAATATTCATGTGTTGCTGATAATTCTTGAAATGACAAAAAGTTAAGAGCACAAGCGAAAAAATTGTCCCGTAGGGACAAAATATTGGTAGAAAAGACAATAATATTTCAAATAGAACCCCGTAGGGGTTCAACATAAAACGACTCATATGCAACGCCGCAAATTTTTAGGTTATACCGCCGCCGCCGGCACCGCACTGATGCTGCACCCGTTTGAGTCTTTTGCCTTCACTGGCAAAAAACTCCGCCTGGCCATGATCGGAACCGGTCACCGCGGCACCGGCTTCTGGGGCCGTGACCTGCTGAAAAAATTCGGTGATGTAGTGGAATTCGCCGGCCTTTGTGATATCAATCCCGGTCGTCTTGCCTTTGCAAAAACCACCATGAATGTGGATTGCAGCACTTATACTGATTATAATAAAATGCTGCGGGAAACAAAACCGGACTATGTGATCGTCACCACCGTGGATGGCTTGCATGATGAACATATCGTGAAAGCATTGGAGGCGGGCTGCAACGTTATCACTGAAAAACCAATGACAACAGATGAAGTGAAATGCAAACGTATTCTTGATGCGGAAAAACGAACGGGCAAAAAAATGACAGTGGCTTTCAACTATCGGCATGGTGTACATGCCATGCAGATGAAGGAGTTGCTGGTGAAAAAAAGGATCGGCAAAGTAACATCAGTAGATTTTAACTGGTATCTCAATGTCTATCATGGGGCGGATTATTTCCGCCGCTGGCATGGAATTACGAAACACAGCGGTTCGCTTTGGGTGCATAAGGCCACGCATCATTTTGACCTGCTGAACTGGTGGCTCAACAGTGAGCCGGTGGAAGTAAGCGCCTATGGCGCATTGGAACATTACGGAAAGAACAATACTTTTCGCGGAACGAAATGCAGGGGATGTGAACATAAGCCTAACTGCAAATTCTATTTCGACATCACACAAAATGAATGGCTGAATGATCTTTATGTGAAGAACGAAGAGCATGACGGGTATATCCGCGATGGTTGTGTGTGGCGAAACGAAATTGATATTTATGATAAGATGTCAGCCCAGATAAAATATGCGAATGGCGTGCTGGTAAATTACTCGCTGACCACTTATTCTCCTTATGAGGGCTGGCGCATTGCATTTAATGGCACGGAAGGAAGAATGGAAACATGGGACGATATTCCTTACCAGGAAAAAATAGTGACTGACCAGGCCAACCGTCATGCCGTAGAAATGAGTAATGCCGACGATGCCGTTCCGGGTGAGTTCAGGGAGATCATGGTGATGGACAATTTTGCCAAAACCTACGAGATATACACCACGCCAAAGATAAAAGGCGGACACGGGGGTGGTGATGTGAGAATGCACCGCCGGCTATTTGCAGATACTAAGGATAACCCGCACCAGGTGATGGCGGGAACAAGAGAAGGGGCCATGTCCATACTGATTGGCATAGCTGCAAGAAAAAGTATAGAATTAAAACGGCCGGTAAAGATTGCAGAACTGACTGACCTGGTACCAATGAAAAACAGGTTTTGAAAGGAAATATATGACACGGGGGAAAGGATACTAAGCATAAAAGTTGTGTAAGTATGCAGGCCATTGTCATCTGTGTTCCGTATTTTGTTTATTAAAAATTAACAAGTATGAAAAATATCATTGCATCCTTAGCGATTCTTCTTCTATCAGTAATAACAATGAGTGCACAATCAAAAGACGAACAGGCCGTAGCCGATGCTGTGGAGCAGTTACGAAAGGCCATGGTTGATGCTGATAAGACCATGCTGGAAAAACTGGCTGCTGACCAGCTTAGCTATGGTCATAGCAGCGGAAAGGTAGAAGACAAGAATGCTTTTGTCACCAACATTGCTAATGGCAATTCCGATTTTGTTTCTATTGATCTTTCAGAGCAAACCATCAGCATCAGCGGAAAAGTAGCAATAGTCCGTCACATTTTTAGAGCAAAAACCAATGACGGCGGCCGGCCGGGTGAAGCAAACATCCGCATATTGCTGATCTGGCAAAAGCAAAAAGGTGGCTGGAAATTGCTGGCCCGGCAGGCGGTGCGATTGACCTGAAAAGGGCCTGAAAAGCAGCAGGGAAGCTTTACAAAAAACCGGTACCGTTCCCGGCAACGTTTGCGTAAATAAAGCCCCCGGAAACCCTTGAAAATGACAGGGTTTAGGGTAAAATTGTAATGTGGTAACGGCTTGAAGACAACGATTTTAAAACGATTCATTTGTCAGTATGAAAAAGGTTTTTGGGATACCGGTCTTTATTCTTTTTTCTTTTGCTTCCTTGTCGCAACCCGGCGCTACTGGTTTCAAAGCCAAGTTACCTGTAGTCATTGCTCCAAAATTTAAAAAAGACACTGTTTCCATTTTAAAACATGGCGCTGTTGCTGATGGCAATTGCCTCAACACAAAAAGCATACAGGCAGCCATTGAAGCAATGCACAAAAAAGGCGGTGGTGTGGTGTTGATTCCAGCCGGTTTGTGGTTAACAGGTCCCATCGTTTTAAAAAGCAATATCAACCTTCATCTTGCCAACGGCGCTACCTTGCTTTTCACAAAAGATTTTGATCAGTATCCGCTGGTGGCGGCCAACTGGGAAGGGCTGCCGCAGATGAGAAACCAGTCGCCCATCTCTGCAACAGGTGCTTCTAATATTGCTATTACAGGCAAAGGCATTATTGATGGTAACGGTGATGCCTGGCGCATGGTGAAAAAAGATAAACTCACCGAATCCAACTGGAAAAAACTGCTGGCTTCAGGTGGTGTACTGAGTGAGGATAAAAAAATATGGTATCCTACAGAAAAATCACTGAAAGGTTCAAAGCTAACCAACCCCGGGGCTATTTCCCCGGAAAAAAATGCAGCCTTTTATGAAAGCGTCAAAGATTTTCTCCGCCCCAATTTGTTATTACTTACTAACTGTAAATATATCCTGCTGGAAGGTGTGACTTTTCAGAATTCACCGGCCTGGTGCATGCACCCGCTGATGAGTGAGCATCTCACGGTGAGAAATATTTCGGTAAAAAATCCCTGGTATGCACAGAATGGTGATGGCATTGATGTGGAGAGTTGCAAAAACGTATTGATCGAAAACTCCGTGTTTGATGTAGGCGATGATGCCTTGTGTATGAAAAGCGGCCGTGATGCAGAAGGCAGAAAAAGAGGAATGCCCACAGAGAATGTGATCATCCGCAACTGCACGGTTTATTCTTCACATGGTGGTTTTGTGATCGGCAGCGAAATGAGTGGCGGTGCCAAAAATATTTATGTCAGCAACTGCACATTTATCGGGGCTGATATTGGACTTCGTTTCAAAACTACCAGGGGCCGCGGCGGTGTGGTGGAGAATATCTTTATCAAAGACATTTACATGAAAGATATTCCCGGTGAGGCCATCCTGTTTGATATGTACTATGCGGCCCGTGATCCTATTGCGATGGCCGGGGAGAAAAGAGAATTACCAAAAGTGGAATTCAAACCAGTGGACGAAACTACACCTGTATTTAAAAATTTTCATATCAGCAATGTGTATTGCAATGGCGCCGAGAAGGGAATTTTTGTAAGAGGTCTTCCTGAAATGCATGTGAAAGACATTGTACTGGAGAACATGTTGCTGCAGGCCAAAAAGGGAATTGATATACAGGAAGCCAGTAATATCACTTTCCGCAATATCAAAGTGATCAGTGATGAGACAAATCCCGTAGTGGATGTGGTGCATAGTGATAACCTGACCTTCGACAAGATTACGTATAAGAACGGTGCTGAACTGTTGTTCCGTATCAGCGGCGACAGGAGCCGGGACATACTTATTAAAAACACAGATGCATCCAAAGCGAAAGAGAAGATCAGCTATGAACTCGGTGCGTCAGAAAAAAGCGTTACCATAAAATGACAACAATCATTCGCATAGTGATTGTATTGCTGATTGCATTTCTATCTTTTGCGGCTACGGCGCAGAAGGCAAAACCCATTTCGCAGCGAATGGCGGAAACGGCCATGAAACTTTGGCCTGATTCTTTTGTGCTGGAGAATGACAAGTTTGCCAAATGGCGCTACGACCAGGGTGTGATCCTGAAAGGCATCGAAGGCATCTGGAATGCTACCGGGGAGGGTAAGTGGTTCAGGTATATCCAGCAAAGCATGGACTTTTATGTGCAAAACGATGGAAGTATCAAAGGCTATCGTCCGGATGAATACAATATTGATCATATCAATAACGGCAAACTGCTGTTGCTGCTGTACCGGGTGACAAATAAAGAAAAATACAAAAAGGCAGCTGATCTGTTACGCAGCCAGTTGAAAACACATCCCCGTACATCGGAAGGTGGTTTCTGGCACAAAAAAATTTATCCCTGGCAGATGTGGCTCGATGGTTTATACATGGGCCAGCCTTTTTATGCAGAGTATGCCTGGCTGTTTCATGAGGATACAACTTTCAATGATATTGCCCGTCAGTTTATCCTGATGGAGAAATATGCAAGAGATAAAAAAACAGGCCTGCTCTATCATGGCTGGGATGAAAGCAAAGAGCAGCAATGGGCCAATAAAACAACCGGTCTGTCACCCAATTTCTGGGGAAGAAGCCTTGGCTGGTATGCAATGGCGCTGGTGGATGTGCTGGATCATTTCCCGGTCAGTCATCCGCAGCGGCAGGAGCTGATCAACATTTTTAATCGTTTGGCAGTTGCCGTGAGAAAAGCGCAGGACGCCAAAACCGGTTTGTGGTATGATGTACCCAATCTACCCAATCAGCCCAAAAATTATTTAGAAGCTTCTGCATCTGCGATGCTCACCTACAGCTTTGCAAAAGGCATACGCAAAGGGTATCTGCCAGCATCCTTTTTGACTGCTGCAAAAAAAGCTTATGCAGGAATACTCAAAGAGTTTATCGAAACAGATGCTAGCGGTCAGGTGAACCTGAAAGGAACAGTTGCTGTGTCAGGCCTTGGTGGCAAGCCTTATCGTGATGGCAGTTTTGAGTATTATATGAGCGAACCGGTAATTGTGAACGATCCCAAGGGTATAGGCGCCTTTATCAAATGCGCTGTGGAAATGGAGATGAGCGAAACGCAGCATATTGGAAAAGGCAAAATGGTTTTGCTCGATTATTACTTTAACAACGAATGGAAAAAAGATGCCACCGGCAGGATGGTTCGCTGGCATTATACCTGGGAAGATAAAAGCAACAGCGGTTATGCTATGCTGGGAGATATTTTCAACCGCTATGGTGCAGCAACAAGATCATTGGAAACAGCGCCGACTGCTACAAATCTGAAAAAAGCGGCAGTTTATATCATTGTTGATCCCGACACCGAAAAAGAAACGGAGAAACCCAACTTTGTACAGCCGCAGGATATTACGGCTATTAAAAACTGGGTAAAAGCAGGAGGCATGCTGGTGCTGCTAAGCAATGATGCCGGCAATGCCGAATTCAGACATTTCAATCAACTGGCGAAAGAGTTTGGGATAGTGTTCAATGAAGACAACAAAAACCTGGTCAAGGATGATAATTTCTCGCAGGGCTCAGTGTTTGTTCCCGAGAATCATACCCTGTTCAATAATTCGGTAAGATTATTTATAAAGGAATTAAGCACACTGAAGTTGTCGCCGCCTGCCATCCCGGTGCTGGCGCAGAACGGTGATAATATTATGGCTATTTCCAAATATGGGAAAGGGATGGTCTTTGCATTGGGTGACCCATGGATTTACAATGAGTATCTCGATGGCAGAAAGCTGCCTCCCGATTTTTATAATTATAAAGCCACAGAACATTGGGTGCAGTGGCTGCTGCAACAGGCAAAAATGAAATGAACGGAAAAACCACGATAGCAATTCTTTTTTTTTCAGCGCTGTTTTCACTGTGGAGCTCTGCAGTGGCACAGGGCAAATCCGTACCCTGCAAAAAAATTATTGTAGCAGCCGATGGAAGTGGTGATCATAAAAGCATCCAGGGAGCCATCAACAGTTTGCCGCAACATTCATCTTCATCACAGATCATCTTTATAAAAAAAGGCATCTACAACGAAAAACTCTATATAGAAAAAGCCAATATCATTTTTGAAGGTGAGGACAGGGAGCATACTATAATCACAGCATCTATTGCAAGAGATGAATGGCGATGTGGTCATGCCGACGACTGGGGAGTGGCCACGCTGAATGTGGGAGCCAATGATATTACATTAAAGAACCTCACCATCACCAACAGTTTTGGATTTGATAATAAAGAGGAAGTGATTATTCCCTGTGCTACAGATACTGTGAATAAAGAAAAGAAACTGCGTAAAGACGGTCACCAGATGGCATTGCGAACGATGGGAGCGACGAGATTAAAAGCCATCAACTGTCATTTCAGGGCTTTTGGCGGCGATACGGTCAGTCCCTGGGAAGTGGAGAATGGCATGTGGTATTTCAAAGACTGCATCATGGAAGGTGGTGTTGATTTTTATTGTCCCCGCGGCTGGGCCTGGGCAGAGAATTGTGAGTTCATCTCACATACTGGTCCGGCAGCTATCTGGCATGACGGGTCAAAAGTGGAAGATTCAAAAACAGTGTTAATGAATTGCAGGTTCAAAGGTTATGATGGGTTTTTGCTGGGGCGTTATCACCGGGATGCCCAGTTTTATCTTATTAACTGTGGGTTTGCAAAAAATATGAAAGATGCGGCTATTTATCGTGTGCCAACGGATAATGTCATCAAATGGGGCGAAAGAATCTATTACTACAACTGCCGCAGGGAAGGGGGCAATGATTTCAACTGGTACAGCAATAAGCTTCCTGCAGGAGTTAACGCAAACGATCTAACTGTCAACTGGATATTTAAAAACAAATGGGATCCCACACGGGATTAAGTGAACATGCAATTGTCAAAACAGACGATAGAAAAAATTAAATCGCAACCCGGTCTTACCATACCGGATAAAAAATTGTTCGATCTCCCGGAACGGGTGCTGCAATTCGGCACCGGTGTGTTGCTGCGGGGCCTGCCCGATTATTTTATTGATAAAGCCAACCGAAAAGGGACTTTTAATGGCAGGGTAGTGGTGGTGAAATCCACTTCGACGGGCGGTACAGATGCTTTCAACAAACAAGATGGATTGTATTCTGTTTGCATACGGGGTATTGAAGATGGCCGGAAAGTGGATGAGGTCATCATCAACTCATCCATCAGCCGGGTTTTATCAGCAAATGAGGATTGGGAATCCATCCTGCTCTGTGCTCACAATCCTGACATGCAGGTGATCATTTCCAATACCACGGAAGTGGGAATCACGTTGGTGGAGGATGATATTCGTTTGTTCCCGCCACATTCCTTCCCCGGAAAACTGCTGGCTTTTTTGCATCAGCGCTATAAATTTTTCAAAGGAACAGCAGAAAGCGGCATGGTGATCATACCGACAGAATTGATCCCTGAAAATGGAACAAAACTCCGCAACATTGTATTGGAATTGGCCCGGATGAACAAACTGGATGATGCTTTCGTTCAATGGCTGGTAACAGCAAATCAGTTCTGCAATTCATTGGTGGATCGCATTGTGCCCGGCAGATTAACAGGTAATGATTTGCACAGCACAGAAAAAAGACTGGGCTACAAAGATGACCTGATGATCATGGCCGAAAGCTTCCGTCTTTGGGCTATTGAATCAGGCAGCGACAGGGTGAGGCAAATTCTTTCGTTCGCACAGGCGGATGAAGCTGTTGTGATTTCCCCTGATATTGAAAAATTCAGAGAACTGAAACTCCGCCTGTTGAATGGAACGCATACTTTTAGTTGCGGGCTGGCTTACCTCGCAGGCTTCAGCACAGTGAAAGAAGCAATGGACAACGAGCTCATGTATTCTTTTATCCACAACCTTGCCATTAATGAAATAGCGCATGCAGTTAGCTGTGACAGCATCAGCTACACAGAGGCATGTGATTTTGCCCAGAAAGTGCTGGATCGTTTCCGAAATCCTTTTCTCGATCACCAGTGGCTAAGCATCACGGTGCAGTATTCCTCAAAAATGAGAATGCGGAACGTACCCTTGTTAGTACGGCATTATGAAAAAACAAATTCAGTCCCTGAGTATATGGCTTTGGGATTTGCATCGTACCTTTTATTCCTGAAAGCAGAACGAAACAGTAAAGGTCAGTTTGAGGGACGTTCCAATGGCGCCAGCTATGTGATACAGGATGATCATGTTGCTTTGGTGACGGATAAATGGAATGAAAAAAGTGATCTTGTTGTGGATGATGTGCTCGGCAATAAGGATTTCTGGGGCACAGACCTGCTGGCATTGAATGGGTTTGCAGCGGCTGTAAAAGCAAACCTTAAATCGTTAATGAAAGACGGTGTGAATGCTACATTGCACTGTGTTCAGTTGCATAAAACAACAGTTGAATGAAACAGGTGGTATTAAAAGTGCACCCTAAGGATAATGTGCTGGTAGCATTAACAGACTTAAAAAAGGGTAGTACGGTAGAATATGAAGGCATCCCGTATACGTTACAGGATGATGTAAGGGCCAAGCATAAATTTTTCACTACAGATTTGAAGAAAGGTGAGAAAATAATCATGTATGGTGTCTTAGTAGGCAAGGCACAAATGGATTTGCAAAAGGGCAGCTGGATGAATACCGAAAACACCAGGCACGCCGCTGAACCATATAGCTATCGCAAAACAGATTTCAAATGGACCGCACCCGATGTTTCAAAGTTTGTTGGAAGAACATTTAATGGCTACCATCGCAGTGATGGCCGGGTCGGTACCGCCAACTACTGGCTTTTTGTGCCAACCGTTTTTTGTGAAAACCGGAACCTGGATGTGATCCGTGAAGCATTGCATAATGAACTGGGCTATGCTGTCACCGATAAGTATAAAAGATATGCGCATCAAATGGTAGAAGCCTTTCAAAAAGGCGAACCAATTGACGATGTGAGCTTGTTTTCGGCAGCGCAGCCACATAGCAACAAAAGAGTGTTTAAAAATGTGGATGGTATAAAATTCCTGAACCACCAGGGTGGTTGCGGTGGCACCCGGCAGGATGCGGGTGTATTGGGGAAGTTACTGGCTTCTTATGCTAATCATCCCAATGTGGCCGGTGTTACGGTATTAAGCCTGGGTTGCCAGAACCTGCAGGCAAATGATTTTTTAGCAGAGCTGAAAAATTTTAATCCGGATTTTGATAAGCCACTTTATATTTTTGAACAGCAGCAATCGCAAAGCGAAGAGCAACTCATAGCTGATGCCATCAAAAAAACATTTGAAGGATTAATCCAGGTAAATAAACTGGAACGCCGGCCTGCTACCCTCGATAAATTATGCATTGGTGTGAAATGCGGGGGCAGTGATGGCTTTAGTGGTATTTCAGCAAATCCTGCGGTGGGTTATTGTTCCGACCTGCTGGTGGCATTGGGCGGTAAAGTATTGCTGGCAGAATTTCCAGAGCTATGCGGTGCCGAGCAGAATTTATTGGACCGGACCTATGATGAAGCTGCAGCCAAAAAATTCATTCACCTGATGGGCACTTATAGTGCGCAGGCAGAAAGGGTGGGCAGCGGGTTTCACATGAACCCATCACCGGGCAATATCAAAGACGGATTGATAACTGATGCGATAAAAAGTAACGGAGCTGCATTGAAAGGAGGTACATCGCCGGTTGTTGATGTTTTAGATTATACTGAGCAGGCCACCAAACCCGGTTTAAGCCTGGTGTGTACACCGGGCAATGATGTGGAAGCCACCACTGGCAAAGCAGCAAGCGGCGCAACCCTGATTTTATTTACAACTGGACTCGGCACACCGACAGGCAACCCGGTTTGCCCTACGATAAAAGTTTCTACCAATAGTAACCTGGCCAAACGCATGAATGATATCATTGATATTGATTGTGGCCCGGTGGTGGAAGGCGAAAAGACAATTGAAGAAATGGGAGAAGCTATTTTGGAATATTGTATTAAAGCAGCCAGTGGCGAAATTATTCCAAAGGCTGTTCAGTTAAACCAGGACGATTTTATTCCGTGGAAGCGGGGAGTATCATTGTAGTATTTGCATGCCCCTTAGGGGCGGCATTTTGGTAGCACCTGAAACCCGGTGCCACCAGGGATAAGATGTTTTCAGAATCCCGAAGGGGTTCAACAAAATAAGATGAGCAATGAACAGAACCCCGAACGGAGCGTCGCAAGGGACGATGATAGTAGTAACACAGCCCGGCCCATAAAAAAAATCAAAACGATTGTATGAAAAAGTTCATGGATGAAAATTTTTTATTGAAGACAAAATCTGCTCAGCGTCTTTATCATGAGTTTGCTAAAGACATGCCCATCATAGATTATCATTGCCACCTGCCGCCACAGCAGATTGCTGAAGACACGCAATTCGAAAACCTGACACAGGTATGGCTGTATGGTGACCATTATAAATGGAGGGCCATGCGGACCAACGGTGTGGATGAAGCGTTTTGCACCGGTGACAAAAGCGATTGGGAAAAATTTCAGCAATGGGCAGCAACCGTTCCCTATACATTAAGAAACCCTTTGTATCACTGGACACACCTGGAATTACAACGCTATTTTGATGTGCAGGATATATTGAACCCGGGTTCAGCTAAAAAAATTTATGATGAATGCACAGCCAGGTTGCGTACACCGGAATATTCGGTTCGCAACCTGTTGCGTAAGATGAATGTGAAACTGGTTTGCACAACGGATGACCCGGTTGATTCACTGGAGCATCACCAAAAGATAAAGGATGATGCCTCGCTGCCGGACAGTCAGGGTTTTAAAACGCCCATTCTTCCGGCTTTTCGTCCTGACAATGCAATGAATGTGAATAGCGCTGCTAAATTTATTGCTTATGTAAAAAAACTGTCGGCTGTTACCAATATAGCCATATCCACTTTTGATGATTTTCTCTATGCCTTGCAAAACCGCCATGATTTCTTTGCTTCGATGGGTTGCTCGGTTTCCGATCATGGGCTCGAAGAAATTTATGCGGATGATTTCACCGGATCAGAGATCAATGCCATCTTCACCAAGGTTTATGGCGGCAAAGAACTGAATGAAGTGGAACAGCGCAAATTCCGGTCGGCCATGCTCATTCATTTTGCAGAATGGGATTGGGAAAAAGGCTGGGTACAGCAATTTCATATTGGTGCCTTACGAAATAATAATTCAAGGATGACGCAAACCCTCGGCCCTGATACCGGATGGGATTCCATTGGAGATTTTTCACAGGGGAGATCATTGGCTAAATTTTTAGATAAGCTCGACACCAATAATAAGCTGGCCAAAACAGTATTGTATAATCTCAACCCTGCCGATAATGAACTGATGGCAACGATGATCGGTAATTTCAATGATGGCTCTACTGCAGGTAAAATTCAATGGGGCTCAGCCTGGTGGTTCCTGGATCAGAAAGATGGCATGACCAGGCAGCTCAATACGTTGTCGAATATGGGATTGCTGAGCCGCTTTATCGGCATGCTGACAGATTCAAGAAGTTTTCTTTCATTCCCAAGACATGAGTATTTCAGAAGAATATTATGCGACCTGTTTGGTGATGAGATAGAAAACGGAGAACTGCCCAACGATATCAACTGGATCGGAAAAGTGGTACAGGATATTTGTTTTAATAATAATAAAAACTATTTCAACTGGCAACTTTCTGAAGAAACGGTAAAAGCAAAAGAGAAAATAATCATATCTTGACTGCCAATAGAATAATAGGAAATGGTTTTTTGTTTTGGTGAATTATTACTGCGGATGTCGCCTTCGCTTAACAGGCAATGGATCAGGGAAAATGCCATGCCGGTGTATGTGGGCGGCGCAGAACTGAATGTTGCTACGGCCCTGGCAAAATGGAAAGTGCCTGTAAAATATTGCACGGCACTGCCGGATAATTACCTGGCCAACGAGATCATTGAAGAACTGGAAGAAAAAGGAATTGACACATCAGCAGTTTATTTTTCTGGCAACCGTATCGGCACTTATTATTTGCCGCAGGGGGCTGATCTGAAAAATGCAGGAGTGATCTATGACCGGGCTGCTTCTTCTTTTGCAGAGTTGAGTCCCGGTGTGATTGACTGGGAGAATGTGCTGGAAGGATGCACCTGGTTTCATTTCAGCGCCATCAGCCCGGCCCTTACTAAAAACGCAGCGGCTGTTTGCCGTGAGGCTTTGTATTATGTATCACAAAAAGGTATTTCAATTTCAGTTGATCTGAATTATCGTTCCAGGCTTTGGCAGTATGGTATGAAACCCATCCAGGTGATGCCGGAACTGGTGAATTATTGTACAGTGATCATGGGTAATCTCTGGTCAGTGGAAACCTTGCTGGGTATTGAATCACCGGTTGAGAACAGTTCCGGTAAATCAAAAGAAGAATTGGTAGATGCGGCCGGGAAAAGCATGCTGGCCCTGCACCAGCGGTATGGACAGGCAACCAGTTTCGCATATACATTCAGGATGGAAACTGATTACTGGGCAGTGCTGCAACAAGGGAAGGAAATGGCCGTATCAAGAGAATTTGCCGTAACAGATGTGGTGGACAGAGTGGGCAGCGGAGATTGCTTCATGGGCGGCCTGGTATACGGGATGTATAATAAGCATACAGTGCAGGATATAATTGATTTTGCAGCTGCCGCAGCCGTTGGCAAACTGAAAGAAAAAGGTGATGCTACACAACAAACGCTGGAAGACATACAGCATTTATTGAAACACTGATGGACAGAAGTACATCAATCATACAACAGATCAAACAGCAAGGAATCTTGCCGTTGTTCTATCATGCAGACAAGGAAGTGTGTCTTGAAGTGACCAAGGCTTTATATGCAGCAGGCATCCGTGTCATTGAATTCACCAACCGCGGTGAGGAGGCGATGATTAATTTCAAAGCGATAGTAGCGGCAAGGAACGAGTTCATGAAAGACCTGTTACTGGCTGTAGGCACTATCCGCACTGCAGACCAGGCTTCGAAATTTATTGAGGCAGGCGCTGATTTTCTTATCAGCCCTGTGTTTGATGCCGATGTGTGTGATGTCGCATATATTAATAAGATATTATGGATTCCCGGTTGCATGACGCCTACAGAGATACATGTTGCGGAGAATGCCGGGTGCAGAATGGTAAAATTATTTCCCGGCAACGTTCTCGGGCCGGCTTTCGTGTCGGGTATCAAAGAATTATTCCCTGGTCTTGATGTGATGCCCACCGGAGGCGTAGAACTGACCAAAGAAAATATTGATCAATGGTTCAAAGCCGGCGTATGTGCCGTGGGGGTAGGCAGCAAACTGATCAGCAAAGATATTTTGAAAAACAAAGACTATACAACGATCACAGCCCTGACAAAAGAGGCGCTGGCCATTGTTAATGCCATAAGAAATTAATCATGCAGCAAACCATAGGAAAATACAGGTGGACAATATGTGCTCTTTTGTTTTTTGCAACAACGGTCAATTACCTGGACAGGCAGGTGCTAAGTTTGCTGCAACCCTACCTGTCCGGCCCGGAAATGTTTAACTGGACCAATACCGATTATGCAAATATTACAGCTGTCTTTCAGTTTGGGTATGCACTGTCCATGTTGTTTGCCGGCAGGATCATTGATAAATTAGGAACCAAAAGTGGCTATGCATGGGCCATTATCATCTGGTCGCTGGCAGCCATAATTCATGCTGCTGCTATACCGATAGGGCAGGCAATGTCTGCTGTGTTGGGCTGGTTTGGCATTGCAGGATTTTCCATTTCTGTTTTAGGATTTATGTTTTCACGAGCCTTGCTTGCATTTGGAGAGGCGGGTAATTTTCCGGCTGCTATCAAAGCAACGGCAGAATATTTCCCTAAAAAGGAAAGGTCATTGGCAACCGGTGTTTTCAATTCCGGCGCCAACGTGGGGGCCATCCTTGCTCCGCTCACCGTTCCGTGGATACAAATCAACTGGGGCTGGGACTGGGCATTTATCATTATGGGATTGATCGGTTTTGTATGGCTGGCATTCTGGTTGGTATATTATGATAAGCCGGAAAAGCAAAAACGGTTAACAGCAAATGAACTTGAATATATAAAATCAGGGGAAGAAGAAACTGCCGATTCAAACACAGATACAAAGAAAGTCGAATGGGTAAGGCTTTTAAATTATAAACAAACATGGGCATTTACTTTCGGAAAGTTTATGACCGATGGTGTCTGGTGGTTTTTCCTGTTCTGGTTGCCCGCTTTTCTAAAAGTTCAGTACGGCATTGTAGATGGCGCTGTTATGTTGCCATTGGCTTTGCTATATACAATTGCAATGGTGGGAAGTATTACCGGCGGCTGGTTCCCGGTATACTTTATTAAAAAGGGGCACAAAGTTTATGATGGAAGAATGAAAGCAATGCTGCTGATCGCTTTCATTCCATTAGTAGTATTGCTGGCACAACCGCTTGGCTATATTAGTTACTGGGTACCGGTGATCCTGATCGGCATTGGTGCATCGGCACACCAGGCCTGGAGTGCAAACATCTTTACAACTGTATCGGATATGTTCCCCAAAAAGGCAGTTGCCTCGGTTGTCGGGATTGGCGGGATGGCCGGTGGAATTGGTGGTGTTGTTATGTCGAAACTGGGTGGCTGGCTTTTTGATTCTTATAAATATGCCGGTATAGCAAAATCATGGGCAGAGGCCAAAGCAACCGGGTTGGGAGATTATTTGAGCAATATTCAATCGCTAAAGCTACTGACAAAAAAAGGCGAACATATCAGCCTCGACAAAAACGAACTGAGAAGTTTGCCAAAAGAAATTACTGAACAATTGCAATCAATAGACCCGGGAATGTTTGACCAGTTGCTTCAACTGCAAAAACCACTGGTTGCTGCGGAAATGAATACTTCTTATACTATTATGTTCGCCATTTGTGCTACTGCTTACCTTATAGCATGGGTGGTGATGAAATCACTAGTGCCAAAGTATAAACCGATTACCGATCTGTAAATATTTCAAAACTTCTTTTTTGTAAGCTATAATTAAATAGATTCTCCGCTCATTTATAGGCAATAGCTGTGAAAAGTTTCATGTGTTTTGTTGGATTTATTAATACTCAGCTATTTGAAAAAATGACGGGAAGTAGCCTAGGCCAATAGCGTACCTGGTTTGGGACCAGGGGGTCGCAGGTTCGAATCCTGTCTTCCCGACTAAAAGTAAAAAAGTGATTCATTGCGGATCACTTTTTTTTATTGCCGCATTACCCACTTTCAGCATTGTTTTCAGAACAATCTTCATGTCAAGCAAAAAACCTGCTTTCCGGATATACATAGCATCCCAATAATAGCGGATCATGATACTTTCATAATCATTTGCAGGGCCATGTTGTCCGTTCACCTGCGCCCATCCCGTGATACCGGGACGGAGCAGGCTACGGAATGAATAGGAAGATATAACGAAGGAGAAACGGATGCAATCTGTTATCATATGTGGTCTTGGCCCCACCACACTCATATTCCCAACGAGCACATTGATAAACTGGGGCAATTCATCAGCATTGGTTTTGCGTAGCCATTGACCCAGCCTTGTGATACGTTCGTCATTGTCCTCAGCAGGTCTTTCATCGGCTTCCTCGTTTTGCCGCATGGTCCGGAACTTAATGCAAGAAAATATCAGCCCGTTTTTGCCGATCCTTTTTTGCCGGAAGAAAACTGGTCCTTTTGAATCAAGTTTTATCAGCATGCCCACCAGGGGTATGAGCCAGCTGAGGAGCAAGAGAATTACCAGTAGTGAAAACGTAACATCAAAGACCCGCTTTGCCAGCAAATACCTTTTCCGGCTGGCAACGAAACTGTGTACAATATCGTTTTGTCTCAAGACCAGCCAGCTTCCTGGTGACATCGTTTGAGCGGGAAAATATGGAGTGGCGGTTTCCAATTTCAGTGCAATACGTAAAAATGAAATCGTGGGTGTATAATAAAAGGTTGCTTATTATTTTAATGAAATGATCCCATCTGTTTTGAATAAAGAAGTAAAGCCGGTTTTGCATTGTTATGCAAGGGACAGGGAAAGTGTTTTAAGGATACTTGCTTATTTTGATGTCTTTCAGTACCCGCTTACCGGTAGTGAAATCATCCGCTACGTAAAAAGGGACTTTTCAAAAGAAAGAATAAAGGATCTATTGGAAAGAATGACGGACGATAAGACCATTTTCTGCCAGTATGGATTTTATTCCCTGCAAAATAACCCGTTGATCTTTTTGCGTCGCCGGAAAGGAAATCAAAAAGCTGCTGTCTTATTGAAAAAGGCTCATCGTATAGGAAGGTTTCTTTATCGCTTCCCTTTTGTGCGGGCCATCGGGATATCCGGTTCGCTTTCCAAGGATTTTGCAGATGATAAGTCGGATATAGATTTTTTTATCATTACCCGTCAGGACCGGTTATGGATAGCAAGAACATTTATGCACCTGTATAAAAAGCTTACATTTCTGACAGGCAGGCAGCACTACTATTGTATGAATTATTATGTGGATGAAAAGGCCCTGCAACTGAAAGACGAGAATATCTACACAGCCATCGAAATGAAAACACTGTTACCTGTTTGTGGTGAAAAAACAATGCAGAATTTTTTCGGGGTGAATAAATGGACCGATACCTGGTTTCCCAATTACAATCACCGGAGGCAGCAACAAAAAGACCCATCCGGATTGGTAGTGCGAAAGCTGCTGGAATGGATGCTTAATAACCGGCTTGGCACCTGGCTGGATGGTTGCCTGCAACGCATCACCAGCCGCCGCTGGCAGCGAAAGTCAAAAAAGCGGCAAGCAAGGAACGGAGTCCTGTTGGTTACAGGCAAGCATTATTGCTATTCCAATGCAGGATCACTTCGTGAAAAAATATTGCACAGGTATGCAGAGAAGCTTACAGAGCTGGGAATAAATAATGATCATTAGGAAATCTTGTTACTTCACATTTTCTTTTGCAGGGTGATGATGTAATAATCCCCCATCACTTTCCACGGCCATTTGCTTTTCCACTTATTTTCTTTCTTTTCCAGGTAGCGGTACTGGCGGGGATGTTTTTCTGCGAAGTTTTCAATATACGATGGGGGAACGATTGTGCATAAACCTTCCAATGCTTTCACTTGAAAGGAATCTTTTAGATACCTGCGGACAAAAGAGGGATTATAATACCAGCAACGGAAGACCTCCCCTTCGATCTTTGCCTTTGCTCCTTTACGACCGGTAAAACGTCTGAACGCTGTCTTGAACTTTCCACCAAAAATCAAAAGAAACTCCCATAGACAAAAGCGGGGAAGTAAAACCAATGTTGCAAATCCTCCCGGCTTTAGCAACCACTCAAAAGAAGACAACACTTTGCCGAGCCTGCCGGTACAGTTGAGTCCCGCAAAGTTGGAAAAGATATGATCGTATGGCCCCTGCAGCCAAAGCTTATCCAGGTTAGTAAAAGAACATTGCTCATGCGTTATCATTTTCTCTAATTGCTGTTCTTTTACTTTTTGGTCAAGCAACGTTAACATCGCTTCGGCAATATCAGTGGCATGAATATGATGTCCCTTCCCTGCAAAATATATAGCGTCTTCCCCTGTGCCCGCATTCAGTTCAAGGATATGAGAACCTGGCTGCAAAAAACTTTCCATGTGTTCTCTCACTCTTTTCCTTTTGTAAGAGATGATGGTATTGGTCTGGTACAACTTATCAAAAACCGGCGCCTGCTTGCTAAAGGCTCCGGCTGCTGCCTGTTCTTCTGTTGCCGGGACTATCTTCTTCATATAGACGGGTTTTCAAACCGCTGTAATTTTTGTTTTGCCATCCACGCTGCAGGCAAATAATAGAAGAATGACATTGCTTTTTTCAATAGTCGCAGATGTATCCCGGCAGGACGTTTGATCAATCTTTTCATTGCCTCCAGCCCTAAGTGCTGCCTGTAGCTTTTATGAACATAACGGTGCAGTTGCTTATAAAATGCAGGAGCATAAGTGTTGCGAAACATCAGTGCCAGCTCATCAGAATCTGTCCAGTTGCTTTTTTCCTGCAATTGATTTTTTACCCGTTCATAAAAAGCAGTGCCGGGCAAGGGATAGGAAACCGATATGCCGATCTCATCCGGCAACAATTCATTGATCATAGAAATTGTTTTCCTGATATCTTCTTTTGATTCACCGGGATAACCAAATTGTATAAAGAAACAAGGACGGATACCGTGTTTCTTCAGCAGTGTGGTGGCTTCGTATATCTGTGATACATGGATGCCTTTATCCATTGCGTCCAATATCTTTTGAGAACCACTTTCTGCTCCCATCCAGATGGTGGAGCAACCTGCTCTTGCAAGGTCTTTAATGTAATTTTCTTGTTGCATCAGGTCAGCTCTTGCCTGAATCTTGAACCGGAAATGCAGCTTTTCTTTTTGCACCAGGTCGGCAAATTCATGCACCCATCCCGGTTTCAGACCAAAGATGTCATCACAAAACCAGATGTGATCAAAAGAGAATGTTTGTTGCAGCATTTTCAATTCCGCCACAACATTTTGTGGTGAACGGGAATTGTAACGGTTGCCATAAATAGGTTTGGCGCACCAGTTACATTTAAATGGACAGCCACGGGTGGTGGCCATGTTTAACGAGAAGTAACCATGATGTTTAAGCCATACTTTACGATAAGCTTCAATGGTCACTAAATCCCATGCAGGGAAGGGAAGTTCATCCGGTTCCTTCATTACCGCACGACGCACAGTTTTTATCAAAGCATCCTGTTGCAGATATGTTATACCCGGAATATTTATCAGATCTGTTTTCCTGCTTTCAAGGGCATTTACCAGCTCAAGCAATGTTTGTTCACCTTCCCCGATGATGACAAAGTCTGCCCCTTCATGAAGATACTTTTCAAAATGATCGGAAGCATCCGAGCTGCAAACAATCACTGTGCAGCCTTTTTGCTTTGCCAGCCTTATCATTTTGAAAGCAGCGTTCCGCATGTTAGTGAGGCACATTTTAGTGAGATAGTTAAACCCGTCATCATATAGAACAAAGAAAGCGGGGTCCTCATTTTGGAGATAAGGAATGAGTTCCCCCGGTCCCGGGGCAAACATGCTGTCAAACAGAGACACATTGTAACCGTTACTTCGCAGCAGGGAAGCAGCATACTGTGTTCCGAGAGGAGGGTAGGGTTGCCCATTGGCCCATTGTTTCGGGTCGAACCGCATGAAATAAGAATGAGAGAAAAGAATATTAGTCATAAAAGATCAGTTCAGTTTTGCAGATGGTGAAAGGTGCAGGTAACAAACACATTTCACACAGGTGCTGTTATTGTTCATATCAAGTTCTTTGCGAAAATGCATCCCTGTTTCGCTGTTAAGTATTTTGTCTAGCGAATCATGGTGGATATTGCCGATGGCTTCATGAAAAAAGCAGGGTCTCACAGTTCCATCAGCTTCCACTACCGCTGAAACCCACGGAGCATTACATCTTTTGAAGGGAAAAGGGGTCAGGCCATGACAGGCGGCATAATAAGAATAAATATTCCTCAGTTTATCCGGGTTTTCAGCAATAAAACGGCTTTTAAATTCATTTGAAAAGCGCTGTGCGATGTTGCTGAGTATCTCTTTTAATTCCGGTAATTCATTTTTACTTACCAGTATTTCGTTTTGTTTTTGCTCACTCCACAACACTTCACGGTTGAAAGCATGGCTGCTCACATCAGCAGGCAGGAAGCTGATCTGGTCAACTCCCATATTTTTTGCTGTTTCAATAATAGCAGGCCATTTCCGGAAATTGATGCCGTGAATTACTGTTCTTGCAGTAATGCGAAAAGAAGGGTTCATTTTTTTCAGCAGTGAAACAGCAGCCGCCATTTTTTCAAATGCTCCGGGGATATTCCGTATGCGATCATGAGTATCCGGATCGCCATCCAGCGAGACGATCACATCGCTGACAAGACGCAGCACCTGTTCAGCATTTTTTTCCAGCGTAAGTCCTGTGGAAAGAAGTGTGATCCTGATATTATGTGCCTGCAGCATTTCGCAAAAGCGGAAGAATTTTGGATGCAGCATCGCCTCACCTCCTGACATCAGCACCTGTTGTGTGCCAAATTTTTTCAAAGAACCAAGCAGTTTGCTGACATCATCTTCATTCAGTTGTTTCAGGTTTTTATTGTCTTTCCATATATCGCACATCACACAGCGGCAATTGCAGGCACTGTGGGGCATCAGGATGACGATGGGCAATGAGAGTATCTTATCTGTTTGTAAAGTGCGGTAGCGCTGAAAACGATGATATAGTGTGTGGGTGAGTGTCATGATTTGCGTATTGAGATCCAGGGAAATGGATTTTTTTGGTTTAGCAGATACCTGTTAAGCATATTTGGCTTGTAGCGAATAACAGGATGAAAGGAAGCCAGTTCTTCCCAATCATGATGAAAATAGTGATCGCTCATTTCAGCATGGCCGATTTGCCTGTAATAACTATCGGTTCTGTTCCTGGCTCCGGCAATTGTTTCTGGAGTATAAAATCTTGTATCTAGTATTTGAATCTCACCACCGGATTTTAACAAGGATAGACCGTATTGAAGAATGTCTGTCAACGAAGAAAAATATTGGATGGACGAGGCAAATATCAACTGGTCGTATTGATTCCCTTTTATATCAGCAGCCGTCAGCCCTCCATACACAAACTGCACATTGGGGATATGACTAAACACCCTGGCAGCTTGTTGCAGTTCTGCAAAATTTATATCCGTACCGGTTACAGATGAACCGGGCAAGGAGGAGAGAAAATGGCAAAGCCATCCATTGCCACAACCTGCTTCGAGTATTTTGAGTAAGGGTGGTTTTTTCTTTAAGTACTGGGATAATCTTTTCGCCGATTCTTTTCTTAGCTGCCATTCGGTATAGTGCTGGTGTTCAAAAGGGAGATCGGGCAATTGCAACACTTCCTGGTCGCTGCAAATACGGCCTTCTTTTCGCCGCAGCGACAAATAATGATCTTCGAATGTGGTTCGTTTTATTTCATCAGTAGTTTCAATCATGTTATTCGTTCAACAGTGAAAATGAAATCTTTTTCCAGTGTATTTCTTTTTGTTTGTTGCAACTTCAACTGAAATCCGTTGTCAGCAGCAAAACCATTTATCATGGCCATATCGCATCCTTCGCAAAGCACCATGACAATAATGCTGTCATTATGAATGAAAGATGGTAGTTGTTCAAAAAGGCGATTGAAATATTCTCCTTGTTCACCGCAATACCAGGCCTGCTCCGTAACTGATACCGGTTCTTTCTTATAATATGGCGGGTTGACAGCGATAAGGTCAAATTGTTGTGCCGGAATGTTTAGAAAAAGATCTGACTGAATAATGGTCAGCGGGATATTGTTCATGCGGCTATTCTTGTGCAAGAATTCTATGGCAACAGGGTTAATATCCGAAGCAAAAGCAATAGCGCCTTTTCGGGCAGACAGCATAGCGATGAGTCCGCTACCTGCGCCTAGCTCCAGCATTTTTTTTCCTTGCAACTGCAGCTTGCTTATGTATTGAAGCAAAAAATGTGTACTGAAGAAAAAGCCCGGATGAAAAACCTGTGGCGGAACTTCTATACAAATATCCTGGTGCCGGTAAATTCTTGTTTTGGAAAGATATTTTACCAGCAAGGGTTTGTAAGTATTGGCAACAATATGTTTTAAGACTGTTCTCAAAATCCTTCTATTTCCGGTTGTCGGTATTTAAAGAGTCGTTGCATAGCTTTGATCTCATAGGGAAACCGGTTCCAGTTCTTTTTATAACGTATTCCTGAAAGTGTTTTCAACAGTTTGATGCGGAAAGGTGTGAGCTTGGTATCCGTCACTGTGGGATAATAACCGTTCAATACGGTTTCAAAATTTTTGATCTTGTCTATCATGTATGGTTTTAGCCAGGGAGTCAGCGGGTTTCGGTGCAAATCAAAGTTTTCCCATTGTGGCAGCGTCCATTCATCCAGTGTTTTCGGAAAATGGAAACCTGCTTTGATCACATCATACGATAACTGTGAACCTTCTGTTGGCACCGGGCTGTACACATAAATGATGATCTCAGTACGGGGATTGATCTGTTTTATTTCCCGGATGAACTGAATGTCGAAATCAATTTGTTTGTTCACTTCTTCTTCGGTGTCGGCCGGTGTCCCGATCACAAATGAGTATTCAGGAATGATGTCGAACTTTGCCATTCTCGCTGCAAAGCGTTTGATCTGTTCACCGGTTTGTGTGCCGCCTTTGTCCATTTTTTTCAGCATTTCATCATTGCCGGTTTCGGCACCGTGAAAGATCATTTTGCAGCCAGCTTCCCGCATCAGCAACAGGCTTTCATCTGAATACCTGTCAATGGTATCTATCCTGCCTTCACCCCACCAGACAATATTTTCTTTCTTCACCAGCTTTGAAAATTCCACTACCCGTTGCTCCGACACAAAAAAATTACTGTCATAAAATTCTACGGCGTTGATACCGTATTTTTCTTTCACTTCTTTGATGTCCTCATATATTTTCATGGCCGATCTGCCTCTCCATCTCGCATTATAGATAGGCACCACTCCGCAAAAAGCACATTTGAAGGGGCAACCCACACTGCTGTGGTAGGCAAAAGTTTTTGTTCCCAATACTGATTTCCCGATGTATTTTCTCATCGGGTAAAAAGAACTTAATTTTTCGTATGGCAGTGGTGGCAATGCATCCTGGTCATACAACTCATCCTTTTTTGTTTTTACAACCGTTCCGTTTTCTTTGAAGATAAAATTGGGGATATTATGAAAAGAGGAACCTGTTTGCAGCGCCTCCATCAGCATGGGGAAAGCATAATCGCCGGGGCCATAAACAATAAAATCAATATAGCCTGATTTGATACAAACCTGGCTGTGGTTGGAAGGAAAATATCCGCCCCAAACAATTTTTACATGTGGAAATATTTTCCTGATCTCCCTGGTGATGGGGATGGCCTGTTTTAATTGGGGGCCAGGCATTACAGTGCAGCCAAATACCGCATATTCCCCTGTGGCAAGATAACTGAGCAACACTTTAAGCGGATCTTTTTCAAGGTTGCCATCTACAATGGCATAGTCATATTTTCCTTCTACAGAAGCAGCAATTGATAGAATGGAGTTAGGAACCCTGGCTTTGGATTCCGCTGCACGGGGGTTGAATAATAAAACCTTGTTCATGGGTTGAAAAGGCTGCATTGCATGCCTTTTTCTTAATCGTTTCAACGCAGTAAATAGTTGCCTGCCAGGCCTTTCTTATGCCGCCATGTGGCAGGCACTGCATGAATATGAGAAAGAGATGAATGGTCATCAGCATAGCGCTGTTGACCTCTTACTTTAAAAAGCAACAAACGATGTATTCCATGCACAAAAGAATCGGCCAGTTCCAGTTCCCGGCTGTCAATGGCGCTTTGTGGTACGGGCAGGTGGTAAAGCGATGACAGGGTACTGCTAAAAGGGTAATGAGCGGTTTCTTTCATTTCCTGCATGTGATTTTTGCCCAGGGAATACACGGTTTTATACAGTGATGCGTCAACCCGGCTCAGCAAAAGTTTTCCGCTTTCCATCACCTGACTACAGGCCTTTCCTTCATGTCGCAGCGAGATGATATAATGCTCTTTTCCTGCCGGACCGTGCAGGTCAGTGGGAAAAAGATTGAACAAACCGTTTTGTCCTACAGTGATCAGTGAAATATTTCTCGGAACGGCATAAGCGATCTGTACCTGCTTGTATAAATTTCCCTGCAGGTAAACATTACCTGGTTTTTTATGATAAAGCCTGTTATGGGCCTGTATGATGAATTGATGAAAAGGAGAATTGAAGCGATGCCTCCCTTTTGTTCCTTCAAAATAGTGAATAGTAGTGTCACCGGCACTTTGCCCCCTATTTTTTTTCAAGACCAGCCGGGCAACGGCATCCTTTGGAGAAGAATTTTCGTTTGGTGAAAACAAAAGCTGAATGTTTTCTTGCATCGGGGCATCACCGGGTTCGCATGGGATAGCTATGATAAGGGGAGAATACCCAACAAAACAATGTTGGTTCGTGATATCTCGGATTCTGTCAGCTTGCTGGATTAGAAACACGGATAAAGGTTTTTCAAACGACCCCGATGGCAGGCAAAGATATTCCTGCGGGAATGCAAGGCCTTTATAGCGGTTAAGCAGTTGTTGAAAATGCTTCATTTCTTAAAACTAAGAAAAAATAATAGCCACTTCTATTGAGAATTGTCAGCACCAGTTATAGCAAGACCCCGGAATACACCGATCCGCAACAGTGGCTCGAAAGGATAGATTTTTATACCGGTATCCTTGAATCATTGGCACAGCGTCATGAAGTGATGAGTATTGAACGGATCAGTTATGAGGGAGAAATGGCCCGGAATAATGTACTGTATCATTTTATTGATCTGAAAAAGCCGGTATCACGTTTCCCTGTAAAAATGCATGGAGTGATCAAATCGTGGAACCCGGATGTAGTCCTGGTAAATGGTTTCATTTTCCCGATGCAGATCATACAACTGAGAAGAACAGTTGGCCGAAAAGTAAAGATCATTGTGTTGCATCGCTCAGAAAAACCATTCAGGGGTTTGAAAAAAAGATTGCAGCAATTAGCCGACCGCTGTACAGATGCATATTTATTTAGTTCATTTGAATTAGGGAGAGACTGGTTCAGGCAAGGTGTCATAAAGCACCGTGAAAAGATACATGAGGTCATGCCGGCATCGTCTGTATTTGGTACTGCCCAGAAAATTGCCCCTGGCCCGCCAATGAGTGTCGAAGGGAGTCCCGTTTTTCTATGGGTTGGGAGGCTTGATGAAAATAAAGATCCGGTTACGGTGGTAAAAGCATTCAACCGTTTTAAAACTATTAATCCGCAGGCAATTTTATACATGATCTTTCAATCGGGACATTTACAAAGCCAGGTGGCTGAACTCATAGGTGATTCAGCAAACATAAAGCTGGTAGGTAAAACAGAACACAAAGACCTGGGGAAATGGTATAACAATGCTGATTTTTTTATTTCTGGTTCGCATTACGAAGGCGGGGGTATTGCAGTTAACGAGGCTTTGTCCTGTGGCTGCATTCCGCTGGTTACAGACATACCCTCATTCAGGGTCATGACCGGCAGGGGTAAATTCGGGTTTTTGTATCGGCCGGGTGATGATGAAGCACTGTATCAATGTCTGTTAAAAACGATCAATTTGAATACCGAAGAAGAGCGACAAAGAGTGATAGCACATTTTGACCAGGAACTTTCTTTTTCAGCTATTGCCGGAAAGATCGAGAAAGTAATTCATTCCATTGACAGAAGAAATGAATGAGGAAATACATAACAGCCCGCTGATAAGCATCATCATGCCCACTTATAACAGGGCATCACTTATTATGGAAACCATTGAGAGTATCCGGAGCCAGACCTATAAAAACTGGGAGCTGATCATTTTGGATGATGGTTCGGAAGATAATACGGAAGGTTTGGTTGAAAACCTTGCGGACAACAGGATCAGCTTTATCAAAGCCGGCCGCATCGGCATCGGTGGAAAGCTGAAGAACGCAGGAATAGCAAGGGCCAAAGGTGATCTTCTGGCCTTTATGGATTCGGATGATCTTTGGGATGAGACAAAACTGGAAAAGCAGGTGGATGTTTTGCTCAGATATCCCGGCTGTGGATTTTGTTTAACTGGTGGTTACACATTTCGACAACCCGGTGTGCCTTTACATTATTTTTACCAACAACGCTCAGGATTACGGGCAGGTAACATTTTCGAAGCATTGTTTAATGCAGAGATAACAAATTATGTTCAGGCTTTATTACTGCGAAAAGAATGTCTGCAGGTATCTGGCCCATTTACTGAAGACATGACTTTTTCCGATACAGCATTTATTATAAGCCTTGCTGAGCATTATGATGCGGTGATATTGTACGAGCCATTATTTTTTCGCCGCCTGCACGACAGCAATTATATTCATACAACTTGGGAGAGAAGCTGTATTGACGGAATTAGCATTATTAATGCGAATAAAAGGAAATTACCCAGGTCTCTTTTTGCGAATGCTATGTATAAAGCCTGTGTTCAGCTTGGTGAAAAATACCTGAGGACAAATCGCCGTCGGGATGCGTTGCTATACTTTGGAAAGGCCTGGCAACAACGACCCTTTAATTTCATTGCCTGGCGAAAGTTGGGTAAGGGAATGCTTTACTGGCTCAGGATTAAATAATTTCATCATCTGTGCTATACTGCTTTCGACTGTATAGGGAATGACTGATTTGTAAGAAATGTTTTTATTGGTTAATAGGTCAATGACTCTTGCCGTCATTTCATTTTTATTGCTCACAATATGCCATTGTTCAATATCCTGTTTCATCGCTTTGCAAAAACTGATGACATGACAACCTGCACCCAGTGCTTCTAAGCATACACCCGAAAAGCCTTCATACGAGGACGGATGCAGCAATACTTTGCTTTTTTGCATCAGCTGCAGTATTTCTGGGTGTGGAAGCTCTCCTGTCAGGATAATGTTTTCAGCGAGGTCCATTCTGTCAATCATTTTCTGCAACAAAGATTGCTGTGGTCCATCACCAGCCAGCACAGCCCTCACAGAGGGAATATGCTTTTTCACTGCTGCGAGCACTTCAATAAAAACAGCATACTCCTTTAATGGTATCAGCGAGCCTGCTGCAAAAAGATCAATATCCCTTTTGGGTACCGGTTCCGGAAAGTGGTCTGTGTCTATTCCCGGAGGTATTACTTTAAAGGGTTTGATGCCGTGATTTCTTTCCAGTTCTTCCTGCAGGAAATCTGACAACGCAATGAGTTCTTCAGGAGGCAACTGAAATCTTCCCGGATATTTGTTTGTTTTTTTTGCATCCTGTCCCCTGATCCAGCAATAATGCTTGATCCCATGTTTTTTTCCAAACCTGTTTCCTGTCAAGGCACATTCACCATACCAAAAACTAAGAAGACCGATAATATGATGACTGGGATGTATTTTTTTTAAACAGGTATAGACCTTTTGCCGTAACCATAAACGATGCACTGTGCCCCTGTTATTGCCTGAGAAAGGAATCACCTCAACACCATGCCATTGATAAGGCTTCCGGTGATAAGGATATTGTAAACTCAGTACTATAATATGAAGACGGGGATACAATTTTTTCAGACTGCGGACAAATACCTGTTGCGAAGGCAGACAGGTGCTGTCGTTATGGTCTTTTGGGAAACCGGGTATCAGTATTATTAGTGTATCAATGGGCTGTTTCATCCAGTGACAAGATTTTATCAGAAGTAGAAAGTATTTTTTTGTCGTGAGTCACCAGGATAATGATCCTTTCTTTTAGCAGCTCCTTGCATTTTTTAAGGATACAGCATGCTGCATTTTCATCCAGTTCATTAAACGGCTCATCCAGCAGTAACAGGTCAGCGGTTTTATACAATGCTCTTGCCAGCATGATACGCTGTTGTTGCCCGCCGCTGATGTTTTTCCCATTCTCAGTGACAATTTTTTCTATACCCTCAGGGAATGTCTGTATCACTTTGTCTAGTCCGGCCACCTCAATTGCTGTTTTCAATCTTTTCTCATCATGACCGGATTCTTCAAGTGTTATATTTTTCAGTATGCTGTCATAAATAAAAAAGGGCTGCTGCCGGCAATAGGCGATTGCGGGCCAGTATAGCCGGCGTTCTTCAGTCGTACAGGGCTTATTATTGATTGAAATGGTTCCTGTTTCAGGTTCAAGCAGGCCAATCAACAAGTGAAGTAAAGTTGTCTTGCCAATACCTGATTGGCCGCTGATGCCCAACATTTCGCCACGATTTATTTCAAACGAAATATTTTTTAAAACGGGCTGCCCGTTATAGCAGAAATGAACATTACTGCAGCGAACAGAGTAAATGGAAGAGTTTTCAACATTGAATAATGATGAATCATCAATTTTTGAGACCTCAGCTGATAGCTCGTCTTTGCGGAATTCATACGCTTTTATTTGCCCGGACAGGTTGACTATTTTCACCATTCCGGGAATGATCTTATACGAAGCAGCCATAAAGGCGCCAATGGTCAGCAGTGAATGCTCGTCTTCATACCCCAGCCACTTGGAAATAGTGATCAGCATGAATAATCCAAGTACCGCAAAGACCTCCATGCTTCTGCCCGGAAAATTTTGCAGAGAAAGTGAATGAAAGAGATGCTGACTAAAAGCCTTTCGCCGCACAAGGAACCGTCGAAGAAAAAAGTCATTCCGCTGAAAGATGTTTCCCTCCATGTATCCTTTTAATGCATCAAGAAGATATTGATAGGATCGTTCATTGTTTTCCCTTAAATGTTTCTTGGTAATTGTCATTTTTTTCCGGATAAAGAAAAATACAAGAGTAACAGGGGGAACAAGTATCAGCAACAGAAGCAGGAAGAGTTTTGGATTGAAGATAATAATTGCTAATGCAGCAAAACCAACAAGCAATAACTGTGTGATCACTTGCTGCCAGCCGGAAAGAATATGCTGACAAAACTCAAAGGGCTGCAGGGCAATTTTCCTGATAAGCGCTGATGAATCGGTGTTTACATAGTCATGATATGACGAGTGTTGAAATTGTTGCAGGTTATTTTGAGAAATACGAACAGCCACATCACCTGTAAAAGCATAATGCAGCTTCACTACCTGGTAAGCCAGCCAGTTTTTTAATGCAAACAGGACCAGGAACAAACTGATCAGACCGGGAGAATCTTTCTGACCCAGCCATCCGGGTAAAAACAACGAAATATTCGCAGCCGGCTGAATATAGAAATTAATTATCCAGAGCAGTGCAATGAGGGCAAGAATATCAGCTACGCTGATAACAATACTCATTACCACCAGGATAGCAAAGCGTTTCCTTTCTGCTGCTGTAAGAATGATCCATGTATTTTTAAATAAGTGCTTCAAAAGATTGTTTGCTTCTTGTTCTGCCCGTTTTGATTATAGAATTCCCCGTGTTTAATTCAATCGCTTTGTATCCCTGAAAGGTTGGCTTTTTTATTTTCTGCCGGGAGAAATACAGGAAAAAAAGCGAAAAGAATAATGCCATATTGCGTCTCAAGGATTGATTCAATGAATGAGTATGCTCCAAGGATCAGCCAGGCAAACAGGTAGCCATTTTTGCTATTTTTCCGGCCAGTGCTTATAAAGGCTATGAACAACATTGTGAAAGCAAACAAGCCAATTATACCCTGCTTCAGCAACGATTCAAGAAACTGGTTGTGGGTGTTGAGCCCCAGGTAGCCTTTGTCGTTCTTGCCGTCACCGGCATACATATTCATTGAAAGATATTTTTCATCAAGCAACTGCTGTGCACGGGCTGAACCTGTTCCTGCCCACCAGCTATTTTGCTCAGTTAGTATCCCGGGAACAAGTTTTACCGGCAGCAACCGGAACTGGATGCCATTAAAATAAACACCCGGATGAAATTGTTCCTGGCGGTGCAAGGTGAAGCTGCCTTTTGTCAAATCCCGGATACGATTTCCAACCGGATTGCTTGTGCTTACCAGAGCTGTGGTAAATACAAGCATGATAATTATACCGCTTAAAATAATTATCCGGCGATTCTTTTTCAGTGTTGAAATGGTCAGCAGATGATAGCCGGTATAAACGATTAGAAAAGCTATTACCTGTTTTGACGAGAGAAGAAACACTGCCAGTGAAAAGAAAAGTGCCAGGGAATAATGTAATACAGGTCTGAAAAAGTAATTTTTGCTGCGGGCTTCTTCCATTAGCAGCATTATGGCTGTGAACGTAAATAGGGAAAAATAAACAGCATGATGATTGAAAGGACTCAATAGACTGTGATAAAAAAAAGTGGAGCTGTCATTGGTTTCAGCAAATGTTTTAAGAGCGATGAAAAGACAAGAGAGCAAGGCGCCGAAAAGAGTGAGGCAATAAGTTTGCAAAAGAAACTTTTTGTTCTGCTGACTTATCCCGGCGGTTAAGAAAGCCATAAGAGGAATGACGATAACTCCTGATTTCAGCAGTATGTTTTTCCAGAATTCATCAGTGCCCCAGCCGGGAGAAAAAGGGATGAACTGGACCAGGAAAAAGAGAAGGCAAGCGTACAGGAAAAACTTTTTTGCTGTATCAAGATTTTTTAGAGACGATAGTGGGTTTGTATGCAACATGGATAGTATCAGCAAGAACCCAACGCTGATGCTGCTGATTGCCCGCCATGAAAAAAAAAGACTACAGAAAAAAAGGACATAGAGTAACAGGATCATTTTTTCGATGAATTTTGTTTTCACGGAAGATCGCAGGTATGGTGTTGCAACGGTCATTTCTAATGGCGGTCCGGCACAGATAACCTGTTTTTTAATCTTTTTCTCAGGTGAAGCAGAAATGATAACATGAAAGCGATAGCCATACCTCCTATAAAGCCTAAGCCCAGCCAGACTACAAGATTGGGGCCGGCTGGTTTATTAAAATGACTGAAACCCTGCAGCACCTGCACAGCGCTGGCCATGCGGAGGTCTTGCTGGTAGTATAATAATTTTTCATTGAGTTCAATACGTTGTTTGTTCAGCCCGGATATATCTACAATAAGTGAAGTACTCCTGTTGCCATTACCGGCAAGCAGTGATTCTATCCTGGTTTTTGTGGAATCAAGCTTCCTTATCTCTTTTGAAACCTCGCTGATCAGCAAGCCCAGGTTCTCTTTTTTTATTGCCAACTGTTTTTTGATATATTCTACATTCTCAAGCCCTGTAAGGATCCCGGCTTGCAATTCTTTCAGCACATTGTTGTTGGTCACAAAAACATCAACATAGAACCCGTTGGGATTATTAGGCGTGAAAACTTTTTGAATTTCTGTCCCCTTTACTTGTTTCACTTTACCAAGGCTGCTTGTTGTCATTCCCAACGATTGGGAAAGCAATTCATGTTCCCCGCTTTTGAGCAGGCTGTTCCAGTTGTTTATTACATGGATATAATCGAGGTTGCTGAGTGTGAAAGAATGAAGAATAAGTCTTGATTTGTAAACTTTGGGCATACTTCGCCAGGTCAGAAACCCAAGAAGAATACCGATGAGAACAGCAGAGAGATAAAGCCATTTATATCTGCGAAAGAAAAGTAGGGTTCTTTCGGCCAGCAACAGCAGGTCTATATCGTCAGAAGGCTGGTTTAAACGGTCAGCAGTTGTATTCATCTGTTTTTCTTGAAGAGATAATTTATTCCGGATGGGCACAGCAATCCCTGACACAAAGTGTTTCAGTTATATCGCAGCAGAAGGGCTGCCGGTTGCTTATTGCAAAAGACCTTGTTTGTTGCCGGGGCAGGTTTATCTTCGTTTACGCATGTCTGACCGCCGGCATTATACGCTGCTGTTTAACTTTTCTTCCCTTGGCATCATCCAGGTAGCCGGATTCCTGCTGTCGTTAGTGGTGATTCCCTATGTTATTCGTATCATCGGGGCAGATGGGTTTGGTATCATTGCAGTGGCACAGGTGCTCATGTTTTATATGTCTGTTACGGCCGATTATGGGTTTAACCGGACGGCTATCCGTGATGTTGCCCTGTACAAAAACGACCCTGAACGGATATCCGGTATTTTTTTTACCGTACTTGCCTCCAAACTTTTTATCACTGTACTTCTTTTTTTGCTGCTCCTGGTTCTTGTTGCGATAATCCCTTTGTTCAGGCTGCATTACGAAGTGTACCTGCTTGCGTTTTCGTTTGTCATTGGCCAGTCATTGCTGGTGAACTGGTTTTTCCAGGGGCTTGAGAAGATGCAGTATATGGCGGTTGCTTCTTTCTTTTCCCGCCTGGTTTTCGTAGCGATGGTGTTATTGTTTCTTAAAGACAAAAATGATATAAGTCTCTATATCTTCTTTATGGGCCTGGGTAATTGCATAGCAGGATTGGCCAGCATTTTTTTTGCTGTAAAGAAATATAAACTTTCTTTTTCTATGCCTTCAATGAAGGCCATTCTCTACGAGTTGAAAGAAGGCTGGCCGGTAACCCTTACCAATCTTTCTCAAACCAGCATTCAATACATAGGCATTTTTATTCTTCGTCTCTTCAGTAATGATCTTGTAGTGGGTTATTACAGTATTGCAGAAAGGATCTACTTCGCCATGAAATTAATGCTGGATGTTTTTTCGCAGGCGGCATATCCGAGAATTTGCCTGTTGTTGCAGGAAGGGATCAGCCCGGTAAAAAAATTCTTTCGCCAGATATTTCTTCCTTTCCTGGGAATAACTGCTTCAGGAGCAACGGTGGTTGCTATACTTTCACCCCGCATCATTCATTTCTTTATGGGGCAAACCGACGGCAACAGTGTTTTGCTGCTTCGCATGCTATGTCTTGCACTGATTATTGTTTGTTTGGGTATTCCTGCCAACCTGTTGTTACTGGCAGGAGATCATAAAAAGAATTATCTCCGGGTGTTTACCATAGGAACGCTTATCAATATAGTTGCCAATTTTTCCCTGGCACCGGTTTTTTTCGGCATGGGTACTGTTTTTTCAGTGATCCTTACTGAAGTTATAATTGTGCTGCTGCTTTACAGGGATATTCTTTACCTGTATGGCCGGAAGGATAAAAAATAGTGAGCAATAAGGCCACGATTGACAGCTTGTTTACGATAAATATAGCGGAGTAAACAGCTATCATGCAGGTAAACCGCTTTCTTCCCTTTGCACTGATCTATTTCTTTTTTAATACGGTAGCGTTGCCATTTGGGCTTACGTGGATGGCAGTGCTGGCTCCTTTTTTTTATTTGTGGGTAATCATTCATCGGAAAAAGGAAGTGCTGCTTCCTTTCCTGATCATAATGCTGCCCTTTATGGTCATGCATATTGCTGTTTCCGGCGTTGAGCTGAAAACCTATATTGTTTCAATGCTCAACATTATCATGGTTTATATCGCCTGCCAGGCTTTTTACACTTTCTTTATTTCATGTAATGATGTTGAAAAAATATTTAGGACAATACTTGTTGTCAACTTTTTCTTCTGCCTGGCCGGTATCATTTTTTATTTTACACCGTGGGATCATATTTTCTGGATTGAGCAGGAACTAACAAGAGGAGTGAGGGATTTCCGGAGGTTTAAACTTTTTACGTATGAGGCCTCCTATTATGCCACATTGTTCATACCTGTTTTCTTTTTCTTCCTGTTGCAATATGTGTTTATGAAAAACCGGATCAAAAATCACTGGTTATTGCCCATGCTTTTTCTTCCTTTCATACTTTCTTTTTCCCTGGGGGTGATCAGCGCTGCGATCATTGCCGGCATAGTTGTGACTTTGTTCCATTCCCGGCAGTTGCTGGTGAAAAGAAGGATTGTGAATATGTTTATTAATGCAGGGATACTTTTTTTTACTGTCCTGACCATTCTTGTTATCTATTTCAGGCACAATCCTCTTTTTACCCGTTTGCTGAATGTTGTCTCCGGAGATGATTCATCTGCCAAAGGAAGAACGGCCGATTCTTTTTATCTGGCGAGACAAATGCTGGATGAAAAGAATGAGTGGTGGGGAATAGGCGTAGGGCATGTAAAACTGGTGGGACACGATATTGTCCATGGCTATTATCTCTATACAAAAGATTTTGTAGCTACAATTCCCAATGCATTGGCCGAAACGCTGGCCGTTTTTGGTTGGGTGGGGCTTTGTACAAAATTATTTTTAGAGATGTTGCTTTTCTTTGTGACCAAGCCATGGACCAATTATTACCGGCTTATGCTTTTTGTATTCATATTTATTTACCAGTTCACGGGGAGCTTTTTGACCAACCTCGCTGAGTACATGATCTGGATACTGGCATTTACGAATGTTTTCCCCCAGTTTGACAGGCAGTACAGCAGGCAGTCTCATTCATTGGAGATAAAAGGGGCCTGAAAGTATAACAACTTCTAACCAATCAGGCCAAAGCTACAGAACGTTGTATGACTTTTCGTTCAATGCCGCATGCCTGCATCATTAAAAATTCATAGGCATCAATGATCTTTTCTTTGTTATATATCTCCCTGATACGGTAAATGTTCTGTTTTTTCCATTGATGAACCAATAAATCGTTTGGCGCAGACAGAATGATGTTGCTGACCTGGTCAGCGCTGTTGAAGTAATGTGCTTCATTGCCCAGCACAGCTTTATTAAATGGATTGTCATGGGCAGCAATGCGGCATCCGCAGGCCATTGCCTCCAGCAAGGATGGATTGGTGCCACCGGCGGAATGTCCATGAAAATAGAGAGCTGAATGGTAACGAAGATTATCAACTTCAGCCTGGTCGTAGATCGCATCCGAAAAGCGAATAGAAGGATGCTTATATTTTGAAGTGATGTACCGGCCGTAGCTGTTGGTGATATTGCCGATAATGAATAAAGGAAAATCATGAACGGCCTGCAGGTAGCCCTGTATCACCATTTCGATATTGTTTTCAGGTTCCATGCGGGAAAGCAGCAAATAATAGCAGTGTGGAACAAGATGATGACTGACAGGAACAGCAGGATCAGCATTGGTAAAAACTTCGGCACAATACGGAATAAAAACAGGCATTCTTCCATACTTTTCATAAAGGTATTTTCGTATCACCACGGAGTCAGCAACGAGGTAACTGGCATTGTTTACTGCCATGGATTCCGCCCATTTTAAAAACAAGCGGGTGGGTTTACGGTATTTACTCCGCTGCCATTCCATACCATCCATGTTTACGATATTCACAGTTCTTTTCCTGGGCCAGCGCCGGTACCATACTGAGTCACTGGTGTAGCCTAAATGAAGCAACACATCAAAATTCCTCTTCCGGGCATCGTTGATGCAATGGAGATCATAAATAAACTGACCGGCAGTGCCAATCCTGTTTTCAGGATCAGGGCAATGGATGATATGTACGCCTTGCCACTCTTTTTCTTTAAAGGGGTGGAGACTGGAGTTATAAACATATACTTCATGCTGGCGCCGGACGAGTTCTACAGATAATTGTTCTGCAAACTGTTCAAATCCTCCGTAGTGGTTGGGGATCCCTCTTGTACCGAGAATACCGATTTTAAGATTTCTCATGCGATAAGATTTTTTGATAAGCTTCATAAGTGATAGCCGCTGCTTTTTTCCAGGTATATTGGCTAAGAATTTTTTGCTGTAATGATTTCCGTACGGGAGCTTTTGCAGCTTTATCAACCGCATTAAAAATTGATTCAGGGCTGCCGGGATCGCAATAAAAAGCATCATCACCAAAATATTCACGGGTATAACCTTTATCCGTAATAACGATATTACAACCCATCGCAGCAGCTTCAAGAGATGAAAGGCCGCAGGTTTCAAACCAGGCGGGTAATACATGCACTTTGGCCCGGCTGTAGTAAGAAACCAGTTCCTGCTGTGTCATGTGACCGCTAAAGAAGATATTATCCGCGGCCATTTTTTTGCATGTTTTATAATATTCCTGTTGGTTTGGCGCCGGTAAACCGATAAGCAGAAGCGTATAAGTCGTATCATTCATAGCCCTGATCAGGTTCAACTGGTTCTTGAGGCCCTCTATTCTTGCAACACATAACACAAGATGTTCATCTTTTTTTTCGTGTCCAGCAGGTTGAAAGATTGCTGTATCAATTCCGTTTGGAATAACGTTGCCGGGTAATTGATTTCCGTGTATACGGTTTAACGTATTGTATTCTCCTTCTGAATTGGGAAGCAAAACAGCGGTTTTTTCCAGGACTTCTTGCATACTTTTTCGTTGGCCTTTCCACAGGTAGTCTTTGCTTTGCAACATATCTGACCCTTTTAGCCAGCGGGCAACCGTTTTAATATATTCGTTCATTCCGGGGGGAGCCAGTCTGAGGAAAAACCCCGACAATCCTCGACGATGATTCCGGTCATATTCGTTGTAGTCAACAAGAATAGGAGAAAGGGCAAAGGGTTTATTAGTTCTCCTTGTATGATAGAGAATATCTGCTGGCCGGGTGATATTAAAGAAATGCAGGAGGTCATATGATTCATAGGTTATAGGATTAGTTGATTTCAGTATATCAACAACTACTCCGAGTTTTTCAAGATGACTGGCGGTTTGCATTACCTGGATTGTATCACCTCCCGGCACATCGAACAAAGTTGACCTTGCAATAAAAGCTATTCGCATAGCAATATTCCTTGTTGTTTTTTTTAAATGCAGATAATATCCAAATCGGCAAAAAAATCAATTTGGAAGCCTCTGAATTAAGAAGTTGCCCTTCATTGACAGCAACAGAAAAAGACATTATTAACTATATTGCAGAAGTATCTTTTTTCATGAAACACTATCTCATCACCGGCGGGGCCGGTTTTATAGGCAGTAACCTGATCCGGCGGGTTTTGACAGAAGAGCCGGCAACAAAAGTTACCTGTATAGACAATTTTGATCCTTTTTATTCAAGGGACATCAAAGAATTTAATTTACAGAAGTTTCGTAGTGGTGAAAGGTTTCGCCTGATTGAGGCCGACCTGGCTTTTACTTCTGGTAAGGAACTGGCTGCAATGATTACTGATCAGGTTGATGCAATCATTCATCTTGCCGCAAAGGCAGGGGTGAGGCCCAGTATTCAAAATCCGTTGGCTTATCAACAAGCCAATGTTGTCGGGTTGCAGAATATGCTTGATTTTGCCAAAGAAAAAAATATACGGCAATTTGTATTTGCTTCCAGCAGCAGTGTGTATGGAGTGAATGACCACTTTCCCTGGAAGGAAGATGAACAGCTTATGCCTATCAGTCCGTATGCCGCTACCAAGCTGGCCGGTGAAATGATGGGTCATGTTTACAGTAAATTATTTGATATTCGCTTTTTAGCATTACGTTTTTTCACTGTATACGGCCCGGGGCAAAGACCAGATCTTGCCATCCATAAATTCACAAAAGCGATCATCAAAGAAAGGCCTATTACGATGTATGGCGATGGCAGCACCAGCCGTGATTATACGTTTGTCGAAGATACCGTGCAGGGCATTGTCGGAGCCATTCATTATGATAAAAGCAATTTTGAGATCATCAACCTGGGCAATAATTACACCATAACGCTTAAAGAGCTGATTGCTGCTATTGAAGAAGTGACGGGTAAAAAAGCCATCATTAACCATGAGCCTGACCAGCCAGGAGATGTGCCCAAAACTTTTGCCGCTATTACAAAGGCCAAACAATTGCTGGGTTATAACCCCCAAACACAATTAAAAGACGGGTTAAAAAAGTTTTATCAATGGTTCAGGGAAAATGAAGAAATGCTGTTGTAGCTATCAAAGCAGCACATCCTGTTTAGGCGTCACTTCTCTTTTTGCGTGAAAGACTTTCCTGACATTATATGTTTTCTTATTCTGCGATTCAAAATAAGTGCGGACCCCAATATCGGCCACAATGCCGATAGTGATAAGTTGGATGCCTCCCAATAAAAGGATCAAACCGAGTATAAGCAAAGGTTTACCCCCGATCTCATTACCCATGATCTTGAGTACAAGCAAATAAATATTAATGAGTAAACCAATGCCAAAGCTGATGAAGCCTAGTGTGCCAAACAGGTGCATCGGTTTTTGCATATACTTCCGCATGAACACCATCAGCACCAGGTCGCTCATCACTTTAAAAGTGCGGTTGATACCGTATTTACTTTTTCCATGGATGCGGGCATGATGCTTTACGTCCACCTGTGTGATCCTTGCTCCCTGTAGTTTGGCCAGCACAGGAATGAAACGGTGCAGTTCGCCATATAATCCGAGCTCTTCTGCAATTTCTCTTTTAAATACTTTCAGTGTGCAGCCGTAATCTTTGATATAAACCCCCGTCATCCGGCGAATGAGTGCATTGGCTATGCGGCTGGGAATTTTGCGGAGGATAAAGCCATCTTTCCGGTTTTTGCGGTTGCCGGCTACCACATCCCAGTCGTCTTTTTTCAATAATTCCAGCATACCCGGAATATCAGTGGGGTCATTTTGCAAATCACCGTCAAGCAGAGCTACAAAGCGGCCTCGGGAGTGATCAATGCCGGCCGTCATGGCGGTGCTTTGGCCATAGTTTTTGCGTAGCTCCACCATCACAGTCCGGTCATCTGCATGTTCCAATATTTGCTGCCTGGTTTTATCAGTTGAACCATCATCCACCAATATGACTTCATAGTCAATTCCGTTAAGCGCCGAACGAACAGCTTCGAGAAGAGGTTTGATGTTTTCCTCCTCGTTCATCACCGTAATAACGACAGATAATTCCCGCATGGTAGTAGAAATATGCGGCAAAGGTAGGGAGTTAGTTGAATAGTGAATAGACAATAGGTAATTGGCAATGAGGCCTATGTTTGGAAAATCCGGCACCCCACTGCAACACTATTATCTATTCACTATCTCCTTTCATTTATAATACCAGCCCGGCCAATTCCAGGCTCTTTTTTTTCAGCTTTCTGATCTCGACATCTTCGATCACCGGGTCGGGAGTGAGGATGAGGGATGTATTATTTTCTTTCCACCAGTTATTTTTCTTCAGTTCTTCAAAAGAGATGACACCCACCAGGTATTTTCTTTCTTCCTGTGCATACCATTCTTCGATCCATTCAAAGCGGTCTTTTGGCACAGCCGCGAGGTCATCAAAACTGATATATACTTTCAGGAAAATCTCGTCACTGATCTCATGTGGTTTGTGATGATAGAGTTTCTTATACTCGTATTTATATTGATAGCGCAGCGCAGCAATATCACTTAGTACTGCCGAAGCAGTCGGGAAACTGCCGGCCCCTTTACCATAAAAGAATTGTTTGTCGGCAAAACCCGATTCGATCACCACACCGTTGTATTCATTTTTTACAAATGATAAATGATCTTCCTGTTTCACAAATTGCGGTAACACAAAAGCGGCCACCTGCCCGTTCTTTAGTTTTTTAGCCTGTGCCACCATTTTGATCTGCTGGTTTCTTGCTTTGGCCACTACTGCATCGGCCGAGTGGATATTCTGAATGCCGTTGAACAGAATATCATTGGGAGATTCAATGATGCCATAGGCATGGGTGAGCAGGAAGGTCCATTTATTGACGGCATCATAGCCCTCTACATCCAGCCTGGGATCGCTTTCGGCAAACCCCAGTTGCTGCGCCTGCAACAACGCCTGTTTGAAATCAAGCCCTTCTTCAAACATCTTGGTAAGAATATAATTGGTAGAGCCGTTAACGATGGCTTTGATTGCATGCAGGAGATCGTTATCGTAATATTCTTCAAGATTCCGGATAACGGGAATGGAAGCACAGGCGGCAGATTCATAGAGAAGTGAACGGCCTGTTTCCTGTTGCAGTTGCAATAATGCCGGCAAATGTTCGGCGATCATTTTTTTGCTGGCGCTGACCACATCTTTACCATTTTTCAAAGCAGTGCTAACAATCTGGAATGCCGCATCGGCATCATCAATCACTTCCACGATCACATTTATTTCCGGGTCAAATAACAGTTCTACTTTATCAGTGGTGAATAAGGAGGCCGGGGCTTCTCTTTTTTTCTCCGGGTTTTTGATGCATACTTTTTTTATTGTGGCAGACAGGGAAGGAGTTTGCTGTAACACTTTGTACAGGCCTTCACCCACCACACCAAATCCGAATAATCCGATTGTTAACTGTTTATGTGTTTCCATACTCTTAATTCGCAATTTTTAAACGATGCGATGTTTTTTCTTCAATAAATTTTTTTAAAGCGGCTTCTATTTTTTCATATTCCAGCAAAAAACCGTCATGACCAAAATCACTGGCAATGCTCAGCATTTCAGCACCCGGAATATTTTTTTGCAAAAATTCCTGTTCGGTAATGGGGTAGAGCACATCTGACTCAATACCGATGACCAAAGCCCTTGCAGTGATTCTTTTCAATGCGTTGACCACTCCATTCCGGTTGCGGCCCACATCATGACTGTCCATACTCTGAGTAAGCCGGTAATAACAGGCGGCATTAAAACGGTTTACCAGTTTCAGGCCCTGGTATCGCTGGTAATTGTCAGCCGCATATTCGACATTATCAGTCAGGGGAACAAAAGCTTTATCTCTTGCCTGTGTAATATCAAAGCCATTATAATGACGATAGGATAACAAGGCAATCGAACGGGCTGTTGCGAGTCCTTTTTGCCCGGCGTCCGGTTTCCTTTCCAGCCAGCTATTGTCTGTTTCAATCGCCATGCGCTGTGATGCATTAAAGGCAATGCCCCATGGTGATAGCACAGCATTGGTAGCAATGGGAACGATATGTTCAAACAATTCCGGTTCTTCAATGGCCCATTCCAGCAGTTGCATACCGCCGGTGCTGCCACCCAAGCCCACCAGCACTTTTTCTATTCCCAAAAAATCTTTCAGGTGCTGGTATGCTTTGATCATGTCATTGATGGAAAAGACCGGAAAATCAAAGTAAAAAGGCTCATTGGTTTGCGGGTTCACACTCAGGGGCGAAATGCTGCCATAAGGGCTGCCCGGTTTGTTCGCACAAACAATGAAATACTTTGCCGGATCAAAGAATTTTCCTTCACCCACCAGCCCGGGCCACCATTCCACAGGATTGCTGTTGGCCGTAAGGGCATGAAAGATCCACACCACGTTGTCTTTTGCCGCATTCAGTTTGCCATGGGTGGTATAAGCCAGGTGAAACCCGGGAAGGGTTTCACCTGAAGCTAATGTGAACGGATGATTATAGTTGAATATATTCGTCATGATGTTATGCAACCAGTTCTTTGCTGAAAACTTTTTGCAGGGCCTGCTCCACATCTGCTTTGATGTCTTCGATATGTTCAATACCGGCACTGATGCGGATAAGATTCGGTAATACACCGGCCGCTTGTCTTTCTTCTTCTGTCAGTTGTTCATGTGTTGTTGAAGCAGGATGGATCACCAATGTTTTTGCATCACCCACGTTGGCAAGGTGGCTGATCAGTTGCAGAGAGTCAACAAACTTGCGACCGTTTTCAATGCCGCCCTTGATGCCAAATTGCAGCACGCCGCCAAAACCATTGGTCAGGTATTTTTTGGCCAGGTTGTGATAAGGGCTGCTTTTCAAACCCGGATACCATACGAATTCTACCTGTGGGTGTGATTCTAACCATTGTGCCAGTTCAAGGGCATTATCTACCTGGCGCTGCACACGAAGGCTGAGTGTTTCCAGGCCCTGCAGGTTGAGGAAGGAATTGAAAGGACTTTGCGAAGCACCGAAGTCACGAAGCCCCTCCACTCTTGCACGGATGATGAAAGCAATGTTGGGTAATCCCAATGGGTTGTTATCACCAAACACTTCCCAGAATTTCAAACCATGATAGCCTTCGCTGGGCTCAGTGAACTGCGGGAATTTTCCATTGCCCCAGTTATAATTGCCCCCATCAATGATCACACCGCCGATGGATGTGCCATGACCGCCGATCCATTTGGTGGTTGAGTTCACCACTACGTTGGCGCCCCATTCCAGCGGTTTGAACAAATAGCCTCCTGCACCGAAAGTGTTGTCAACAATTAATGGGAGATCATATTCTTTTGCCAATGCGACAAATTTTTCAAAATCGGGTATGTTAAGACGGGGATTGCCGATTGTTTCCAGGTAAATGGCTTTGGTGTTCTTGTCAATATGAGGCACAAAACTGTCCACGTTATCGCCATCGGCAAAGCGAACATCAATGCCGAGACGTTTGAAGGCCACTTTGAACTGGTTATATGTGCCGCCATAGAGATAAGAGGTGGAAACAAAATTATCTCCCGACTGAAGTATGTTGTTCAGGGCAAGAAATTGCGCAGCCTGGCCTGATGAAGTGGCCAGCGCTGCCACGCCGCCTTCGAGTGCGGCAATACGTTGTTCAAACACATCATTGGTCGGGTTCATGATACGGCTATAAATGTTGCCAAACTGTTTTAATCCAAACAGGTTGGCTGCATGTTCAGAGTTGTCAAATACATAGGATGTTGTCTGATAAATAGGCACCGCCCTTGATTTGGTAGTTGGGTCTGGTTGCTGGCCTGCATGCAATTGCAGGGTTTCAAAACGATAGTTACTCATATTGGTATATTTTAATGGTTTGAAAATTTGCTGAGAAAAAACCGGGGAGCCGTAAAGCAGGTTGCTGGCCGGTAGTGGCAACAGCAGCGTATGCCTTACGGCATACTACAAATGCAACAACAAATAGTTGCCGGGGAAAAACAAATGATATTGCGGAGAGAGATAAGCATGGGCTTAAATACTCCATGAAAGTAGTGGACTTTTGCCATAATTCCGTTTTTTTCATTTGTTAATTTTTTGTTGCATAAAAAATAACCGGATAATGCTGCAAGCAATAATAAATTAAGGCCGGTTCCAACAGTTTTTGATCAGCCTGCTTGTTTTGTTGAGGCAAAAAGGGTTTTCTTTGATTAATAACTCCAACACAGTTGCAGTTATTTGTGGTGAACGGGTTTGTTTTAGTTTGCTCATCTTTTTTTTTTTAAGCCGGCTGTTTTATTGTACAGGCGGCGATGATGAAATCCTGACTGCTGCAGGCAGGTTTGTTGATACAGGGTCATCACTTTGTCAAAAAAATACCTTCAGGAGGCTGCATCCAGTGTTCACTGGAGATGGGAAATAAAAAAGCTCACCCGACAAATCAGATGAGCTTTTAAATATGGTTGTATAAACTATTTTGAAGCGTTGATCTGACTTATCTTTCCCGACAATCATTGTGTCGGGGTGGAATTGGCACCTTTTCCCGACGCAGTGGTTGGGAGAGGTTGTCAAGGCTTCTTTGGGCCATTACCCTCAGCCTTTCTTGATAAGTGATAATAAAGAACTGTTGCAAAGAAATACACGAACAACGTTCTAACCAAATAATATTTTGTGAAAGACCGAACAATCGTTTGAATGAAAGTGTGAGTACAGGTACACGGCAGTTTCAGAATGAAAGGTTTTTGGTCAGCCAATCCCGCTGCGACCGGGCCGATTGTTCAAATTTGATTTTTGAAGCGATTTTTTGCTGGGCGTTGCGGATAGCATTACTGATCATTTTGTTTTCAACGGGTTCATCGTCTTTCATGCCCAATTGTTTCATCAACTGCATGATCTTTTCTCCGCCAAACCGGTTAAATAAGGGTTCATCCAATGCTGACCACACTCTTACATCCTTCACATCCAGCCGCAGGTAAAGTTCATTTTCTTTTTCAGCCAGCGGATAGTGTTCGGCAAAGAGGAACGGCTTACCGCTAATATGACTTTTGGAAACCTCTTTTGTCATCATCAACTGAAAAGGTCCGGCTGATGACCCTGAAAGAAACTCTTCTGCTCTTCTCATGGTTTCTTCAAACCAAAAAATAAAAACCGTGTCTTTATTCTTTTCCCATTCATTCAGCAAAGCATTGAGTTTAATTGTCTCATTCATCCAGATGGTGTCAGTTACCCTTGCTGAAGATGGTTTCTTTTTAAAAAACTGAAACATGCGGATGTTTCTGCTAAAATAGTGAAGGGGTTGCAATATGCAACCCCTTCTCGTCCCTGGATACTGAAAACACTTGTAAAAAGTGAAAAAGTTTAGTTCGACGCTGTTTCAGTTTCCACTTTAGTTCCGGCATACATCCAGGGTTTGGGTTTTTCAACCGGTTTCACTTTGGTTTTTGACTTAACCGTTGCAGCAGGCACAACTTCTTCAGTAGCCGGTTCTGCGGCAAAAGCGGTCATAGGATCAGCTGAATTGTAGGGTTTGCCGATACAGATACTCAGGGTGTTTGTTTCTTTATCAAATACAAGGGTTCCTTCGGCCACTTCTTTTTCATCGGCTGTTTTTTGTGCCGGTATTTTGTACGTAGAAGGTGACTTGAGCAGGATGGCTTTTATTTTGCCCTGCGGCAAACCTTCTACCCAAATTATACCCTTGTTTTCATTGTCAAGTGTAATGGTTACAGCTGCTGCATCAGTATTCACGGCTGATTCATATTGTCCCAGCACAGGAAAGATTTTATCAATGGTCAATGCCGGGGGCATGGGCACCACATTGTCCTTATGTTTAGAGATGATTGAATCAACGGTTGGGTTTTTCCGGGGGTCCCAGGTTTCCTGGGCGGATGCTGTTGCAACTGAAAGGCAAAAAACGCCAGCTGCCATTATTGCAATGGTTCTTTTCATAAAACGATTTTTAAAATGTGATTGAATTGGTACTCTGGCCTCTTGTTTCAAAATATTATGCCAGAATTAAGATTTTGAGGAAAAACCCGCTTCTTTTTTTCCACCCATGTGTTTATATAATATCTTTTTCTAACTTTTTTGACCGTTGATTGTTAACGGAAGCGTTCTGCAGAACATCGGCGAATCAGTATCTTCGTCATCCTTTATTTATGGCAAAAGACAACGGAACAGCAGCGCAGGCGGACAAGGAGAGTATTGAAGTGCTTGGTGCAAGAGTGCACAACCTGAAAAATATTGATATTTCTATTCCCAAGAACAAACTGGTGGTTATTACCGGCATCAGCGGCAGCGGCAAATCATCCCTGGCGTTTGATACTATTTACGCCGAAGGCCAGCGACGTTATATGGAAACATTTGGCGCCTATGCCCGCCAGTTTATCGGCGATATGGAGCGGCCGGATGTGGACAAGATCACCGGTCTCTCACCTGTAATTTCCATTGAACAAAAGACCACGAATAAGAATCCCCGTTCCACAGTAGGAACAGTTACCGAGATATATGATTTTCTCCGTTTGTTATTTGCAAGAATTGGCGAAGCGTATTCCTATAACACAGGTCAGAAAATGGTGAAATGGAGTGAAGAAGAGATCGTGGAAAATATTTTCAACCGGTTTAATGGTAAAAAGATCAGCCTGCTGGCGCCATTAGTGAGGGGCAGGAAAGGACATTACCGTGAATTGTTTGAGGAAATGCGGAAAAAAGGTTTCTTGAAGGTGAGGGTGGATGGCGAGATTAAAGACCTGGTGCCAAAGATGCAGGTGGACCGTTACAAGATACATGACATTGAGTTGGTCGTTGACCGGTTGCAGGTAAATGATGACCTGAAATCAAGATTAAGCCAGAGTGTGCAGCAAACATTGAAGTTGGGAAAAGAGTTGTTGTTTCTTTCGGTCAATGACAGTGACAAAGTTGTCCAGTTCAGCAAACAACTGATGTGTGAAGAAACGGGTATCAGTTATGAAGAACCTTCGCCCAATTCATTTTCCTTCAATTCTCCCTATGGCGCCTGTCCTGCATGCAAAGGATTGGGCACTAAACATCATATCAATAGGGAAGCTGTGATTGCTGATCCTTCTTTAAGCATCAGTGAAGGCGGCATAGCACCGCTGGGCGAAGAAAGAGATGCATGGGTCTATCGCCAGGCGCAGGAAGCAGCAAAAAAACATAAAATTTCATTGACCACACCGGTGGGCAGGTTACCGGAAAAACAACTCAATATTATTTTATACGGCAACGAAGACGGGCAGCAGGAAGAGATCGATTTTGAAAACATGAAATTTGATCCGTATGCACCTTTTGAAGGTGTGGTGAACATGCTGCAGCGCTGGTATGCCAATCCTTACAGCGAAAATATCCGGGAATGGACGGAAGAATATATGATCGTGAAACCCTGTGATGGTTGTGGCGGGGCACGGTTGAAAAAAGAAAGTCTCTGGTTCAAAGTGGCTGGTAGAAATATTGCCGACCTGGGCAATATGAATCTTGACAACCTGTATGCCTGGTTTGATGGTATTGAACTGAGAATTGATAATAAACAGCGGGTCATTGCAAAAGAAGTGTTGAAAGAGATCAGAGACCGGCTGCAGTTCCTGTTGGATGTAGGACTCACTTATCTTACTTTAAACCGTCCGTCCAAAAGTTTGAGCGGTGGCGAATCGCAGCGGATACGCCTGGCCACTCAGATCGGTTCACAGTTGCAGGGAATCACTTATATCCTCGACGAGCCTTCTATTGGTTTACACCAAAGAGATAACCATCGCCTGATAGAAGCACTGAAAAATCTTCGTGACATTGGCAACAGTGTGCTCGTGGTAGAACATGATAAGGACATCATGCTGGCCGCAGATCATTTGATTGATATTGGTCCGAAAGCCGGTTTTCATGGCGGCAGGGTGGTGGCGGAAGGTGACCCCAAACATTTATTGAAATTGGATACACTCACATCCGGCTATCTCAATGGCAGAAGACATATTGCAGTGCCAAAAGAGAGACGGAAGGGCAATGGAAAATTCATTGAACTAAAAGGTGCAAAAGGGAACAACCTGCAAAATGTGTCTGTAAAATTTCCGTTGGGAAAATTTATTTGTGTCACCGGTGTGAGCGGCAGCGGCAAATCCACGCTGATCAATGAAACACTTTACCCGATCTTGTCCAAACATGCATATGGATCTAAGATGACACCGATGGAATATAAATCGGTGAAAGGGCTGGATCATATTGATAAAGTGATTGAAATAGATCAGTCGCCCATTGGCAGAACGCCGAGGAGCAACCCGGCCACCTACTGCGGTTTTTTTACTGATATCCGAACATTGTTTGCTTCAGTGCCGGAAGCAAAGATCAGGGGATATAATGCCGGCCGGTTTTCCTTTAATGTCAAAAACGGAAGATGTGATGTGTGTGAGGGTGGCGGCATGAAAGTGATAGAGATGAATTTTTTGCCCGATGTGTATGTGCATTGTGAAAAATGCAATGGCAAGCGATACAACCGGGAAACCCTGGAGATTCGCTACAAAGGCAAGTCTATTGCAGATGTGCTGGATATGACTGTCGAAGAAGCGGTTGAGTTTTTTCAGCCGGTTCCTTATATCTACCGGAAAATAAAAGTGCTTGAAGAAGTAGGGCTTGGTTATATCACCCTGGGTCAGTCGGCTGTAACATTAAGTGGCGGTGAAGCGCAGCGGGTGAAATTATCAACCGAACTTGGCAAAAGAGATACCGGTAAAACTTTTTACATTCTCGATGAACCTACAACAGGATTACATTTTGAAGATATTCAGCATTTGCTGGATGTACTGAATAAATTAGCAGACAGGGGCAACACGGTGCTGGTGATCGAACATAATATGGATGTAATCAAAGTAGCTGATCATGTTATTGATCTCGGACCTGAGGGTGGTGATGGCGGTGGACAGGTCTTGTTTGAAGGAACACCAGAGGAACTGCTGAAATGCATGGAAAGCCATACGGCTCGTTTTCTCAAAGCTGAATTGTAACGATGCATTGCCTATAAAAGTCCTTCATCGGCAAAACTGAAATACCCTTCTTCGCTGACAATAATATGATCCAGCACATGAATATCAAATAACATGGCTGCCCCCTTTATTTTAGCTGTAAGTTGTTCATCGGCCCGGCTTGGGCGCAGACTGCCGGAAGGATGATTATGACATAAAATAATGCTCACGGCATCTTCCTCCAGTGCTTTTCGCAAAATGACCCGTGGATCGGCCACTGTGCCGGTGATTCCACCCTCGCTGATGATCTCAAAATGTTTCACTTTATTGGCCCTGTTGAGGTATAAAACGGCAAAGATCTCATGGCGCAGGTCTCTGAATTTCGACTGCAGAAACCGGGCAATATCATTGCTGGTGGAAATGACTGGTTTCTCTAAAGATGAAGCCGCTTGTCTTCTGCGGCCCAATTCCAGGGCGGCAGCGATGGTAATGGCTTTTGCCTCTCCAATGCCCTTTATTTTCATTAAATCCTTAACAGAAAGCCGGCCCAGTTCATTCAGGTTGTCTTTGCCCAGCCGCAACACATCTTTGGCAAGATCAACCGCTGTTTTTTCACGGGTGCCATTGTGGATAAGAATGGCTAGTAATTCAGAATGGCTCAGGTTTTCGGCACCTGACAGTAGTAGTTTTTCCCGGGGCCTGTCGTCTTTTGCCCATTTTTTAATTGAGTACTTATGCTCTTGCATGAAAACAATTTAACCAATATTTTTGGCGTTATCAATACTAAATACCGGTATTGAAACAAGCTACCGGTTAGGTTGAAATCCAATTTCATTGAAAACCCCTAAAATCTGCTAAGTATGAAAACCAAAAAAGTAAGCCCTGTAGGAGCCCTTCACCCGATCTTGTTTTTTGCCGGCGTTTATGTGGTGGTTCTGGCCTTCTCGATTTTTATTTGTTCCTCACTTTTTTACACATTTAATCCCCGGTCTTCTTCCGGCACTGAAAATTCATCTGCCAAAGAAACCCCGGCGAAAACCACAGCACCCGTTGCTGCTACTGTCGCGATGCGTTAAATAGCTTCGTACCGGTCAATTTTTTTGCAGTTAAGGGCATCATTGCGGTGACAGTCCTATCTTCGCCGCACATTATTTCTCCATGCAAACTGCGAAAATTTTCTCCGGCACTGGTTCTCAGAAGTTAGCCGAACAGATCTGCAAACGATTCGGAACACATTTAGGGAAAGTAAATATCCAGCGTTTCAGTGATGGCGAGATTTCCCCCATTTTCCTGGAAAGTGTAAGGGGCGACTATGTATTCCTCATTCAAAGCACTTTTTCACCGGCTGAGAACCTGATGGAACTCCTCCTGATGATTGATGCTGCCAGGCGTGCCTCCGCCTACAAAGTCATTGCTGTTATACCTTATTATGGTTATGCCCGTCAAGACCGAAAGGACCGGCCACGGGTTGCCATCGGCAGCAAGTTGGTTGCCAATATGTTAGTGGCAGCTGGTGCAGACCGGGTCATCACCATGGACCTTCATGCCCCCCAAATTCAGGGCTATTTTGATATTCCAGTGGATCATTTGGACAGTCACGCAGTTTTTATCCCTTACATAGAGAATCTGAGGCTTGAAAACCTTACCTTTGCGGCCCCCGATGTGGGAGCTACCAACCGCATCAGGGAGATCGCCAGTTACTTTAATGCAGAAATGGTGATCTGTGACAAGCACCGGAAAAGGGCCAACGAGATTGCGAGCATGGTGGTTATCGGAGATGTGACAGATAGGGATATTGTGATCATAGATGACATCTGCGACACCGGCGGCACACTGGCCAAAAGTGCAGCTCTTTTAAAAGAAAAAGGTGCCAGGTCGGTAAGGGCATTGATCACCCACCCAGTGCTGAGCGGTAAGGCTTATGAGAATATTGAGAACAGTGTGCTGGAGGAACTGATCGTTTGTGATACAATTCCCCTGCAGAAAGAGAGTTCAAAGATCAAAGTGATTTCGGTAGCCGAGCTTTTTGCAGTGGCCATCCGGAATGCGTTTGAGAATAAGAGCATCACCAGCCTGTTTATTCATTCGCAACGCAGAAACAAGTAAAAAACAAAACAACATAATAATGAAAACAATTACAATCGAAGGACAACTGAGGACCGGATTCGGCAAAAGCGCCACCCGACAACTCCGCTCTCAGGGACTGGTGCCTGGTGTAATTTATGGCGGCTCACAGGAGATCAATTTCGCCGCTCCTGCTGCAGCTTTCAAAAATTTAGTGTATACACCAAGTTTCCAGATTGCAGAAGTGGTATTGGATGGTAAAACTTACCGCACTATCATGAAAGACCTGCAGTTTGACAAAGTGAACGATGCCCTGATTCATGTGGACCTGCTGGAACTGGTGGATGACAAGAAAGTGATCGCCGATATTCCGCTGAAATTTACCGGAGTTTCCAAAGGGGTAAAGGATGGTGGTAAACTCATTACCAAAATGAAATCCCTGAAGGTGAAAACATATCCCAAACACCTGAAAGAGCAGATCGAAGTGCCAATTGACGAACTCGATCTGAATGGTAATATCAGGGTGGAAGATGTGAAAGAGGAGCATTATGAAATCCTGAACTCTCCCCGTATTCCCATCGCATCTGTGGTGCTGACAAGGCAACTGAAACAGGAAGAAGCTGCTGCTACACCTGCGGCTGCTGCTGCCCCTGCTGCTGCCGCTGCTGCACCCGCTGCCGCCAAAAAATAATTTCAGGAAAAGATTATACAGCACCCCGGCCTGAATGCCGGGGTTTTTTATTGACTTCAACCGATATTTGAACCCTGATCATTAAATATGAAATTCCTGATTGTTGGTTTGGGAAATATTGGCGATGAATATGCACACACAAGGCATAATATCGGCTTTGATGTGGTGAATGCGCTGGTGCAAAAACACGGTGGAAAATTCCAGACCGGCCGGCTGGCCTATGTGGCAGAAATAAAGATAAAAGGGAAGAAGCTTATTTGCATTTGCCCCACCACCTATATGAACCTGAGCGGGAAGGCAGTAAAATATTGGATGGAAAAGGAAAAAGTGGAGCCGGAGAATATCCTGGTTGTTGCCGATGAGGTGGCCATTCCGCTAAACAAACTGAAGATGAAACCCGGCGGCAGTGATGGAGGGCATAATGGCCTGCGAAGTGTGCAGGAGGTGATCGGCACCACAAAATACCCCAGGTTGCGCTTTGGAATAGGCAATGATTACCCCCGCGGCCAGCAGTCTGATTTTGTGTTGGACAAATGGAAAGCCGGTGAAGAATCCCTGGTAAAACACAAGATCGAAAGATCGGTAGAAGCAATCGAAACTTTTGTTTTAGAAGGACTTGCCATAGCCATGAACCAGGTAAATAATAAAGATTTTTCTTTATGATAAATCAGATTGATTACTTACTTTAGCAGCCCTGTCCTTATATAAAGGCATAGAATAATGCCAGTACAGCCTGAAATCCAATACACATAATGAATAACAGTGAATATATGGGATGAACAGCCCCGAGTCATGTATCCGATGTATTTAAACACAAACAAGCCTGTTTATGAAGATTTTTTGTGTAGGCCGTAATTATGCAGCTCATGCCGAAGAGCTGGGAAACGAGATCCCTGATGAGCCGGTCATTTTTATGAAGCCGAAAAGTGCTTTGCTCCAGCCGCATACACCTTTTTATTATCCCGAATTCACCAATGAACTCCATTACGAATGTGAACTGGTGCTGCGTATCAGCAAAAACGGGAAATACATACAGGAAAAATTTGCCGGCAAATATTATGATGCCATTTCAACGGGTATCGACTTCACCGCAAGGGACATCCAGAATGAACTGAAAGCAAAAGGGCTTCCCTGGGAAAAAGCAAAAGCATGGGATAATTCAGCCGTAGTAGGAAAATGGATTCCGCTGGCCAATATCAAAAACAAAAAAGACATTAATTTCTGTTTGTATAAAAATAAGGAACTGGTGCAGCAGGGCAATTCAGGCAACATGATCCACAATTTTGATACGATCGTCTCCTATATTTCTAATTATTTTTCTGTCAATATCGGCGATATGATCTTTACAGGCACCCCTGCCGGTGTGGGTGAAGTGGTGGTGGGTGACGAACTGGAGGGCTTTATCGAAGATGACAGCCTATTTGCCCTCGAAGTGAAATAAATAAATAAACCAAGCAAAGTTGTTATATCCTGTCTGCGGACAGGCAAAACCAATAGCTCACATGAGAAAATGCCGGCCTTCGGGCCGGTTTTTCATTAGCAGCTCAACCTGATTGCCCTAATTTTGCTGCTTTCATTGCTTGCTGTTCATGATAGAAACATCTTTATTACTCGAAGCTTACCGCCTGATGTGCCGGGCCAAAGTGATGGCCGAAACATACGAGACCAATCGTTCCGTTTGCAAATACGTTCATTCCACTTCCCGCGGTCACGAAGCCATTCAATTAGCCACCGCTTTCCAGTTGCAGCCGCAGGATTTTGTGAGTCCTTACTACCGCGACGAAAGCATGATGCTGGGCCTCGGCTTTTCACCCTATGAACTGATGCTGCAATTGCTGGCCAAAGGCAATGATATTTTCACCGGTGGCAGGGAATATTATAATCACCCCAATTATAAAGGCAGCGATAAGCCAACTATCATTCATCAAAGCAGCGCTACAGGAATGCAGGTGATACCCACAACAGGAATTGCACAGGGAATTCAGTTTTGGGAAAAGACAAATGTTGCTAAGCTAAATAAAGGTGCAAATGATGAACTTCCGGTTGTAATCTGTTCTTTGGGTGATGCAAGTGTTACGGAAGGTGAAGTAAGCGAAGCATTCCAATTTGCGGTGCTAAAACAACTTCCGGTTATTTACCTGGTACAGGATAATAACTGGGGCATCAGTGTAACAGCGGAAGAAGCAAGGGCGATGAATGCTTTTGAATTTGCTGCTGGTTTCAAAGGAATGAACCGCATCCAGGTGGATGGTAGTGATTTTGAAGCGTCATACAGTGTGATGAAGCAAGTGTGTGGGTTTGTCCGCCGCGAAAGAAAACCTTACCTCGTTCATGCACAGGTGCCTTTGCTGGGACATCATACCAGTGGTGTAAGAAAAGATTTTTACAGAACAGAAGAAGACTGGGCCCGGCATTTGGAACATGATCCCGGCCCCAAATTGAAAAAGAAATTATTGGAAAGAGGATTGTCGGAGTTTGAATTGCAGCAAATCGAAAAAGAAGCTGCACATTTTATCGAAATTGAGTTTGCCAAAGCAGTGGCTGCTCCGGAGCCTGATCCCAACACTGTAGATGACTATGTTTTTGTTCCAACATCTGTCACTGTCGAAAAAGGGGAAAGAAGCCCTGCTGGTTCAGAAAAAGTGATGATGGTGGATGCTGCTTTGTTTGCCATCCGCGAACTGATGGAAGAACACCCGGAATGTGTTTTATATGGACAGGATGTAGGCAGAAGGCTGGGAGGTGTATTTCGTGAAGCCGCAACATTGGCTGAACGTTTTGGTGATCTTCGTGTTTTCAACACGGCTATACAGGAAGCTTATATTGTTGGTTCAACCGTTGGTATGCATGCAGTGGGGTTGAAACCAATTGTGGAAGTGCAGTTTGCTGATTATATCTATCCCGGCTTCAATCAACTGGTGACGGAGATTTCAAAAAGCTGTTACCTGAGCTGCGGCAAGTTCCCGGTTTCTATGATCCTTCGTGTGCCTGTCGGTGCTTATGGTGGCGGTGGCCCTTATCATAGTGGTTCTGTTGAAACGACAGTTCTATCTGTGAAAGGTATCAAAGTGGTTTATCCTTCCAATGCAGCAGATATGAAAGGGTTGATGAAAGCTGCTTTTTATGACGGTAACCCTGTGGTGATGCTGGAGCATAAAGGTCTTTACTGGAGCAAAGTGCCCGGAACAGAGGACGCCAAAATGCCGGAACCATCCCGGGATTATATCATTCCGCTGGGCAAGGCCAATATTATATTGGAGGCCGATAAAGAAATTATTGATGCTGGTGAAAGTTGTGTTGTTGTCACCTATGGCATGGGTGTGTATTGGGCAAAAGCAGCAGCAAAGAACTTTAAAGGCCGGGTAGAGATCGTTGATCTGCGGACATTATTTCCCCTTGATGAAAAGTTGATATTCGAAAGAGTGAAGCTGCATGGAAAATGCCTGGTGCTTACAGAAGAGCAGCAAAACAATTCATTTGCAGAAGCATTGGCCGGAAGAATTTCCAAAAACTGTTTTCAGTCACTCGATGCACCGGTGGAAGTGCTGGGTGCATTGAACCTGCCGGCTGTGCCGATGAATATGGGACTGGAACAGGCGATGCTGCCGAACCCGGAGAAAGTGTCAGTTATTTTACAAAGCTTGCTGAGTCAGTAAAATTTTTTTTCACCAAGATGCTGCGCTTCAAAAAAACATCGAAGTGTCTTTGCACCGCAGCATGAAAATTATTGTTTAAATACTTCATCGTCTCCTTTGTATTCAAACCAGTCAAAATAAGCTTTGCTTTCACTTGTTTTCCCGTTGGAGCTGGCGTAAAGCCCAAACACACTGCCAACAAACCCGCCGGCGGTGGAGGTGCTTAAAAACTTGCCATCCACTTTGTCTTTCAGCAATTCCCATTTATTGTCGCCTGTGGAAAACCAGAATGCATAATCGGCTTTATCAAATGTGATTTTCAGTTGCAGCGATTGTTTTTTCTGTTTTAATGGCTGCCAGGCAAGAAGCTCCGGTTCTTTGTCTGCATTACGGTTGCCGGGGCCTTTGAATAGTTCAATCACCGGCTGGTTATCTTTTACAGACTGGCAGATAAAATAATGATGTTGTTCATTCTGAAAAATGATAAGCCCTGCTTTTTCGTTTTCAGCGGCTGCATTAAATGATAAGGAAGTTACAGCCTCTCCTTTCATATGCTGCTGGCGATGCCCGGCAAATGATGGGTTTTGTCTTTGCCTTACTGTCTCAGGCCGCAGTTTTACAGACAACCATCCTTTTTTTTCATCCAGGCTATACCAGTTTTCTTTAGGTGCCCTTAAGAAAATCCAGCGATAGTCTAACTGGCTGCTTTTAAAGTCATCTTTATAAACAAAATTGCCTGTGTAGGGATTGTTTACCTTTTTTGTAAGGTCAGGCATTGGCACAGGGTATTTGAACTGCACTGTTTCATCTCCTTCTAAAATATGCGGCCAGCCATCTTTCCATGTCACCGGTAACATGAATGTTTCTCTCCCGATATTATAATGATCTTCTTCATATGGCCGGCAACCTAAAAACACTGCATACCATTTGCCATCTTTTGTTTCTACAAAATCAGCATGACCGGTTGTAGTGACAGGGTTGGATCGTGTACGATCCAGGTGCCGCTGAGTAAGGATCGGGTTCTTTTCATATGGCACATAAGGTCCTGCAACCTCTTTACTTCTGAAAACCACCTCCGAATGATTATAACCCGTGCCGCCTTCTGCACAAATCAAGTAATACCAGCTATCCTTTTTGATGATATGCGGCGCTTCGATCCACACTGGTTTTTTAGCCATATCTGTTCCGCCATTCACCAACAAAATTTCACTGCCGGTGACTTTCAGGTTTTGCCAGTCAAAAGGATACATGCGGATGGTGCGGTGACCGTCATGCATCGGCTTATTGTCGGGAGGAATGCTGTTGTAAATGATATAAGCTTTGTCATCTTCATCAAAGAAGAGGGCAGGATCAATACCATTCACCTGTGGCAGTGCAACAGGATTGCTCCAGGGGCCTTTCGGATCTTTGGCCGTGATCACAAAATTGCCAATCCGGTCAATCCATGTACACACAATGTAGAAAGTTCCCTTGTGGTAAGAAATGGATGGTGCAAACAAACCTCTTGACACACCGGCGCCGGCAAAATCCATCTGTTCGGCCCTGTCAATCGCATTTCCGATCTGTTTCCAGTTTACCAGGTCTTTACTATGAAATATGGGAAGCCCCGGGAAATAAACAAATGTGGAATTGGTTATATAATAATCATCACCCGCACGGCAAATAGTGGGGTCAGGATAAAAACCGGCCAGTATCGGGTTGCGGTAACTAAGTTGTTGCCCGGATAAGCAGACTGCATATAGCAGCGAAGCAATTAAAAATATTTTTTTCATTTTTATCAGAGAGTTTTCATGTCAAGAACAAAACGATAACGAACATCATTGCGCAGCATTCTTTCATAGGCTTCATTCACCTGCTGCACAGGGATGACTTCCACATCGGACACAATATTTTTTTCTGCGCAATAATCAAGCATCTCCTGTGTTTCCACCGTTCCGCCGATCATGGAGCCTGTGATGGAGCGGCGGTTTTTGATGATGGCAAAAGGACTGATACGTGGGTCTTCTGCCGGCAAACCAACTACAAGCATTTTCCCATCCAGCGCCAGGAGCTTCAGGTAGTTGCTGTAATCATGGTTGGCGGAAACACAATTGAGCAATACATCAAAATAAGAAGAGAATTTTTTCATTTGTGCAGCATCGGTACTCAGCAGGAACTGGTGGGCTCCGAGACGATGTGCATCTTTTTGTTTGGATGCAGAGGTGCTCACCAGTGTCACTTCAGCGCCGAAAGAAGCGGCGAACTTTACACCCAAATGACCCAGGCCGCCGAGTCCTATCACTCCCACTTTCGTGCCTTTACCTACATGGGCAAAGCGCAAGGGTGAATAGGTGGTGATACCGGCGCACAATAATGGAGCCGCAGCAGCAGGGTCCAGGCTGTCAGCAACATGATACACCCATCTTTCATCAGTAACAATTACAGATGAATAACCACCTTGTGCTATTGTCTTTTTGTCCCGTTCATAAGTGTTGTAGGTGCCGGTCATGCCTTCATCACAATATTGTTCCATATACTGGCGGCAGTTGTTGCAACTGCGGCAACTGTCAATCATCACACCCACAGCGGCTGTTTCACCAATCTTGAATTTCGTGACCGCACTACCCGTTGCCACCACTTTCCCGATGATCTCATGACCCGGTACCATAGGATATATAGCATCTCCCCATTCGTTTCTCACCTGGTGCAGGTCGCTGTGACAAACGCCGCAATACAAGATATCTACCAGCACATCATGCGGTAGAAGCTCTCTTCTCTCAAATGTAAAAGGAGTGAGCGGACTGGCAGCATCCTGCGCTGCGTAAGCTTTAGCGGTGATCATAACCGTGGTTTACCATTTGATGATCTCCCAATATACTTTCTTTGGTTTTAATTCCCTGTCAAACAATAAGGGGTAATCCTTTCTTCCTCTCACCGGGAAATTATCCAGCCAGCTGCTTCTGTCCGAAATATTCCAGAATGTAACGCTTTTGATATGATTTTTATATTTCCTGAATTTTTCAAAACACATTTTATATACTTCAATTTGCTTTGCTTCTTTATCTGCAGTAAAAGTAGTGTCGTAGTCTCCCGGTTTCTTTTCCCTGGCATTGTGTTCTTTCGGGTAAACGGAAATATCCAGTTCTGTAATATGAAGAGGCAGGCCCAATGATGAAAACTCTTTTAAGGTGGTTTCCAGTTTCTCCTCTGATGGTTCACTGACGGCCCAGTGTGCCTGCAGCCCCACACCGTGAATGGGAATTCCTTTTGCTTTCAGGTCACTGACCATTTTAATGATCTTGGCTCTTTTCGTGTCATTGATCTCATTATAGTCGTTATAAAACAAAAGTGCATTGGGATCGGCGGCATGGGCATATTCGAAAGCCTTGGCAATAAATTCTTCACCAATGATCGTATAAAAAAGCGAAGGACGATAAAACTCTTCCGGTTTATCAGATATCGCCTCATTCACCACATCCCAGGCAAAGATTGTTCCTTTATACCTTGTCACCACGGTAGTGATATGATCTTTCATGCGTTGGAGGAGCACTTCCTTTGTTACTTGTTTGCCTGTTGTGGAGTCAGTAAAAAACCAGCGGGGTGCCTGGCTGTGCCACACGAGGCAATGCCCCCGTAGTTTCATGTTATTTCGTTTGGCAAATGCTGCAATGGAATCACCACCTGCCCAGTTATACACTTTTTCCTGCGGATGTATCGGGCCGCTTTTCATAGCATTTTCTGCAGTCATGCTGTTGAAATGCTCAATCACCAGTCCCGCTTCATCTCTCTTTAAAGCCTGCGGGGAAACAGCCACTCCAATGTCAAAAAAATCTTTGTAATAATCTTTCAGCCCTTTTGTGTCATTTATATCTTGTTTTGACACGGCATGACTGTTGGTGCAACGCCAGTGCAACAAAGCAGAGGCCATTGCAAGAATGATAAGCAGATTTTTCATGTTTTAATATTTAAATGTCAGTTACGCTACTGTATTGATAAGTGTACCGATACCATCTATAGTAATTTGTACCTCATCTCCCTGCTGAAGGGTGAAGTCATGACCAGGAACAATGCCTGTACCCGTCATGATCAGTGCGCCATGAGGAAATGAACATTCCCGGTACACATAGGAAACCAGTTCCGTCACGGTTCTTTTCATCTGGCTGATGCCAACATCTCCCTCAAAAACAGTTTCGTTGTTTCGGTTGATCACAAGGCGGATCATGGTGGAAGCGGGGATGGGCTCATCCGTTACATACACACACGGTCCCACTGCAGCACAGCCATCATAAGTTTTTGCCTGTGGCAAATACAATGGATTTTCTCCTTCAATACTCCGGCTGCTCATGTCATTGCCAACCGTGTAGCCAACAATTTTTCCTGATGAAGAAACCACCAGTGTCAATTCCGGCTCAGGCACATCCCAGGTAGAATCTTTCCTGATCCTGACTTTACCGCCATGGCCCACCACCCGGTGGGGAGTGGATTTAAAAAATGCTTCCGGTCTTTCCGCTTCATATACCCTCGCATAAAAATCACCACCGCCTGCTTCTTTTGATTCTTCCTGGCGGCCGATCTTGCTGCGCAGATAGGTGACACCACAGGCCCATAACTCCTGGCTTTGCAATACCGGCATGATAGCTGCACCCGGAGGTAACTGGCTTGTTGATGACGTACTGGTATTGACAATGGTGCTGCATTTAGCGAGCAAATTGTCATCGTTAATGAACCGGTCCCAGTTGTGATCGCCAGTTGAAAAAAAGAGATTGCCATGTTCAATGATAATGCCTTCTGTTGTACGATATAGTTTCATATCTGATGTTTAGTGAAGAATAGTAAATAATATATATAAGGTAGCCATAGCTGTGCTACCGATGATCAATGTTCCTGTTGTATGCAGTTTGTATCCTGTTTTTACATCCATATTGCTCATCTGTGTCACCACCCAGAAAAAACTGTCATTCACATGTGAAACCACCAATGAGCCGGCGCCAATTGCGATCACCGCCATAGCTTTATCAATTTCACTGACAAAACCCAGTGTACTCATCAATGGCGCTATTACTGATGCCGTGGTGATCAGTGCCACGGTGGAGGAACCTTGTGCAGTTTTTAAGGCGGCAGCCAAAAGAAAAGGCAGGAAGATACCCATACTCGATTGTGTGAGTGCATCGCCCAGCATAGCGGCGATATCTGAATTTTGCAGCACTTTTCCGAATATTCCCCCGGCGCCTGTGACCAGCAGTATTGTTGCCGAATCAGTCAATGCTTTGCCCACCCATCCATCAGTGGAAAGCATGTCTTTATTCAAACGCTGTGGCAGCAGCAGGCAAAATGCAAAGCCGATCAATAAGGCAATGATGGGTTCGCCGGCAAAGGATATGATCTGTTTCAATGATTGCCAGTTTACAGCAGCAGCATTTGCTGTGACTGATTTCAAAACGATCAGTATGACAGGAACCAATATAGGTAATGCTGAACGAAGCAAACCCGGCGCATATGTTTTTGCAGACTTGTCTTCTTCTGGCAATGGCCCGGGATCAATATAAATTTTTGCAGCAACTTTATGGGCAAAAAGTAAGGCGGCGACCAATGCAACACCTGCTGCAATCAATCCCAGGCCCATTACGAGTGCAAGGTCTGCATTCAATATTCCTGCTGCGGCTACAGGCCCCGGTGTGGGAGGCACCAATGCATGGGTGCAGGAAAGTCCGAGGCCTAAAGCGATAGCTGTTCCTGCCAATGATAAACCGGCTTTTTTGGTTAGCGTTTTATTCAACGAAGAAAGTAATACAAAACCACTGTCGGAAAAAACAGGAATGGAAATGACATAACCGATGATGCCCATCGCAGTTGCCACTCTTTTTTTGCCGATAAGTGAAAGAATTTTGTTGGCCAGTACCAAAGCGCCACCACTATGCTCGAGGAACGCACCGATCATCACACCGAGTATGATCACCAGGCCGATCTTTCCTAAGGTTCCGCCAAAGCCCTCCTGGATGGATGTGATGACAAGAGCAGGGTTCATCCCTGTGACAAGCCCCAGCACAATACTTACAAGCAACAATGCCAGGAATGGGTGAAGTTTCAATTTTGTGATGAGCAAAACGATGACTGCGATGCTCAGGAGTATAGTGAGAATAGCCATGATTTATTTTCTCATTTTTAACCGCAGCACATACATATCATTGGTAATATACATGGTTTTCCCGTCTGCAGACAAAGCAATGTTGGAGCAGGCCTCATCCAGTTTTATTTTTCCCAGCAGCTTTCCTGTGCTGTCAAAGATCCATACACCGCCGGGTCCTGATGCAAATACATTTCCTTTTTTATCGGCCTTCAGGCCATCGGGCAATCCTTTCAATCCCCTTGGTCCGCCGGCTGCGCTGTGAAATATCCGGCCGTTTGTTAAGGCATCGCCGTTCACATCAAACATATACCAGTGGGGCCTTGCCGGATCGCTGTTTGCCACGATCAGTTGTTTTTCGCCGGGAAGAAAGATGATACCATTGGGCCGGGTGATGCTGTCAACCAGCAATACCACGTCACCGTTCTTTTTTACTTTATAAACGCCGTTGAAATCAGTTTCTTTATCGGTATATCTGCCATTTTTCATAGGCAAACCATAGGGAGGATCTGTGAAAAACAATTCGCCATCGCTGTTAAACGCAGCATCATTGGGACTGTTGAATCGCTTGCCTTCATATTTAGCGGCTAAGCTGATAAATTTCGGCTGTGGCTTTGTCAATGGCGCATCCATCCTTGCCATCTGGCGGTCGCCATGCTGGCACATTACCAGATTGCCTTTGCTGTCAAGCAGCAATCCATTACTGCCGGGTTCCCTGCTGGTTGTTTCGGTGCCGGTGAAGCCAGATGGTTTTAAATAGACTTCAGCGCCTTTTTCAGCCGTCCATTTATAGATGGCATTCCGGGGGACATCAGAGAAAAGAAGCATTTTATGTTTTTCAACCCAAAGTGGACCTTCACTCCAGTCAAATCCTTCGGCGATAATTTCGGGTTTTGCTTCTTTGTCAATAAGCAGATCCAATGCCGGGTCAATACGTTCAATGACGCCGGTATTCCTGAAGGTCATGTTGGCAGATTGTTTTGCATGATAGCAAGATACCGTTGTCAGCAGCAAAGCAAAAAGAGTTACTCTCATATTTCATAGCGTTATTCCAACTTTTTTCCCATCGGGGTGCCGGATCAATGTGAATCCCTGGTGACGACAGAACCAGAACTTCCCTGCAGGAAGTCAAGGTCAGCGCCTTTGTCGGCCTGCATCACATGGTTGATATACAAATGTACATAACCTCTTGTGGCAGCCGGGGCAGGTTTCACCCAAGCTGCACGTCTTTTTTCCAGTTCTTCATCGCTCACATGCAGGTGAAGTTTTCGCTGGGCAACATCAAGCTCAATGATATCGCCATTATAAACCAGGGCCAGGTTGCCACCGGTTGCGGATTCGGGTGATACATGCAGTACGGTGGTACCATAGGCTGTACCGCTCATACGACCATCGCTGATGCGGACCATATCCTTTATTCCTTTTTCCAGTATTTTCTTAGGTAAAGCCATATTGCCTACTTCCGGCATACCCGGATAACCAACAGGACCAACATATTTCAATACAAGAACACAGTTTTCATCAATGTCAAGATCGGGATCATCAATCCTGGCATGATAATCCTCGATGCTTTCAAACACCACGGCCCGGCCTTTGTGTTTCATCAGGGCGGGGCTGGCAGCCGAAGGTTTAATAACAGCGCCATTCATGGCTAGGTTGCCTTTTACCACCACACAGCCGGCTTCAGGGATAAGCGGATTATCCATACAGGCAATCACATCTGCGTTAAATCGTTCGGTGCTGCCTTTGATATTCTCATGATGATTTTTTCCAGTTACGGTGATAACATTTTTATGCAAATGATCTTTGAGTTCATTCAATATTACGGGCAGGCCGCCGGCATAATAAAAATCTTCCATGAGATACTTGCCTGCCGGCATCAGGTTGAGCAGCAGGGGAATCTTGCTGCCGATCTTATCAAAATCTTCCAACTCAAGCGGTACACCAATGCGGCCAGCAATGGCAGTGAGGTGGATAATATAGTTGGAAGAACCGCCGACAGCAGCGCTTACTTTAATTGCATTTTCAAATGCTTCACGGGTAAGTATCTTATCAATGGTCAGGTTTTCCTTTACCATCTCAACAATTCGCCGGCCGCTTAACCTTGCCATCAGTTTTTTTCTTGAATCGGCTGCAGGAATAGCAGCAGCGCCGCTTAATGTCAGACCCAGTGCCTCAACCATACAAGCCATGGTGGATGCAGTGCCCATGGTCATGCAATGACCGATGCTGCGGCTCATACAACTTTCTGCAAATTCACAGTCTTCTTGTGTCATCTTACCCGTCTTCATGTCTTCATCAAACTTCCAGACATGGGTGCCGCTTCCAATAGCTTGACCTTTGTACCTACCATTCAGCATCGGGCCACCGGGAACAACAATGGTAGGTAATCCAACACTGGCTGCCCCCATGACTGTAGATGGTGTTGTTTTATCACAACCTGTCAACAAAACAACTCCGTCAATAGGATTCCCCCGGATACTTTCCTCGGCATCCATACTTGCCAGGTTACGGAAAAGCATGGCGGTCGGTTTCAGCAATGTTTCACCCAAACTCATTATCGGAAATTCAACCGGGAAGCCACCAGCTTCTATCACACCTTTTTTCACCGCTTCTGCATGGTCACGGAAATGGGCATTGCAGGGAGTAAGTTCACTGAATGTATTACATATACCAATAACGGGTCTCCCGTCAAACATATCTGAGGGTATTCCCTGGTTCCTCATCCAGCTCCTGTAAATGATCCCGTCCTTGTCTTTGCGGCCAAACCAATCGTGACTGCGAAGTTTCTGTTGATCTTTCTTCATACGTTCAGTTTTCAATAACAATAGCGGCTGATTAATTAGATCTGGCCGGCATGCCTGGTATTCTCATGAATGGAAGCCTTTATTTTTTTTATTCAGATACTGACATATTCACATACGCTGACTACTTTTCTACAGGCAGCTTATGTTTATTTGTCCAGTCGCTAAATTTCCTATATGAGCCAAAAACCTTTGTAGAAACAAAGGTTTTTGATTGGTAACTGCTATCTGCTTGCTAAAAGAAAGCCTTTGGTTTTTGTGCTCACATGATAACTGTTTTTTCCGTAGTCATCATCAATCAATGCTTCAGTTTAGTTATCCCAAAACACTCTTGACGTTAATTTATCACCACCGATTGCGGCTGCTGCAGCACTGTAATTGGCTGCGTTAGCAGAAGCCTCAGCATCAGGATAGGATAATCTTCTTGCAAAACCACCACTCAGATTATTATTAAACAGGTTGGGGCTTAGTGCAGGAAATCCGCTCCTCCTGAAATTGGCAAATGCTTCAGTTCCGTTTCTAATGTTCACTAACCAGTATTGTGTATTAATTAGTCTCAGTGCATCGGCAGGGGTATATTCTACACCCGGTTCAAGCAAGTAGGCTGCTACTTCTGCGCCGGAAATAGGCGTAGTTCCAGGATAAAGCGAATGCACTGCCATATCAGCTGTAATAGCATTGTCATAATGTGTTTTTGCTGTAGCATCACCGCCGGGTATCCACCCTCTTTTGGCCGCTTCTGCGAGCAACAAAGCTGTCTGGGCATAAGTTACATAGAAGTCAGGCGCAGCGGGGGAGGCTATCCTCCAGATATTAAATTGCGAATAATTAAGGCCTGTGCCTCTTGTTCCACGGTAAGGAGCTCCGGCTGCTATCTGCACATTCGTAACTCCGATAGGAACACCATATTGGTTGGCTAAAACAACGTCAGGATTAGGTTCACCTACAAGATTACCCGGGTCTGCAAAATTTGCGAGAATATTTCTTGCCCTGGGATCATTGGTTGATTTCAGTTGGTTTACATAAGGCTCGGCTGCATAGTTGAAAGCAGAGAAGTTGCGCAGGTTATTATTAGTTGCCTGCGTATATAGTGAGCCATCGTATTTTACGAAAGCATTATCAGCGTTGGATGTCATCACCCCGCCAGCAACGGCTTCAGTAACTATACTCTGCGCTTTTGTAGCATTTACTTTTGAATAACGCATACCCAGCCTCAGCATCAATGAAAAACCAAGTTTTTTCCATTTGGCAACTTGTGCTGTAGCAGTGGAAGTAGTAGTGGTTGCATGTGCTTTTGCTCCGTAGAAAAGATCTGAGGGAACATAATCTCCTGACGGGTTCAATGCCGCTGTAGCCTCTTTGAGTTCTTTATACAAATCGTCGTAGATGGCAGCATCATCATCATATTTGGGATAAAAGATGGCATCACTTACAGCCCTACCCGCTTCAAAATAGGGAACGTCTCCATATGCATCCACTATTCCCATGAATACCTGAGCTTTCCATATCCTGATCATGCTCCTTAAATTAACCCTTGCAGGGTCATTACCTATAAGGTTCAATGCCTGTATCAGGTTTCTGACTATAGACGGGTAAGACTGGTCCCATTTTGGTGTGCTGACACCATCAATATCTTCATTAAAGTTAAACCCGAGTGTCGCTCCCTGGTTGTAAGGGTTTACAAACTGCTGCACAATGGTGTGTTCTGCCTCCCATGTTCCCAGGTGGTTTCGTTGTGCACCTGCAAATAAAATTCCCGGGTCAACTGATGTGATCGCATATGGGTTAGTATTTACTTCTACGAAGTCCTTATCACATCCCGTAAAAAAAGGGATAGTGCCAATAAGGAGAAGTCGTTTAATTATTTTTATCATATGGCTTAGAATTTGACGTTTAAGGTAAAGTTGAAATTACGGGTGGTTGGCATAGATGAATTTTCATAACCTGCCCTGAAATCACCGGAAGACTGGATAGCTTCCGGATCCAAACCGGGAATATCCTTGTGAAGTATCGCTGCATTACGGCAAGCTGCTGAAATCACCAGGCCTTTAACAAAATTCAATGCCGGTGTTTTGTTGATCATCGAGGTCAGGTCATATGATACTGACACGTTTCTAAGTTTAACAAAATCTGACTTGAATGTGAAGGGGTCCCCGATCTGCAGGTTCCTGTAGTCTGTATAATGTCCTTGCAAACTTGCAACAGGTATAACGGAAGTATTAGGCAGCCCGGTGCTTTCATAAACAGCAGGAATGATTAATCCGTTTTCCCTTCCTTCCAGTGACATTTTGGAGTGTCCCTGGCGGGTCATGTTCAGCAGGGTGGAACCCAATACAGTGCCGCCAAATTTATAGTCAATATGTAACCCTACACTCAGTTTATTAAATGTAAATGTGTTGTTCCATCCACCGGTAAATTTGGGAATGGAGCTGCCAACAGGGAAGAATCCATTACCCACAGGTCCGCCGGTTGATGCGAGCAAACGACCCGCATTACTCACAACCACTTCCCCTTTGTTATTTCTCCTGTATGTACGGGTGTAAAGCTGGTTCATGGCCAATCCCTCGGTATATCTTATCTCACCGAGAAACTCGTTTCCTGTTCCGTTAAAGAATAACAGCAGAATTGTTCCGTTATCATTTCCGACATCAAGAACTTTAGTTTTGAGATAAGCATTATTCCATGAAGTGGTCCAGCTGAAATTACGGTTTTGAACGGCCCTTACTTCAAGAAGAGTTTCAAGTCCGCTGTTTTTCAGCGAAGCTTTGTTTTGTTGTGAACCGGAATAGCCGGATGAGTTAGAAAGAACAACATTCAGTATCTGGTCGGTTGTCACTTTATCAAATACGGCGACATCCAGCAATACTTTGTTCTTAAACATTTTCAATTCAACACCGATTTCTTTTTCTGTAATGGTAAAGGGCTGCAGGAAAGGATTGGGTGCATTACCACCGGCAACACCGGCTAAGGTCTGTCCATTAAACTGGTTCTGGTTAATTCCATAGGTCAAAATACCATCGAATGGATTCACACCATTTGTACTACCCACTTTTGCCCAGGAAGCCCTCAGTTTACCATAGTTCAGCCAGCTCTGGCTTTTCAGCAATTCAGAAAAAATAAAGCTACCGGATACTGATGGATAGAACTTGCTGTTTTGGGCAGGATTCAGGACAGAGAACCAGTCATTTCTACCTGAAAAGTTCAGGAATAAAAGGTCTTTGTATCCTAACTCAGCCCAGCCATATAGCGAATTGATGCGGCTCCTGGAAAAACCATAACCCTGGGTCCGAATGGTTCCATTAGCTATGGAATATAGATCCGGTACGGTGAAATTGGTTGCACCTTGTTCATTGCGCTGCCACTGGGTCCTTAGCGTATTGCCGCCAAAGCTGGCATCAACTGTGAAATCTTTAATCTTATGGCTGCTGCCTATAAGGAAATCTGCATTAATATCGGTTGTTGCATCCTGTCTGATATTATAGGCACCTCTGTATGTATTGTCACCATTTAAAAGAGTAGTAGCTCCGGCGCCATTCAGTACATTCCATTCCATAAAACTGTTGCTACGGTCAAGATTGAACCTGCCTTGTGCATACAACCAGCTCGTTATATCATAACGCAAAGTAGCTGTTCCAAGAAGGCGATTTCTATCCTCTTTAAAAAATTGTTTTTTTACCAACTGGAAGAAGGGGTTGTTGATCGTACCCTGGAAACCATTGGTCCGCCATTCGGCGCCGGTAGCAGGATCAATTACGCTTTCCTTATAAGCCTCCAGCGGAACAGAGATCGGCATCCTGGTGAAGAAGTTTACTGCACCTTCACCCTGTGTACCAATTTGCGGGGGGTTGATGTTGTCTTCATCAGCATAGTTGATGTTAAGCATCAGTTTAAGCTTCTTGGTTACATCATGGGTAATCCCCAGATTGAATATTCTTCTTTTATATTCATTGGTAGGCTGAATGCCACGGGAGTCTGTGTTGGAGATTGATGCCCTGAAACTTCCATTAGCACCACCGCCAGACAATCCTAATGTATTGGTGAAATTGGTTCCTGTTTGTAGAAAGTCAAAAAGCTGGTAAGGGTGGGCAGAATAGGGTCTCATGATTCCGTCATAATTAATTGTGGGCACTCCATCCAATCTTTCTCCCCATCCAAATTGTCCATTGCCCTGTGCTTGACCAGCTGTAGTGAACCGGGCACCTGCAAGGCCTTGCCCGTATTCTGTCTGCGTTATTTCATCAAAGAAGTTCATGGCCTTTGAAATAGTATAGCTCGAAGTGAAATCTACACCGATGCCCCTGTTCTTTTGGCCGGATTTGGTAGTGATAATGATCGCACCATTGGCCGCCCTGGCGCCATAGATAGCGGCGGCAGTTGCTCCTTTCAGTACGGTCATGCTTTCAATATCATCCGGGTTAATGTTTTGCAGGTTATCACCACGGTCCCTTTGGGCAATCTGACCGTTTCCGTTGGCGCCTCTTGCATCCTGGTCCATGGGCAGACCATTGATGACAAGAAGAGGAGCATTGTTCGCACCTGCAAATGCAGCTTGCCCGCGAAGACGAATCTGTGTGCTGGCGCCGGCACCGGCAGCAGGAGGTGTAATGTTCAGGCCAGCCACTTTACCTTCCAGCGACTCCATCATATTAGTGGTTCGTTGGGTGACCAGTTCTTCCGTATTAACAGAAGTTGCGGCATAGCCCAGTTTTTTTGACTGACGTCTCACACCCAAAGCCGTCACCACCACTTCGTCCAGACCTGTTCCATCTTTCTTTACCAGCTCCACGGTAATAGTGGTCCGGTTGTTAAGCGGGATTTCCAGTGTCATAAAACTTACGTGGGTAATGACCAGCACAGCATTGCCGCCGGCATTGATAGTGAATTTACCGTCGTTGTTAGTCATTGTGGCATTCCGGGTGCCTTTCACTGATACGGATGCATCAGCAACAGGTTTTTTTTCATCATCGGTTACCGTTCCGGTAACCTGCTGTGCATGTACTGTAACCGAAAGTAAGGTGAAGAATAGCAGCAAGCAGGCAAGTCTGCCAAAACCCGTTTTGACGGGTCGTTGATTTTCCTTCATAAAGCAAGTCGTTTTGATAAATGAATAATTCCAGAGACAGCAAAACCTCTCCCTGGGTTTACGCAATCCGGTACTAAAGTATCGAGGTTGTAAATCAGAATCTTCCAATAAAGAACTTTGTTGAATTTTGTAAATTCAGTTGGCGGAAATTTCCTTTCTTTATATACTGCTGAATTAGTAAGCAACGATTGCGAAGAAAGGCTCATTAACTGCTTGTTCTGAATTGCATATGAATCAATTTGTACTTTGTAATAAAACTGCTTTAGAGCTACGGTTGTTTCAGCATATCATAGAAATCGGCGCTGTAAAAAATCCTGCCATCCGGCTGAGTGGGTTTCCTTGCGGAACAAAACAGGGGCTGAGAATATATTATGTCCAGGAAGGGAAATTTGAATGGACGATCAACCAGCGCTCCTTTGTCTTTTACCCCGGCGATGCAGCATTGGTGTTGCCGGAAGAAACTTTTGGGAATGAGGGCAATGTACTGGAGATAGGTTCTTTTTTCTGGATACATATTAAAATGGACAAGAACGAAAGAGGGGAGTTTGTAACCGGTTCCTGGAGCAATTTAACAGATAAGGAAAGTCATACTGTAAGTAAAGTGTTGCAATCTGATCATTCACCCGTGCTTCAAAAATTTCACGAAATCGGCAACATCTTTAAAACTATCCAGTCAGAAATATTTACACAGGAGATAGGATACCAGGCAAGAGTAAATCATTTACTGGATGAAATATTTATCCAAATAGCAAGGTATTTTACCCGTATTTCCAATCCGGGAAGAGATTTTCCCGGAACCTTCATGAAACTGGAGCAGGAGCTTCGCCGCAACCTGTCCCATCAATGGACAGTGGAAGAAATGGCCGCACTGGTGGGTTTAGGCACCACTTTATTCAATGAAAAAGTAAAAAGCTATTCCGGGTTTTCACCGCTGAGCTACCTGATCAATATTCGTATATCAGAAGCCATAAAGTTGCTGAAGCAGCCGTCTATCAGCCTCACAGACATCGCCCTGGATACCGGTTTTTATTCATCACAGCATTTTTCCACCACTTTCAAGAAACTGACAGGGTATACACCCAGCCAGTTCAGGAAAAACCATTTAAGGACAAAATAAAAAGAATATTATGGAATGTATCATCACTATAGAACTTGGCACCAATGCAGTGAGAGTATATGCTTTTGACCTTAATGGCAACATCATTGGATCGCTGAAAGGATACTGTCCCACTTTTCACAGCGAACCTGATTACAGTGAACAGGATCCCGACCAGATATTTATTACCATGTTGTATGTGCTGAAAAACCTGTTGAATGATTTTGTTCATCCACAGAAATACAAAGTGTCATGTATCTGTTTCAGTTCATCCATGCACAGTTTACTGGCTGTGGATAAAAGGGGTAACCCGATGGGCTATGCCATCACCTGGGCTGACAACAGGGCCAACAAGGAAGCATTGCAATTGAAAAGCTCTGCACAGGGCAAAAAAATATATAATGCCACCGGCACTCCTTTGCACCCCATGTCACCGCTGGCAAAAATAGCATGGATCAAAAACAACGAAACAGAGAAATTCAAACAGGTCAGCAAATTTCTATCGCTGAAAAGTTATATCCTGCAACAACTGACCGGTGAATACATGATGGATTACAGCATTGCATCTGCTACAGGTTTGCTGAACATCCATAAAATAAAATGGGAACCAGATTCACTGAAATTTGCCGGCATCACTGCTGCTATGTTGCCCGAACCGGTACCCGTATTCACCCGCTCGGGCAAACTCAGCAAAGCTTATCAAACCTCATTGGGTCTCTCAGCTGATACGAGGATACTGGTTGGCTCAAGTGATGGTTGCATGGCAATATTGGGTGACGGGATAAACGGCGAAGGTACAGCCACTATCACTGTGGAGGACAGCGGCGCTGTCAGGGTGATGAGTGACAAAGTGCTGCAGGATGACAAGCAACGTTTCTTTAATTACCTGCTGACGGAGAACCGCTATGTTTCCGGCGGCCCCACCAACAACGGCGGTGTCATTTTCGAATGGTTTACCAGACAGTTTGGCGATTTTAAAAATCCATTTGACATAGAGCACAGCATGCACGAACTGATCAACGATGCTGCGAATGTGGCGCCGGGATCGGACGGGTTGATCTTCCTGCCCTACCTGCTGGGTGAAAGGGCCCCGATCTGGAATGCCAATGCCCGTGGTGTATATTTTGGTTTGAACATCAAACATGAGAAAGCACATTTTGTAAGAGCTACTATTGAGGGTGTTTTATATGGCATTTACAGCATTGGAAAAATCCTTGAAGAACATCGTGTCATCAACAGTCTTTCCATCAACGGCAGCTTTGGCTCACTGCCGTTCTTTACGCAGATGGTGGCGGATATATATAATAAACCGGTAAGGTTAAGACAGAACTATCATAGTGTGAGCTACGGCTCTTACCTGTTGAGTGCAACTGAAATGGGTATCTATGAATCACTGGATGAAGCGGTGAAAACAGTAGTGTTGCCGGATTTTGCCACACCCGATAAAAAAAATCATAAGAGTTACATGAAGTATTTTAAAATTTTTGAACGTCTAAGTACAAAACTGGCCGGCGAATTTGCAGATATAGCTGCTTTGCAGCATCATTCAAATGGCAACCAGGGCTAAAGAAATAGCAAAGTTTATAGTTCGGTAAAGACTTAAAATAAAACTAATGAGCGAATCAACAGGAAAAAAATACGGCTTGTTTTATGGCATAGCAGGGTTGTTCTTATTTTTATTTATTCTATTTACCTATAAGCAAAACCAAAATGCTGCCGGCTGGATGCTGGCATTGGTTTTTGTAAACCTCGCCATTGCCTTCAGGGGCAACAGGCATTTGCGGGGTATGTCATTTACCGTCATCATTTTTGCAGCAGTGGCATTAGCCATGTATCATCCCGGCTATTTTCAGCAATGGGGTGACTTCAAAGTAAGCAGTCTTATAATCCCCCTGATACAAGTGCTGATGTTTGGTATGGGCGCCTCCATGAGCCTGAATGATTTTGCTGCTGTGGTCAAATCACCTAAAGGTGTCATCGTGGGTGTGCTGAGCCAGTTTGCCATTATGCCATTTTTAGGGTTTGCGCTGGCAAGTTTTTCGGGATTTTCTCCTGAAGTCGCAGCAGGCATCATTCTTATCGGCTGTTCACCCAGCGGGCTTGCCTCAAATGTGATGGCGTACCTCGCAAAAGCTAACTTAGCATTGTCCGTCACTATCACTTCCATTACAACCCTTATTGCGCCATTTGTTACTCCACTGCTCATGAAGTTGCTGGCCGGGGAATTGGTTGAAATTGAAGTAACCAAAATGATGTGGGATATTTTTAAAATGATCATCATCCCGATTGGTGGCGGATTGATTTTTAATAAACTGCTTAGCGGGAAAATAAAATGGCTGGATAATGCCATGCCTTATGTGTCTATGCTCAGCATTGCCATCATCATTACAATTATCGTGGCTGCGGGCAGGGATAACCTTTTAACGATCGGGCCACTGCTGATCTTAATAGGATTAATTCATAACACAGCAGGTTATTTTTTGGGATACTGGGGCGCCAGGTTGTTCAGGATGCCGGAAAGAGATTGCCGCACTGTTGCACTCGAAGTAGGTATGCAAAACGCCGGACTTGCATCCGGCATAGCTAAGGAAATGGGAAAGGTGGCTACAGTAGGCCTGGCTGCAGCTGTATTCGGTCCGCTAATGAATATTACCGGGTCTGTGCTGGCAAGCTGGTGGCATGGTCGCACTCCCAAGGATGTGATAGGGGAAAAGGAAATTTCAAAATCAGCGTCTTAATATAGTTTTTTAATTATTAGCTCATCATATAAAATTTTATTTATGCTAAAACCAAGAGTTGTGTTGTTGATGATTGCCATTGCCGTTTTTTACAATCATTCACAAGGCCAGTATGTACAGGCCAGCAAAGAAGAAATCATTGCGTTAACACCTGAATGGAAAGGAGAACGTTTTCCCGATGGTCGTCCTAAAGTTTCTGACGACATTCTTAACAGAATGAAACCTGTTACAATAGAAGAAGCATGGGAGGTTGTAAATGGAGCAGGCTACAGGTATCAGATGGCTGATGGCTGGGGACAAATAATTAACCCTGACAGTGTATTGGTAGGCCGTGCTTTCACTACTTCATTTATGCCTGGACGCCCCGATGTTTGGAGAGCTATTGACTCCATGGGAAAAAAGGAGGGAATAAAGGTATCTCAGAATGTATGGGGTGTTGAGCAATTACAAAAAGGTGATGTATACGTTGTAGATCAGTTTGGAGCGAAAAAGAATGGCCCTACTGTTGGAGACAGGGTAGGCACTTCCATTTATACAAAAACAGGTAACGGCGTGGTGTATGATGGTGCATTGCGGGATGTGGAAGGAATGAAAGGATTTGGTGGCTTTACCTCTTATTTCAGCAGTTACGATCCCTCTTTTCATAACCCAGGCGGTGGTAATAACAGGGATCTGACAACAATGATTATAGGCATCAATAAGCCAACTAATATCAAAGGTGTTACAGTAATGCCCGGCGACGTGGTGTTGGGTAAAATGGGGGTTGTTTATTTCATACCTCCGCATTTGGCAGAAAGAGTTGTAAAAAATTCAGAACGTGTCCGCCTGGAAGATTTGTTCGGAAAGCTCCGCATACGGGAAGGAAAATATACTGCCGGCCAAATTGATGCAAGATGGGCCGACCCCATTCAAAAAGACTTTACACAGTGGCTGAAAGATAATGTAGACAAATTACCTGTCGGCAGGGAACAGGTGCTGGAACTTATAAAACAAAGAGAAAGCACCAGCAATCCAACAAATACCCACTAGTGCTGAAAAATTTGAAGATTGAAAAACCGGTTTAGAAATATAATTATCTCACATTTTTAAAAACTAGCATAATGACAAATTCAAGAAGATCGTTTTTAACCAAGGCCGCTGCTGCTGCTGCTTTGGTACCACTTGCCCCGATGGCAACCTTTGGAAGAGGATTAGAGGATGCTGTTGATAGAACGCCGAAATATTCAGCACCATCTGCTATAAAGATCACGGATGTAAAGTGCGGATATGTTGGAGGTAAATTGTTTGTAAAAATTTTATCCGACCAGGATATTTATGGCTTAGGTGAAGGAGTGGATGCAATTAACGGAACCTATTACCTGGTGCAAAACCTCGGAAGAAGATTAAGAGGACAGAGCCCGTTGAACATGCATAAGATTTTCGAAGATTACCGCAGAAGTGCACACTTCGGCGGCGGACAATCAGGCATGTACGTTGCTGTTTTATCTGCTATCGAAACCGCCTTGTGGGACCTTGCCGGCAAAACATTGGGTCTTCCTGTTTACCAATTGTTGGGCGGCAAATTCCGTGATAAAGTAAGGGTATATTGTGATACGGCTCTTTATCGTGTACGGTTCCCGTCGCCAAAAGATTTTGCAGATGCTGCAAAAGAAGCTATTAAAAACTGGAATTTTAATGCCTTGAAATTTGACCTTGATTATGTTTCCGACCCGGATAAATATGATCGTTATAACTGGACTGCCAGCCCTGGTGAAATATCCAGGATGTACAACCAGCTTGCTGCAGTACGGGAAGCAGTAGGTCCTAAAGTTGATCTTTGTGTGGATATGCATGGGCGGTATGATTTTGTAACAGCACAAGCTATCGCCAAAAAAGTGGAACCTTTGAACCTGACATGGCTGGAAGAGCCGGTTCCGGCAGAGAACTATGCTGCGTTTAAAGAAATTGGCGCAGAAACAAATACACCCATAGCAGCCGGCGAAAACGTATATCTCGGTTATGGATTCAAGCAATTGATGGATAATGGTGTGGATATTGTAATGCCAGATCTGCAAAAATGCGGAGGATTAGGTGAAGGACAGCGAATAGCTAATCTTGCCAATTTATACTACAAACCTTTTTCACCACATATGGTGGCATCGTTTCTCGGCGCTATGGCCTGTGCACACGTTTGTGTATCGGTACCTAATTTCCACCTGATGGAATGGCAATCCTATTTCCATACCAATGCTATGTACAGAGAGATTGTAACATTTGATGAAGAAAATTGGGTGAAAGACAGCTTTATTAAAGTATCTGAGAAACCGGGTATCGGTGTTGATCTCAATATGGAAGCGATGAAAAAATATGCTGCTCCGAATGTTCCTTTCTTTGAATAAACAAAACTGAGTGATAAATGAAAGGCGGTAAGGGTTGTTGTCCTTACCGCCTTTTTGCCATTACAAATTGCTATAGGAAGATTTGCTTTTAACCTGCCTTGATTTGTACCTTTTTTCCTGTCCGCATGGACTCATAAATTGCCTGTAAGTATTTTACATCCCTTCTTCCCATTTCGCCGGGAACAATTGAAGGTTGTTTGTTTTTTACAGCCAATGCAAAGGCATCCATTTGTTTTGCCTGCTGGTTGATATGCGGAAAATTCATAGGCCCTTCAGGAGTGGAGCCGCGTTGCCCGCCATAGTTATACGCAGAGGTCAATTCAAAAACTCCTTTCTCAGCTTCGGCCCGTACAAAATTCATATTGTCATTGTAGCTGGTCTTGCAGTCTGCTACCAGCCCGTTGGGAAATTCCATTTGCCAGGTGAGGGATTGTTCCACTTCTTTAAATCTTTCGAAGTCTGTTTTTTCACCTTCCTTTGCAGTCACAGCGATGGGCTCCATACCGGTGGTATAGCACATGGCCTGTATCACATAAATGCCCACATCCATCAACGGGCCGCCACCTGCATATTTTTGAGTGAGCCGCCATTGGTTCGGTCCTGCCCGGAATCCAAAGCCACCGGACAATTTTTTTATTTCACCATACACTTTTTTGGTGCCGCATCTCACCATCTCCAGGTTATAGGGTTCAAAATGCAAACGATACCCAATGGATAACAGCTTGCCCGCTTTTTTTCCCGCAGCGATCATCCGGTCACATTCTTCCACCTGGATGGCCATCGGCTTTTCACAGATCACATGTTTGCCGGCTTCAAATGCACGGATAGTATATTCGGCATGCATGTTATTAGGCAGCACCACATAGATGATATCAATATCCGGGTTGTTCTTTATATCATCATAGTTATCGTAGCTATAAATATTCTTATCAGGAATATTGTATTTTTCCTTCCACACCGGGATCTTGGAAGGAGTGCCGGTGACAATACCTGCCAGGTAACAATGTTCCGTTTTCAGCAGGGCAGGGGCCAGTTGCCCGCCTGCATAGCCACCCAGTCCCACTAATGCAATTCCAAGCTTACCATCTTTTCGGTTACTCATACCAGTTTTATTTGAGGTTTCACTATTGCAATCCATATAGGCTGAAAGAAATGGTATGCTCATTCCGGCCATACCCAGATCGTACAGGAATTTTCTCCTGGATTTACCGAGATTATTCATGTTAGTTGTTTTATGGTGAATGAATCATTTGTTATTGTGTTTAGTAAGTATATAGTTTAACATGCTGGATGCTGTGATCATTAGCTGCTATCCGAACATGCCTTCCCTGGTGGTTTTGATCACCGTTCATCCTGCGACCGGGAATCCATTTGCCATTTTGGAATGTTCCTTCATCAATACTGATAAAGCCGGCTTTTTTATTTATTGCCTGTGAATCAAAAATCATAACGAAACCGGTGCCGGCTACATAAAATTCATCCGGTGCCACTGCAATGATCAATCCGCCTGCAAGCGGCCAGTTATTTTCTTTCGAACCGGGTGACCAGCCCATTTTATATTCGTGATGAACAGTTACCAGGTAATCTCCGACAGGAATGTTATTCTGTACTGAATCTTTTTCAATCAGAAAGCCCTTGACGTTTCCGGAAGGCTGGTGCCTGGTGATAAGCGGAGTCAGTTGCTGTAAAATACTGTATGTTTTTCCGATAGGTTCTTTTTCCGGTTCATTTGTTGATTCAATGGAGAAGGGTGAAAAACCAAGACAATTGTAATTGCCAAAAGCAAAATACGCTTTAGCATCAATTCCTTTTTCAAAACGATGTTCCGGTATAAGCAACGGATCACCAGCTCTAGTGTACAGGTCGCACCAATGTTTGAAATCCGGGTTGTAAAAATCAGGAGTTAATATATCTATAGCCGGAGCTCCGGCTTTCCAGATATCCATGATATGCGGCAACGGGCCGGCGCTGGGATATTCACCGGGTTTTCTTCCCGGATGGTTCAAAGCAGCGTTTACAAACATGGGGAGCTTGTATACAGCTTTTCCTGCCTCCGTCAATTGATTTGCAAATGCGGCGTAATACCAGGCCATGAATATCTCATCTGTCGAAAGATCTTTACCAAAAACATCTTCCCAGGTTCCGGATGTTTTGTAACCATTCTTTTCCCAGATAGATTTGACTTCGGGGAGAAGATGTGCTTTGTTTTTTTCAAGATAGCTGATCAATTCTTTTGGAACGGGGTCATTAAATGCCCTGTTAGCTGCTTCATCATAACTGCGGGCATCGGGAAGCATCCCGATCTCATTTTCCACCTGTATGGCAATGACCGTATGCCGGAGACCATCCACCTGTTTGATATATTGCATCAGGCGGACAAATGCTTTTTTATCGGCTTCAAGGTTGTTCTTATTGAAAGGGGTCAGTATTTCCTGCGGGAAACCATTCTTATCCAATGCTCTGGGAAAACGTGATGTATTCGTTTTCACCCATGCAGGAGCATAACAGGACATGCTGTTCTTCCAGGCGCCAAACCAAAGTATAATTAATTTCATATTATACAACCGTGCATTCCTGATCAGGCTATCTAATAAGGAAAAATCAAATTTTCCTTCTGCCGGTTCCATCAGCTCCCAATACACCGGGGCAATCACGGTGTTCAGGTTCATCTTTTTCAGTTTTGACCAGATGGGTCGCATATAATCATTGCTTGAGGCACTGGAATTTCCAAGTTCTCCTCCGAGTATTAAAAAAGGGTTATTATCTACTAATAGCTGAACATACTTCCCGGTTTTTACTAATGCTGGAATTTTGACTGGCCTTTGCGCAGTTGATTGCAGCACCGTGAATATTATTCCTGCTATTAAAAACCAGTATCTCATCTTATTTATATTTCACAATATTTTTATTTCCAATACCGGCTGGCCCATTTAATGAAAGTTGGCCAATTGGGTCCGGTGGTATGCCCGCCTTCATGCTGGCGAAAAGCAATTTCGCCGTCAATCAACGCTGTTTGTTCCGGCGGGTATTCCATGGTGCCATACCCTTTTTTGCCGAGCAATTCATAAACGGGTGTTGCATGTGCGCCTCCTAAAAACATTCCCTTTGCGTCCACCCATTTTCCTTCCACATTGGGAGAACCCGAACTGATGAACACCGGCCGCGGGGCACATAACGCTACCAACTGGTGTGCATCCACCGGCAGATCATTTTGTGTTAACGGGTCTGCTCCATATTTAATAAAGTTACCGGCAAACCAATGATATTCGCCGGATGAAGCCAGATTTTCAACCTGCTCACCATATATGCGACGCAAAATTTTTACACCGCCAGCACCGGACGAACCAATAAAACCAAGGGCAATCCGTGGCTCATAAGCCATTGCCACCACCGCTGCTTTTCCATAACGGGATAATCCCTCGATGCCGATGCGTTTGGCATCTATATCTTTATCTGTTTCAAAATAATCAATGGCACGGCTGGCGCCCCATGCCCATGCACGCAGGGTTCCCCAATCATCAGGCTTTCGGTATTGTCCTTTATTGCAAAGACCAATTATTCCTTCCGTCAAACCGGCGCCGTTATCAGCCTGGAAACTGGTGGGCACAATGATGGCAAAACCCCAGCCCTGTTCCAGCACCTGTTCCTGCCAGCTTTTTGGAATAACCGTTCCCGGTGGCGGTGCTGGCGGACGAAACCCGCCGGGAAAAATGAAACCAAATTCCATCACCAGCGGCACCGGTTTCCCGATTCCCTTTGGTGTGATCACCGATAATTGTATATCTACTTTTAGCTGCGGATATGATAAATTGTCAACATGACCAAGCAGGTTCTTTGCAATAGCTTTCTGATTTCCGAATACGGTATCCACGGCGCTGACCACCTCCCAGGTGACTTTGGGTATGTTCTTTGGCAAACGACCATAGATCTCTTTGTCAAATGCTTCAACAATCTCCGGTCTTCGTTTATTCCACCAGGTTTTTGCATCGGTAACTTTCTTTCCATTCTTCATTATTAAAGGATCGGGCAAGGAAGTGTATTGTGTTGCTTTCGATTCATCGGCATTCGCCGCATTGGGCGCCGATGGATTGCCGGAAGGACCTGCCCGTTTTGCACTCGCAGGAATGTTCAGTTTCGCAAGCATATCGGCATAATCAGCCTGTGTTTTCTGCTGCTGCAGTTTGGCCGCCCGGTCTCTTTCCTGCCACGTTTTGATATGATCGGCAACGGTCACCATGGGTGCGATCATTATGTCTTTCTCATTTTGCTTTACGAATTGTAAAAATTCGCGGTGGGCTGCCACATCCACATTCAGCGGGTTGCCGCCTCCCACACCATGAAAAAGAATAACGAGCAGTGAATTTGTTTCCATGGCTTTTTTTACCCATTCGATCATTTGCGCTGCCGTGTGATTGTTTACCATATAACAATCTACGTTATACAGGTCCACCTCATTTATTTTATGCATTTCATTTCTCACTGCCCTTGCCGCTACAAAGTCATTCTTCATAGCACTGATAAATGAAGAGTCGCCGATCTTCATGTCCCCACAGGTGAAAGCAAATGTTCTTTTGCTTTTGCCATCCAGTGACTGCAAAAACAGGTTGGTCATTCTTGTTTCATCCACCATCCGTTGAACGGTGTAATGACTCAAGTCATATTCAGGTTTGACCCATTCTCTTCCCTTGCCACCAAGACAGGGATGAAACAACGTGTGGTTGCCAAGTTCATGCCCATTCAGTGCCAGGCTTTTCCATTCATTTATTCTTGTTTGCACCGATTGGGAAAATGCAGTGACATAAAAAGTTGCTTTCAGTCCTAACGAGTCCAGTAAAGGGGCAGCTTTATCAAGATGCTCATTGATCGCATCATCATAAGTGATCACCACGGCACATTTTTTTCCCTGCCAGGCAGGGTTGAACTGTGCATGACAAACTACAGATGAGCCAATCAGCAGGGGCAGGAATAGATTTTTCATGTAGTGTTTTCGGTTATGACAAGTTAGTTCAATTTTATTTGGCGGGAATTATTTCAATCACACCGCCTTTCTTCGTTTGCAAATCGTATTCAAAAATTTTCTGTAATGGCAAAACCGGTATTGCTTCTTTGGCATGAATCAACGGTTTTGCTGTGTTCACTACGCTGAAAAACGGGTTAGGATTATTGCCCGTTGCATTTTTCAACCCTGCAGATTTAAGCGGAACATGAGAACGGATGCGGCAGTTACCACCCAGGGTTGACCTGATCACGGCTTTTGCCAGCGAACCATTTTCCCAAAAAATATCCACTTCAAATCCGCCTCTTGTTTTCAATCCAGTTATGCTTCCTTTTTTCCATTCAGCAGGTAAAGCCGGTAATAAATGAATAGCACCATCATGACTTTGCAGCAGCATTTCTGCTATTCCTGATGTGCAGCCAAAGTTGCCATCAATCTGGAAAGGAGGATGTGCATCAAAAAGATTGGGATAAGTGCCGCCTCTTTGTTTTCCATCCGGCTGCCTCGAAGGTGATAACTGATCTCTTATCAGCTTAAGTGCATGATCTCCGTCGAGTAATCTTGCCCATAAATTCACTTTCCATCCCATGGACCAGCCTGTGGACTCATCACCTCTTGCAACCAGGGAGGTTTTTGCAGCAGAAAATAATTCAGGTGTGCGGTAGGGAGATACCTGAGCTGAAGGAAACAAACCATACAAATGTGATACATGCCGGTGCTGGTCTTCAGGGCTGTCCCAGTCATGCATCCATTCCTGCAATTGTCCCCATTTGCCTATCTGCATGGGTGGCAGCCGCTCAAGGGTTGCTTGTACCTGTTTAGCAAATTCTTTATCGGTTTTTAAAATGGCAGCTGCTTTTATGGTTTTGGAAAAAAGATCAAACAACAACTGGTTATCCATGGTTGCACCTGCAACTACAGAGTATTGGGGATGAATGGCAGGAGCATTTTCCGGAGAAATGGAAGGCGCCACCACCAGCCATTTGTTTTGCGGCTCTTCTGTAAGAAAGCTTAGATAAAACTGAACAGCACTTTTCATAACGGGGTACACCGATTGCAGGTATTCTTTGTTGCCGTTGAATTCATATTTTTCCCATAAATGCTGGCATAGCCATGCGCCGCCCATCGGCCACATTCCCCAAAAGGCGCCATCTATCGGGCCGGTTATGCGCCAGATGTCGGTATTGTGATGAAGCACCCAGCCATCCGCACCATACATATCTTTTGCTGTTTGCCTGCCTGTTTCCGCCACTTCACGCACCATTTGTATTAAGGGCTCATGCATCTCCGGGAGATTGGTTACTTCAGAAGGCCAGTAATTCATTTCGGTGTTAATGTTCACGGTGTATTTACTATCCCAGGGCGGTGAGAGCAAATGGTTCCAGATGCCCTGCAGGTTGGCGGGTTGTCCGCCGGGCTGAGATGAAGAGATCAGCAGGTAACGTCCAAACTGGAAATATAAAGCCACCAGTTGCGGGTCGTTGCCCGTTGCAAATTGTTCTATACGCTTGTCGGTTGGCAATTGGGCTGCGGCTGTTGTTCCCAGGTCAATGTTCACTCTTTTAAAATATCGCTGGTAAAAAGCAATGTGATCAGCCAAAGCCTTTTCATAATTTTTTTTCAAAGCTGCCTGTAACAAGTCTTGGGTCCGTTGTGCAGGATCGCCGCTTATGTCTTTATAATTATTAAACCCTGATGCAATGGAAATATAGATCGTGACCCTGTCGGCACGGGCAACATACAGTGTACTATCTTTTGCAGAAACACTGCCGCCGTTGGCTACGATCTTCACCCGTGATTCAAAAGGAAGTTTTCCTTTCACCGATTCCCAGTCACCGGTAACACCCGACATGACGAGTTCATCATTACCATTGGCCGTAACGGTCACTTTCGATGGTCTGTCCATGCCCGCTGTAAAACTGATGGAGCCCGGTTTATCTGCAGTGATGTGGCTGATGATCACATTATCGGTAAAAGAGCTGAATACTTTCATCTCTACATTAGCTCCACCGGCTTTGTATCGTGTAGTGGTTACGGCATTTTCAATATCCAGTTCACGGTAATAGCCTGAATAGTTTTCATGGCCTTCAAACTGCAGGTTCAGGTTGCCAGCCGTTTGGTAAGGCATACCATGAGCAATCTTAGTGATGAAATTGCGGTTGGCGAGGTCTTGTGCTTCTTTATATTTCCCGTCAAAGATCAGTTTTCTGATTTCTGCCAATGCTTCTTTTGCAGCCGGGTTATCGTTGCGATGCGGAGAGCCCGCCCAGATGGTGCTTTCATTCAATTGTATCTTTTCTTTTTGCGGATCACCAAATACCATTGCTCCTAAACGACCGTTGCCCACCGGCAATGCTTCCACCCATTCTTTGGCTGGTCGGTCATACCATAGCTTTAGCGATGATGATGGCTGTGCTGCTGCATCAGCACCAAAAAATAAAATCACTAAAAAAAACAACCACTTACCTGAATACATGTCCTATTATTTTATTCAAAACTTATCCAGTCCACTTCGGCGCCGGAATTTTCTTTGAGTGATATGAATAAATGCTGCATTTCTTTGGGTGATGAAACCAGCGATGTTTTTATAGTTTGCCAGTCATTTCCTTTTGGAATATTCACCATTGACAGGAGCTGGCCATTGCTGCTGCCCGTGCGGATTTCGAGTGTGCCGCCATTTATCGACTTAGCCCTGACATTAACAGCAGTCCATTTTTTGTTTTTGAAATCAACGCTGTTGTATTGGATCCACCCGCCGGGTTTTTCAAATATTGTTTTCCATCCTTCAAAGCGGTTGAGGGTATCGATAAAGTCAACCACCACACCGTTATCACTTTTATGGCTGTAACGATCTATTTGTATCTTTTTACCGGCATCCGATAGCCCAACACCCCTCAGGGTCGGTATCACTTTTTTTATAGTGCCGTCCTCATTAAAAAACAAACTGTCAATACGGATAGACCTTGCTTTATCAAAATGGGGAGAATAATCCCTGTCGTGATAAAACAAGTACCATTGATTTTTCCATTGCAGGAGAGAATGATGATTGGTCCAGCAACCGGTGGGAGATTCATCCATAATAACCCCTGTAATCTTAAAAGGGCCGAGCGGATTATTACCAATGGCATATTCCAATCGTTCGATTTTATTTTCTACATGCGGGTAGGTCATGTAATAAATACCGTTTCGTTCAAATACAAAAGGGCCTTCCTTTAATCCTTTTGTTGGCAGTTCCTGTAATGTCATGACCGGTCCGTCAAGTTCAAGCATGTTTGGTTTCAACTTGGCGCCATAAATATTCCCCTGCGACCAATAGAGATAAGCCTGCCCGTCTTTATCAATAAAAACATTGGGATCAATACCGCGGACTCCTTTAATGGGCGTTGGTTCGGGTACATAAGGTCCTTCCGGTTTATCGGCTATGGCCACACCAATGGTAAAGCCACGACCATGTGCTACCGTATCTTTTGCAGCAGTGGGAAAATAAAAATAATATTTCCCATTCCGTTCAATACAATCAGGCGCCCACATACTGTAACTATCTGGCCGCACCCAGGGCACTTTATTTTGGGTGACAATTACTCCATGATCCGTCCATTCCGTAAGATTGGTTGAGGAGAACACATGGTAATCTTCCATGCAAAACCAGCCAATACGGCCTTTACCTTCTGAGGCCAGTATATCATGCGAAGGAAATACATAAACCTTGTCGCCAAACACCCGGGCTGTAGGATCGGCAGAGTACTGGTCTCTTACAATTGGGTTCTGTCCAAACAATGCATTGCCGAAAAAGAACAATACTATCCCGGAAAAAAAGAGGTGATGTTTAAGTTTTTTCATTTGCATAATTTTTTTGCCTGTTTATTCAATTACGGCTGCAAAACCGTCATTTCCTTTTAAACTGATGGTGATCTTTCCTGATGCAGGGATGCTGATGTTACTGATGTCAAACGATGGATCATCAGTGCCGCCATCACCAGATAAGATCAATTGCCCTTTTTTGTTTTTCAGAAAACTGAGGTCAAGTGTCAGTTCCTTTGTTGTGTTTTCACCATTAATGCCTGCCACATACCATTTGTTGCCTGCTTTTCTTGCCACCACATACAATTTGCCGGGGTATGCATCCAGGTATTTCACATCGTCCCAGTGATTGGGAAGCTTTCTCAAAAAATCTTTTACTTTCTCCGGCACATGAGCCATCCCTTCCGGTGTTTCCGCATAATGCTGTATGCCTGATAAATAAAGCACTGCAGTGGCCAGTTCAAATGCCGCAGTGGTTACCCGTTTTATTCTTGGGATCTTATATAAATTCATCGGTGTGAAATCCATCGGGTCAAACGCATTTCTCACCAGGGCACTCATCACTCCATGTTCCGGTTCCCTGTTGGCAGATTGCTGTCCGAATGTGATCATTTCAAAACCGAATACAGCTTCTGCTGTCATGAAATTGGGATAGGTGCGATGCAAACCTCTTGGCAGGGTAGCGCCATGAAAATTTAGCAGCAGGTCAAATTGGGCCGCATCATCGAGAATATCCTGGTAGTAGTTGATCATGGATTGACCGTCACCGGAAAAGAAATCTACTTTAAGACCTTTGATACCCATCTCTTTCAGTCTTGCAAACTCACGAATGCGGCTTTCATGTGTCAGCAGTTTATCTTTCGGATGGTATTTCACTGTGTTCCAGCTTCCGGCTGAATTGTACCAAAGCAGCAGCCCGACATTTTTTTTCATGGCATAATCTGCAAGAATTTTTACTGAATCATACCCGATCAGCGTATCCCAGTTGGCATCGAGCAGGCAATACTGCCAGTTCATATCTGCTGCAAAGTCAATATAGTTTTTCTGTACGCTGAAAACTGTGGAATCATCTTTTTTGATGATCCAGCTCCAGGATGATTTACCCGGTTTGATGAACGACATATTCATTTTCTTTGCCGGCAATGCGAGGTCGGTACCCAATGTTGACTCGACAATAGTCTTCATACTGCCAATGACAATAATGCGCCAGGGTGTTTGCCAGGGCAATGTTGATTCGGGATTTAATGTCGGAATCCCATCTTTAAAAACTTCAGGTGCCTGCGGGAAGTTTATTTTATACTCGTTGTTGGGTGAATGTTGCTGAAGGGCAGTGCCGCAGTATGTTCTTCCTAAAGCAGCCTCTGTGATCAGCATCCACACTTCATTATATTTAAATAAAGCCGGATAGACCCAGCCGTTTGGCCCGGGAGAAGAAGTGCCGGTGGGAATATCCATTTTGTAATGCGCTTCATAAGCTGGATTACTGTGTTCCCATCCCGTTTGTGCTTCCGCTTTAGGTTGCAGCCAGGCCCTTGTTCCGTCATAGAAGCGAAAACTGGTCGTTTCAGCATTTATCTTTTTTATATCGGTTGATTGTTCGGGAAAAGCATAGCGAAACGCAACGCCATCATCGGACACCCGGAAAATGATGTTCATTCTTTTGCCGGAGGCTGTTTTTGTTTCTATCACTCTTTGAGTGGCGGTATAACTGATATTTTTTTTCTTGCCGGTCAGCAGGGTGTAATTGTCTTTCACGATCACCGGTGCAGAGACTTTGATGACCTGCAGGTGTTGCGAAAAATCTTCATCTTCCCTGGTCACTCCAAGCCGGGATTCATCAAGCACGGGCTGTCCATTATACCTGATTGAGTAAACAGCTTTCACCGGGTTACAGGTTACAACGATCTTTTTATCCGGGCTGGAAATGGTATAATCCTGCGCATAGGAAAAAACGACACTGCTAAAAAATGTGATTATAAAAACTGTGTATTTCATTTAGCGGAATTTGCCAGTTGGTTTGATATTGTTTTAAAATAGCGGTTCTTTATTTTGATATACTGTCGCTGATACGGAAGAAATCGAAATCTGCAGATCCGCCTGTGTTTTTAGTGGCATAGTTAAATAATCCAAACCGGTAACCCATGAAATGCTGGGGCAGGGTATAAGCCATCTTCAACTGTGTACCGATCTTTTTCCAAGTTTTTCCATCAAGGCTGTAATAAAAATCAGCCACATCTTTTCTATTGGTGAAATCACATTCTGCTTTAAAATAAATGATGTTTTGTGCAAGCGGAACCTGTTCTGCCTCCACAGGTTTGTTGTCTGTAGCATTGATCATGATGATAGTTTTGGAATTGCCTGTAATCTTCACACCCACCAGGCCATAATTTCGTTGCAGCAAGACCAGCCCCGCCACATCGCCGTCTTTCATATTGGATACATCTAGTGAAGTGATTCCTGAACATACCGGGCCAAAGGTTCGTTGCGTAAGTGTATTTTTTGCAGACAGCACAGAGGAATCAATTCTTCCCGTGGTGAGACGAAGAAATCCTTTCCTTGCTGTAACAGACCAATTTTCATGAACTGGGTTGTGATTCCATTGCCAGGCCAGTGGCAAAGCAGGTTCCCGTTTTTTCCTGCTAAATTCATCGGAAGCAACAATGCCCGGTATTAATCCTTTACTTGCCGGCAACGGAAGTGTTTCAGGCACTTTTCCATTTTCACCTAACACCGGCCATCCATCTTCCCATTTCACAGGAACGAGATAGGGAATCCGGCCAACAGAACCATAATCACGGAAAAGATAGGAATACCAGGTTCCGTCGGGCCTATCAATCAAGCCGCCTTGTGCCACTCCCAGGTCCTGGAGAGCAACCCTGCCTTCCCAGGGGCCGGTCAGTTGATCAGCCCGGTGAATGACCACAGTTCTTACACCGCCTCTTGGCCAGGTAATATTGAAGAGATAGTATTTCCCATTTACTTTGAACAATTGCGAACCTTCACCCAACCCGCTCTGGCCAACGGATTGACTGGGTTTTGTTACATCCTCGATGATCGCCTGGTTTATTCCGTTTTCTTTAATACCGGACAGGTCATCTTGCAGTTCCACCAATGTCAGCTTGCGGTTTCCATAGATCATGTAGGCTTTTCCGTCATCATCAAAAAACAGTGAATTATCATGCAACACCGGCCGGAAGCTGATGGCTTTCCATGGTCCTTTTTCAATATTCTTAGTTGTGTAGATATGTGTTTTACCGCTGGTGGCAGAAAACGTTGAAACATAAAAACTGCCTTTGTGATACCGGATACTACTGGCCCAGGAACCCCTTCCATAAGCAAATTTTCCATTGTCGAGGTTCATATCATCATTGCTCACCAATGTTTCATATGCATAACTGATCATCTTCCAGTTCACCAAATCCTTTGATGACATGATGGGGACTCCCGGGCTCATGTGCATAGTGGTGCTGCTCATGTAATAAGTGTTGCCAACACGGATGATGGCCCAGTCCGGCACATCAGCAAAAATGATGGGATTCTGCGCCTTTACTTGTGTCCAGGCATTGTTAACTGATATTACTGCAGCAACCAAAAACAGTCCGGTGATAATTGTTCGCATGCTTTACATTTTATTTAGTATTTGTATCCTTCCATAACCATACCAGTGCTTCAGGCATGATGGAGCCTCCATGTTTGCCACTATGTGCACCAACTCCTTTTTCAAATTTGAAGTCATAGCCTTTATACTTCAGCGCTGCTTCCATTTGCAGGTTGGCCAGCCACCAGTTGCCAAACTGGTTGTCGAGGTCATTGCTCCCGTCCTGCATAAACATTTTGATATGCTTCTTATCAGTTTTCCGGATAAGTGAAGGATAGTTGTGTCCGCCACGGATATCCGTAAAGCTCCCGATAAAGCTGAGCACTTTGCTGAAGTAGCCGGGATAGTGCCATGCAGCCGTAAATGCACAGATGGCACCGGACGAAAGTCCGCCGATGCCATGCATCGAAGCACTGTCGCTGATATTGTATTTCTTTTTTATCTCAGGAATCAATTCGGTCATCAGCATATCGGCATATTTACTGCTCATGTCATCATACTCCACCGAACGATTGGATGAGCGATACCTGTTTTCAGGATATTCCTTGCTGCTGTGACCGGGGTTTACAAAAAGGCAAATAGTTACCGGCAGTTTTTTCTGGTAGATCAGGTTGTCATACACAACCGGCACCCGCAGGTCACCTGTTTCATTGGCATAGCTGGCGCCATCCTGGAAAATCATCAGCGCCGCAGGCTTTGTGCTGTCATATGCAACAGGAACATACACATAATATTCACGGTAGTTGTTGTAAATTTTACTCTGCCATTCATACTTTGTCACAACGCCACGGGGCACACCTTCTTTTGGATAAGAATCAGGGCCCAGCTTATACAGGGAGTCTTGCCCTGAAGATGCTATGGAAAATAATAACAGTACAGCTATACAGAGTTTCATATGCGATAACAGGTTTTAGCGGTTTGTTTTAATCCTGATCACAGTTAATGACATCGGGGAAAGTGTACAGGAGAAATTTCTGCTCACCTTCATTGTTGATGTGATAGGAACAATGTTTTGTGGCTTCTCAAATGAATTGGCCAGGTCGCCAGTGCCGCTTAGTTCTGTTTTCTCCGCATCCGGGTTGAATTTTCCAAAACGGCTGAGATCAGCTTTCACCTGCTTCTGTTCTTTCCCTGCATTTACCAGCTTCAATATGATATCGCCTGACCGGCTGTCGTACACACAGGAGCCTGAAAGCAACGAATCAGCATTATCTTTTTGAATTACTTTATCAAAATAATAGTCGCCGGTGTTCAACGAGAAAAGTTTTTGCACATGATAATTAGGCGTAAGATAGTAGCCGCCATTATCAAAAAAGATCATGTCGGTAGTCCATTGTGTGAAATTCTTTTTTGCAAACAACGGTGCATAAGAAGACATGCTGACTATATCGCCGTTCCGTTCAAGACCTGTCATGAACAAAGCTTCTGCAATGGCATTGTATAGTTTGTTTCCCCATGAAGCATATTCACCGAGGTACACTTTACCCTCTTTGCGGTTATACCTGTCATAGCGGTACTGGTTGCTGATGAGCCATTCCGGTTGAACATAATAGTGCTCATCTACCATGGGCACATGCAGTTCATTTGAAAGCTTCCAGCCTTTTTCAAAATCTTCGCCGGAATGAAACGGACCGCTGGTGCCGATCAATATAATCTCCGGATGTTTTGCTTTGACAGCCTCATAGATCATTTTGAAACGTTCTTCAAACTCCGGTGTAATTTTATCTTCGTTGCCAATACCGATATATTGAAGATTGAAGGGTTGTGGATGACCGGCTGCTGCCCGTTTAGCACCCCATTCAGACGTAGCTGGCCCGTTGGCCCACTCAATCAGATCCAGCACTTCCTGTATGTACTCCTGCATTTCACCCAGGGGCAATGCCTGCTGACCGGTGCCGCCTATCCGCCAGGTGCCTCCCGAGTTCTGGCAACTGACGGCAGCAGGCAAAACAGGTAAAGGTTTGGCCCCGATATCTTCACAAAACTGGAAGTATTCATAATAGCCCAGGCCAACCGTCTGGTGATAGCCCCACAAATTTTTTTGAGCAACACGTTGTTCAAGCGGCCCGATAGTTGTTTTCCAGCGATACATGTTTCCTATTCCATCGCCATGTGCCAAACAGCCACCGGGAAACCGGATAAAGGCCGGTTTCATATCTGCCAGCAGTTGGGCGAGGTCTGCCCGAAGTCCGTTTTTTCTGTTCTTAAAAGTATTTTCGGGAAAAAGCGAGATCATATCGAGTGCCAGCTTCCCTTTGCTCACAGCGGTTAAAACAATTTGAGTGCTGTCGCTTCCATCAGCAGTGATGAAAGAGCCGCTGTATTGATTCCACTCTTTTTTATTGATAGTTACTTTGCTTTCTGCAAGCATTTTTCCCCTGGGATCTTGCAAGGCTACATACAATTCTACGGGGTTATCAGACAATTGTTTTGCAAAAAGAGAAAAGTTATACTGTTGTCCTTTTTGTGTGATCGTATTGGCAAATCCTGAATTTTTTAATCCAACACCCGGCCGGCCTGTTGTGATTGATGCAGGTAAGGGTTGCTGCCCTTGGCGGGACGGCTGGTCAGGAACGGAACCAACATGCTCAATAGTGAGTTCGGCATAATGCGGGTTATTTATATGAACCGGGGAACTTGTTTCAACAGCAATCTTGCCATAAGAAAAACCTGGTGTTATATATTCCCAGAATGAAAGCGGGTGCCACTGCCTGTTATCGGTCGGGCTGTATTCAAACGACCTGTTTTGTACCATTTCTGCATATAGCCCGCCATCGGCTGCGTAATTGATATCCTCAAAAAACAATCCGAACAGATCGGTACTGATTTGTTTGCCACCGCGGAATGGTATTGCTTTTTGTGCATGGCACCAGGTAATGGCGATACTCCACAGGATGGTTAGTACAAATATTTTTTTTCGGTTTCTCAAATTTGCATTTTCAAAAAAGGTTACACTTCTTTTCACATTTTGGAATAATTAAACATTAGAAACTGACTGTTAATTTTTTACCAGCCGGATATAATACACAGCCCCGGCCGTATTATCCGGCAAAGCCCGGAATTTAACCCGGATGTATTCTTTTCCTGTCAGCATTGAAGCAGGGATAGTATATTCAATATCCTTGAATGCCGATTGGTTCCATCTTCCCGTATTGTCTTCTGTCAGCAGTTTTTGATCATCTACATAAATATCAAATTTCCTGTTGCCCCATTCAGCGCCCCAGTATCGCACCAGCAGGCTTAGATTTGTTTCACCCCGGGTAGACAGGTTGTAACTGAAGTAACCTTCATTTCGGGCATCCCGCCAGAATTCATCTAGCCGGTTACCGGTATTTGATTTGTCATGGAGCAGTGAGTGGTCAGCTTCGGGTTGTTGTTCGCCGGGAGCCACAAAATCAACCGTTCGCTGCTGCAATGCCAGTTTTGCTTTTTCAGCCAGTGCCAGTGAATCAAGGTAAGAACGATATTGATTACCGGTCAATGCCATCCAATACATCATATACCGGCTATCATGAATAGAAAAAAATGGTTCAAACACAGCAGGGATAGGATTAACCATTTTTAATTCTGGGGCTGTAAAGGTTAGGGGCTTGCCGGGCACAGGTTGCAGTTTTGCCGGGAGCGAAGCCATCAAATTATCTTCAATGATGATCGGCGCCTGGTCAACCGGTAATCTTTTGCCACCGGCGATATGTCCCCAGCGGCTGTCATCGGCCACCAATCCTTTCAGGTCTTCAGTTCCTGTTTTGGCGGCAAGTAAAACAGGCCCGTGCATGATCGCCACATAATTTGGCACATTGGGCATTTGTTCGATCCGGGTATGCATGGGCAGTTTTACCAATATAACATCTCCATTTTTCCAGTTGCGTTTTATGGCGATGTAAGCAAGATTGTTCAGGGTATATTTTACCGGCTTTCCGTTTACACTTACATTTACTCCATTGCTTTTTACCCACGATGGATAACGGATGAGCAGCGTAAAGGAAGAACTGCCCTGTGTAACTGTAAGCTTTGTTTGTTCTTCATACGGGAAATTAGTTTCCTGTTTTAGTTTCACGCCTTTCTTTTTCCAGTTCAGTTCCGACGCCATGAACAGGTTCAGGAATAAAGAATCTTTTGTGTGTGTATAGATAAATTCATTGTACTTGCCATGATTTTCCATGCCACTGCCTACGCAGCACCACATGCCTTCATTGGGAGTGGAATAAACCCGGTAATGCCGGGGGCGGGCAGGAGTGAAATAAACATAACCGCCATGTTCCGGATGTTGTGTGGAGAGAATATGGTTATACAAGGTGCGTTCATAATAATCAATATACCTGGCTGAGGGATCAAGCCGGAATAGATGCTGTGTCAGTCTCAGCATATTGTAGGAGTTGCAGGACTCAGGCCCCTCTGCTTCGTTCACAAAATCACTGCAGGAAGAAACGGAAGGGAAAAACTCTCTTCTGCTGTTGCCGCCAAATGCAAGTGACCGGTTATTGGTCACTGTTTCCCAGAAAAACCGGCCGGCTTCCAGGTATTTTTCATCATTTGCTTCTTCTCCTATGCGCTGAAACCCTATTGCTTTGGGTACCTGTGTGTTGGCATGTTTGTTATCCAGTTCATCTTTGCTGACTGATAAAGGTTCTAAAATTTGCCGGTGTGAAAAACGTTTGGCTGCCAGGAGATATTTCTGATCACCCGTCATCTTGTAAGCATCCGCATAAACTTCATTCATGCCGCCATGCTCAATGCCCAGCATTTCTTCCATTTGGGCATCACTTAGTCCTTTGGTGATTTCAATTCCCCAATCACAGAAATCCAGGAATATTTTTTTTGCATCTTCACTTCCTCCGTACAACCATGCATCTTTTAAACCCGCATACATTTTATGTACATTATACCAGGGCACCCAATACTTCCCGACAACACTCACATCACCTGCTTTGATCTTAGGCCATAATTGTTTCCCGTTTGGCACTGCACCCACATAACCAGATCCCCAACCTGGATGCAAGGTGCCGTTTGCCTGCTGGCATTCCTTCAGTTCAGCTATCATGTAGTCCATGCGCTGCTTACATGCTGCATTGCCTGTTGCCGCATAGTTCATGGCCATGGCTGATAAATAATGGCCACCGACATGACCATCTAATCCATCCCAGTTTGAAAAGGAAGATGCTTTAGCCGGAAGACCCGCTTCTTTCCGGTAACCGGCAAGCAGGCGGTCTGTGTCATATTGTAAAAGTGTTTTAATATTCAGATCACGGGCATGTTTAAAAGGGCCGTTCAATAGCGTAACATCAGCTAACGGAAATGTGTTAGGGTAAAGCTTATCCTGTGCGGACAGGTTGCTGCTGATCATGAAAGCCGTAAAGCTTATGACAGCAACCGATGTAATTTTTCTATGATTTTTTGTTCGCAACAGCATTTATTTTTCTTTATTATATGTCATGACTTGATTCGATCATCACTTTGATAATATTATTTCCCGGTGTAAGCCAGTTTTTAAATTCATTGCCGGTTTCGTTAAAATCAGCACGGTTGGTAATAAATCTGCCCGGTGAAATCTTTTCATTTTTTATACAATCAATCACATGATCAAAATCTGCTCTTGTGGCGTTTCGGCTGCTCATCAGGGTGGCTTCTCTTTTATGAAATTCCGGGTGGCTGAATGATATATCTCCTTTTTGCAGACCGACCAGTACATAACGTCCGCTATGAGCTATGTATTGAAATGAATCATTGATGGCTTTTAAACTGCCTGTTGCGTCAATGACAACAGTCGGCATGTCGCCATGGGTCATTTCATTTAAAACCGCCGGAACGTCTTCGGAGGATGCATTGATCGTATGGGTGACATTTAATTTTTCCCTGCAAAACTGCAGCCGCCACGGGTTAATATCCATGGCAATCACCTTTCCGCCGGCGATTGCAGCAAATTCCATTACAGCTAAACCGATCGGGCCGGCGCCAATCACCAATACAAATTCACCAGCGGCTACAGCCGCCCGCCTTACAGCATGTGCGCCGATGGCCAATGGTTCCACCAATGCCAGTTCATCATGGCTTAAACCATTGCCATGAACCAACGAACCGGAAGGAACCAGTAATTGTTCTGTCATTCCTCCATCTATATGCACCCCGCAAACCTTTAACGAAACACAACAATTAGGTTTACCCGTCCGGCAGGCAATGCAGTATCCGCAATTGAAATAAGGAATAAACGTAACGGTTTCTCCGGCGCTAAATCCAGGAGCATCATCAAACTCAACCAGCTCGCCGGAAAGCTCATGACCCAATATGCGTGGATATTGAAAGAAGGGTTGTGTTCCTTCAAAGGCGTGCAGGTCGGTTCCGCAAACACCGATTCGCCGGATGGAGATGATAGCATGGCCCTTTTCCAAAGATGGCCTTGCCTTTGAAACATAGTTTAGTTCCCCCGGTTGTGTACAAATCAATGTTTTCATCAGCCACCGGCTTTTATTGCATTTTCTTGCTTTTTAGCTTTCCTTATCTATAAGTACTGTACAAATCCCTTTTTGTTAGTTCTTATCTTATATATTTTGCTATAACTGACTATATAAAGAGTTTTCATGTCTTCATCACCAAAACAAAGACTCACCGGGAAGTTGGGCAGGTTGATCATGCCCACAAATGCGCCTTCTTTATTGAATATCTGTACACCATAGTAAGTGGCCACATACAGGTTGCCGTCTGTATCAATGGCCATGCCATCGGCGCTGGATGATTTTCCTTTCCTGTCGAGAACATTTCCGGTGAGAAACAAAGTGGCAAATTTTCGTCCATTACTGAGACTGCCGTCTGCATTCACATCATAGGCCCAGATATGATTATCTTTTTCGCTGTTTACAGGATACCAGGATTCATTGTCGTAGCAATTGTTTATGTAAAGCGTTTTGCCATCCGGTGACAAAGCAATACCGTTGGGCATGGCAAATTCATTAGGCTCCACCACTCTTGTAATTTTTCCCTCCGGGGAAACATAATAAACCGCACGGCCCGGCTGAAATTTTGTTGGCTCCATGGTAAACTGCGGATCGGTAAAATAAAAACCTCCCTTTGCATCGGTTATTACATCGTTGGGGCCGTCAATGGGTTTGCCATCATATTTATCAGCAAGCACTTTGACCACTTGCCCGCCGGTGGTCATTTCCACCACCCGGTGTCCCATCATATCACAAACAATGAGGTTGCCGTTTTTGTAGGGGTATAACCCGTTGGTCTGCATTTTTCCTTCGGTAATATTGCGATAGCTTCCGTTTGGATCCAATTCAACCGTTGAACTTTTTTTAGGACTGGCATTCCAGTTCTGATCGAAAAACATATTGGAGAGATAAACTTTTCCGTTCATCCATTTCGGTCCTTCAGTAAAAAACAATTCTGGTTTTGTTTTTTTACCATCCACGAGCAATTCCACTTTGGCATCTTTTGGAATAATGTCATGATATGCTTTCAGCCTTGCTTGTTCTTTTTCGAGGTAATCAGCCCTTGCCGGCCAGAAAATATCCAATGCATCACAGCCCAGCTCACCTACGTATGCGCCATGCACCATATTGCCGGGAATACGTACCATACTGTTTGCCTTCATTTCCTGTTCTCCATCTAATAAAATTTCACGGCATTCACCCCGCAACACAAACATGACCTGCTCTTCAGGATGAATATGATGGGGAAAAACGGAACCCGGATCCATGGAGATAAAACTCAGTTGCATATTTCTGCCCGACAGTATCCGTGAATGGGCATCAGGTGTAAGTGTAGTAAGCTGCATATTATACAGGTCGTATACTGTATTGGAACTGACATTGGGTTCCATCATATTCTTTATGTCCGGAATTTCCGCAGGAGGATTGGCCACTCCTGTTTTTTGCAGGTAGTCTGCCCGTAGCGGGCTGTACACTTCCAGCAACTTTGCCCCGGCTGCACCTGCCGTGATAGCTGATTTTGTTCCCTTCTCTGAATAAATAAAATCTGTGCGGGGTGTGCCGCTATGAATGCCATCGGGGCTTTCACGCTGCTGCGAAATCATAGAAAGATTTTTGCCGTTGACAGAGTGATCAACCGTTCCTTCCAGCACAAACAGGAAACGGTCAGCAGTTAATTCTTCCTCAGGAATGCTTGCGTTGGGTTGAAGCTGCAATACACTCACCATATTACCGGCTCCCCAGAATATTTTTGCCTGAACACCGGGATGCAGCACTGTGCTGTCCAACTGATCGAGATTAGCTACTTTGGCTGGTTCTATATTCGACTCCACCTTTGAGTCCGGAAGTCCCGATATTGACCGCTTCTTAAGCTGATGTTGTTTGATCAGGTCATTATTTGTTTTTTCCCATTCCGCTACCGGGGCCGAATTGCAGCTAACGATACAAAAAGCTACAGCCGCCAACAGGCCTGAACAAAAAACAGGGTTGCGAAGTTTTAACTGCATGGTAGTTTCTTTATTTTATTGGTATAAGTATTCAATATGACTCCCGGAGCTTTTACCAGCCCCGGGAATCATGGGTTTGTTATCTATTCTTTCACCCGGGTCAGTTTCATTTCTCCTCTCTCATTTTTGATCACTATTTCATTTTCGCTAATGAGTTCTCCTGTGCTTTTGATCGTCATGTCATTAAAGGAAATACTGTAAGAAAATTTCTTGCCGTCAACTTTTCCATCTTCTAAGGGAGTTTCGCCAAACTGTGTTTTCCAGGTGCCTTTCAGTACGTTTCCTTCCACTTTAAATGTGTAATTGATTTCAAAAGTGCCGTTAGGAGTTTCACGGGTTCCTTTCCAGTTTCCGTCAATGGGATTCTGTCCAAAAACCACCATGCATCCGAGCAGGAGTGCTGCCGTAAATAACTGTTTCATGTTGCTGAATTTTAAATGAATGTTGATTTGTTAATTGAATATGAGAATAAAAATTATTTTTTTGTAAGGGCAATACTTATCACCATGTCCTTTTCTTCATCATAGTATCCAGTTCTTCACGGGTCATTTTACCAAGGTCGGGCCGCTTTTCCAGCCATTTTAAAAACTCAGTTTTTATCGCATCCGTCCATTGGCTGTCAATTTCGCCGGTGCTGTATTTTCCGCTTCGCACCATTTCAAATCCAAATTGGTCTTTGCGGATTACAAATTCTGCCGTGCTGACCACCTGTTCTGCCAGGTGTGCCGGAACAAACAACACACCTTCCAGGCCAGCAATTACCAAATCACCCGGCAACACAATTGCCTGCCCGATACGGATGGGTGTGTTGAGTCCCATCAGCACCATTTCTTCCGTGAAAGATGGATGAAAGTCGCGGACAAAAGCATTGAAGCCTTTTATATTCCTGATCTCCTGCAGGTCCCTCGCGGCTCCGTCAAACACCACTCCATTTCCTGATTTACTGAAAATGGAATTGGCCAAAGTGGCGCCCATGATACCACCACCGCTGATCTTTCCGAATGCATCAGCTACATAGAGATCGCCTTGCACCAATATATCAATCGGCCATGCGTTGGTATTTCCTTTTCTCCCCTGCGTGGCGCCACGGCTTTTAATATTGGCTTCCACATCGGGACGACTGGGTAAATACATGGCGGTAACCGCTCTTCCGGTCATAACACTATCATTGACAGTTTTCCAACCGCCCTCATACTGGTTGAAGTAACCTTCATTTTTCAGCACCGTCCAGGCATCGTCCATCATGATATGTTTGGCTCTTTTCAACAGTTCATCAGGGATCTTGGGTCTGCCGTCTGCAAAACGTTCACCTTTCCATGCCGAAGTAAGAAAGATCATTTCCTCTTTTGAAATGGTCTGGGCAACTACATGAGCTTGCAGCAGCACACTACCCAATAGAAATAAAAATGCAACTCTATTAATTTTCATACAAACTATATTTACCAGGTAAAATTTAATCACCGGGTTGTTGTGAAATATTTTTTATGGCCATTTCTCCAAGACGTTCTTTCAACTGTGCCAGGTAAAGACTACGAGGCGCCACATGTTTGTCCATCCATTCCACATAACCATTCGGCTTGGAAAGATCCTGCAACTGCCGGTTGAAAATGACAGAGGCCACACCGATATGTCCGAATGAATAATTCTGTGCAGTGGGTGGTTTTTGAATGAGAAAATCACCTTCGCAATTCCAAAAAACGATATTGGCGCCTGCCCATCCTATGGTGATATCTTTCCAGAACCGTGCAGTAAGCGGAGCTTTTACATTGTCATACAAAGCGCCGTTCACCCAATTTGCATGCGGTTCGCTGGATGAATAGGGATTCACTGCTTCACAATTGAAAAAAACATTGCCGCTGGAGGATGATGTTTGCATCACAAAGGAATGACGGCCTTTTTGGGAAAAGCATCGCTGCACCAGGCTTAACTGCCCGTTTACCTGGAAAGTAAACCGTCTTGCGCCGGCCCGCATGGACACAGGCTCCCATGATTCGCAGTCCTGCACCGTGATCCATTTTGTAGATGCTACTGTTTGCACTACGCTGCTGCCAAAATGCAGGGCGGTGATATTTCTTACCCATCCATTTTTTACATTACTGAAATTTATGAATGTGAAATAATGATTTTCGTCTGAATAGTATTCGTCACTCTCATATTTTGAATCAGGGCCGTCAAATGATCCGCGGTCCATATTACCATACACTTTTGTTCTTACGGTAGGATCATATTCAGATACTCCCCGTAGATTTTCAATACCGACCTGTTCTATGCGTCCTGTATCCGTATATTTCACAATATCTCCGCCTCCCCAGCGGGTTTCAATAGCGCAAAAAACAGGAGCATCAATCATTATGGTATTACCTTTTATTTCTGTAATCACCCTGTCATATGATATAGTGAAAGGCCTCCACCGGTATCTTCCGACAGATAAGGTATCCTGCCCCAATGCTTTTATCCATTCTTCATTGCCATGTCGTCTTACCAGTATCTTGTCACCTGCTTTAAATCCTTTTGCAGACGCAACAGTAAAACTTTTAGCTGCAACCGGCACATAGGAATCTGTTACTGTTTGTTTTGTTTCTTCCTGTATTGTCCATCCTGAACTGCCGCTGATATTGATCATTGCCGGTCTGGCAAAACGGCCGGGACCGGAACTTTGTGCAGGATCTGTCTTTGGTAATTTGCCAATCAGTATAGTTCCAATATCAGTTCTGCCTTCTCCACGCAGCACCACACCTGAAGCCCTGATGTGAATCTGTTTTTCCAGATGATACATTCCCATCTTGAGCAAAACTGCTCCCCTGAAACCGGAAGCATCCGCAGGCAAGGCAGCTACACGGTCAATGGCTGCCTGTATGACATCCGAATTATCTCCCGGCACGGGCCAGACCGTTGCTTTCACAGCAACATAAGGAATAGGAACACCACCACCTTTGTAACCTGCATGGGAGAAATCGGGTATTTTGTTTCCGAGGCTGTCGGCAACATAAACCAATTTCCCATCACTACCCGGGAAAACCAGTGATGTTGTTGGCGGCATATCTTGTGCATTCGCCGAAAACACAATGGTACCAAGCAGCATTGCAACGGAAACAAATTTATTACTCATACCGGGTCTGTTTGTTTAGTCAATTTCTGTTCCAGCAAATTTTTTATTTAAACAACCGTGGTGCAAATTCATTCAACGCCCTGCGCCAGGTGAGCCATTCATGGGCTGTGCCCTGTGATTCATGAAACACAACGTTGACGCCATGTGCTTTGAGAACATCAACAGAAGCTTTAGGACTTCGCTCCTCTGTACCAGTGCTGATGAACAACAGTTTTATCTGTTTATTGAAACTAGCAGCATCTTTAAAGACACCATTAAAACCTTTTTCAATTAAACTATCAGTATTTCCCCTGGAAAAAAAGCCACTGAAAGTGCCCATCCAGGCAAATTTGTCCATGTTGGCAAAAACCGTAGCCGTAGTTTGTGCACCACCTCTTGATAGACCAGCCATGGCTCTATGATCCCTGTCTGTGTAAGTGCGGAAAGTTTTATCAATGAACGGAATCATATCCTTGATATAAATATCTGTTATGTTGCCTGATGCCTTTCGTACATCTGAATTGGTTTTGATATCACCGCTTGGCATTACGATAATCATCGGAACGGCTTTACCGGTTGCGATCAATCCGTCCATAATATTGCCCATTTGACCCTGCACAGACCAACCGTTTTCATCCTCACCCCATCCATGCACCAGGTAAAGCACCGGGTATTTTTTAGTTGGATTTTTTTCATATTCTGCCGGTACATACACATTGATATGTCTTTCCAGGCCATTCACTTCTGACCAATGGTAAATGGAGCGAACTTCACCATGAGGTATGTTCTTGTTGAACCGATAATAATCCCCTTCAGGTCCCTCAGGAATTTCAATGCCGGAAGATTCCCAGTTACTGCCAAAATAAGCTTCACTGCCGCGGTCCATGACCGGAACACTGTCAATCATCACTGCATAGTAATGAAAACCTACGACTAGGGGGTTGGTGGTGTGCCACCAGAATCCTTTCTCATCTTTTTTCATAGCATGTCTTCCGTTCAATTGTAACGTTACATGTTGTGCATAGGGCGCAAAGACCCTGAACATGGCCTGTCTTGTCTCCGGGTTAACGGCAGGATATTGTGAAATAAAAGTGTTGGTTGATGCCGGCTTGAAACCTGCCGGAAGCGGTTGCTCCTGGTTGTTTTGAATACCGGCAAATTGTGCTGATGCCATATAGCCAGCCAGTATTACAACGAGCAAAAAGAAATTCTTTTTCATTTTATTGAATTAATCAGGTTTGAAAATGGTATGTTTATTTACGTTAGTACTAATTTGTTTTACTCATCATTTCGCCCATGCATCTCCTTCCGGGGTTCTTCTCCATTTAAAATAAGCGTCCAGCACTTTCAATGATGCTTCACTGGGCACAGGCCCGGTATGTGCTGTCTGTTTAAAGTGCATCACTACGGGATTGGCCTCACTAAAAGCAGGCCATTCAGGAACACCATTTCCATTGGGATGTCCATACTTCGCAAAGTTTGTCCAGTAGGTTGCTATTGCTTCTGATATTTGCTCATCTGTTTTGGTGGCGTTCTGACTGTTTGGATTGAGATGCTGGAAAACAAAACCAACATCCTGCCCATGTGGTGAACCATATCCATATCTTGGAGAATCCTCAGGAAAATCAGGGTGCTGATCGAAATAATAGTAATAAGCTTTTGTTTTTCCCATTTTTGAATGAAGCCGGGCCCACACCCATGTTTGCCATCCAAAAGCAGCATCACGGGCAAGATCTCTTGCTGTTTTTGGAACAGTTGTTTCACCAACCGGGTAAGCTTTAATAAGGTCGTCAGCAAATTTTCTATAGCGGTTCTTTACTGCGGTGATATAGTCTTCCGGAGTTTTAGGTGGTGAGAAGCTTAGACCTTCATCAGAATTATAACCGACAAGCACCGGCACATCATTGAATTTTTTTGCTTCGTATAACTTATGCTGATCATCCGGGATAACATAACCATCTATGACCGGCCATGCAAGCCCACGGACAGCCGGTAATTTATCAGCACTTACTTTCCGCATTTCTTCAATAGAAGAAAAACCAGCATTCTTAACATAGGATGCCCCGGCATTTTCGGCATCTGGTAAGCGTTTTAAGTTTTCACCCGGGTAAGTGGTAGGACGGGGAGGGCCGAATGAACCACCGCTTTGTGAAATAGCACCATGAAATAATCCCTTTGCCAAGGGCGATGCACATAACATGCTCACCGCTATGCCACCTGCAGATTCGCCGAAGATGGTTACCTTTTTCGGATCACCGCCAAATGCAGCAATGTTTTTCTGAATCCACTTCAGCGCAGCGATCATATCAAGCAGGCCATAATTTCCGGAAACATGATTGGGGCTTTCAGCACTCAATTCAGGATGCGCCATAAAACCTAACTGGCCCACCCGGTAAGCAATGCTAACCAGCACAACTCCTTTCTTGGCTAATTTTTCTCCGCTATATACAGTTTCAGATGTTGATCCTGCATTGAAGCCGCCACCATAGATCCATACCAGAACCGGGATACGGTCTTTATTTGTTTTTGCCGGCGACCATATATTCAGGTATAAACAATCTTCACTTTTTCCTGAAGGCGGATTGCCACCCTGCATCGGTCCGGGTGCATATTTATCTGCTTGTTTTATTCCATCCCATTTGGCAGCTGGTTGCGGTGCTTTCCATCTCAGGTCAACAACAGGCGGTGCGGCAAAAGGAATTCCTTTATAAACAGCCAATCCGTCTTCAGTTATTCCCTGCAGCAATCCTTCTTCCACTTTAACAGGGGATGGTAGTTGTGCAACAATGCTGTTCGCAAAAAACAAGAGGGGTAATCCAAAAAATATTTTTCTCATTTTGTGCCTGTTTTCAATTTTGAATTATAATATTCAAACTGATGTCAATGCTTTACCGCTTATCATCATCACCCATCACATCATAGCCTCTCCACTTAAATTCTTTTGCCAAACCAGACGCAGCAGGCCATGCAATATCATGCTGCTTGCTGGCCACCCATTTTCTCCGGTTCTCTTCTGTATCAAATGAAATCTGTATCTGGTAATTATAAGAGGTTGGCTCGGCCTGGATTTCTTTTGAAACATTTTCCGGGAACAGCCGGAGTAATTTTGAACCGAGATACCCGTTTTGCACTGTCATTGCAGGAACATAAATGGAGTAATACATTTTTTCAAAAGCATCTGCATTTTCTTTGGCCACAATAAAATCCATTTGCAACACCATGGCCTTTGGTTTAAGCAGCGGTTTGTTTATAGCAAGCTGTTTTTGCCCCGATGCAGCAATACCAATAACAAGTACTTCCAGGTTTTCCCTGCCATTATTGGCAATAGCAGGTTTTTCGCCAAGGGAACCAAAAAATGCGTCATCGGGTTTAATATCAGCCTTCTCATTATTGAGGGTAACAGTCCCTTTTCCTTTTATTACATAGTAAACTTCTTCTATGCCCTCCAGTTGGCGGGTTACAACACTATCGGCGGGGATAATGAGATGATCCACATGATTCCAGTCAGTAGAAAATATTTCAGGACCGAATAGTCTTCTGCTCATTGAATTTCTATTGCCAGGCGGCATATTTACAGGAGCAGGTTGCGGTCGTTCCAGCTTACCGGAAACAAATACCGGAACAGGATCGAGTATTGCAGCAACCCTGTCATCGCCAAGATCAAATGCATCTCCCCGTGCTTTTTGTTTACTTACTGCAAAATTCAACCAGCGAAGAGGCTCGTTTGATGCGTTATAGATCGCATGTGCATCGCCCATCTTGCAGGGAACAACAGCAGGAGCTTTTATTTTTGATGTGCGGCCATTGATGGTAAACTGTGCTTCACCGTTGAGAATTACATACATTTCTTCAATGCTATGGTGGAAATGATGCCCGATGCCTCCTTTCGGATAAATCTTTCCTGAATGGAGGTAAAGGAAGTTTGTTGCTAACTTATTCCGCCCGATCATTTCAGTAAACTCCATTTCCCCGGCACCCGCATGTACGGAAGACAGTTTCCTGTATTTGGCCGGATCGTTATAGATGATCCGTTGCTGCAAAGGCTGGGCAGCAGCAACAAAGACTGCCAATACCATCATTAAGGTGAATATTTTTTTCATACTGCTTACATGTTTAGTTGTTCATAAAACTGTTCCGGCCATATTATTTTTTTATGTCAGGCAAAGCATACACAACATAGCCCCTGGGTGCTGCACCCGGTTTTACAGCATGATTATAGCTGTCCTTTGCAAAGCTGCCGGTTGCATTTACGGCTAAGTATTGTTTGCCATCCACGGTAAACATGAGCGGTTGCCCGTTAGTTTCGTGGCTTAATGTTGTTTCCCATAAAATATTGCCATTGTCTGCATCCAAAGCATACAATTTGCCACCTTTTGCCGTAGTGAATATGATACCTGTTGATGTAACCACCATTCCTTTTCTCAGCACACCGCTAGGTGCACCTGTAGTTTTATCACCTTTACTGTAAAGGGAGTCTTCTCCAATAGGTTGACGCCATTTGATGGTGCCATTGTTCAGATCATAGGCAACAAGCGAAGACCAGGGTGGAGATAAAAGAGCCATCCAGTCCAGTCCATAATCTGTGGTGTAACGGTCAGCAGGATGCTCAACGCCTTCGGGATAGTCCGACATCGGGGCGGCTCTTTTAGCATCCGGTTTTATTTTAGCGCCACCGGATGCAACAACTGGTCCATCAATTTTTTTGGAGGTATCCATCCTGGGGAAATTGAACCTGACCGGGTTCCCGCCGAGGTAACGGTACAGGGCCATCAGCGTTTGTTCATCCGCATGAGGAACACCAGGCATTTGCCCGCGGCCATTCAGGGTTACATTTTTAAATTCTTCATAGAAAATACGCTGGCCGGCATTCACCAGGGATGGTGCAAGACCGCCTTCCATATTCACACCATGACAGGTTTGACAACTGGCTGTATAAAATGCTTTCACCCTTTTTATTTCATCTTCAGATAAATTGATCTTGGGAGGCTCCACTTTATTCAGCTTGAAAATGGAGGCATATTCCTGTGTCATCACATACAGCATTCCTTTTCCGGGGTTGGCACCTGTGTTGCCATAATTTGCTCCTCCCAATGCACCCGGCATTGTTATAGTTTCATATTTATCTGAATGCGGAATGTATAATCCCGACCGGCCGGAATCGAGACGCTTGTACCATTGTTGTTTTATGCTGTCCGGGAAATAGGGATTTAGCGTTTCCTTGGTCACTTCATGTCTTGTAAAATCGGGCAACGATGGAATGGGTTGTGTAGGCCAGGCTTGTTCACCGGGCATTTCACTGGCCGGGAAGGGTTTTTCTTCAATGGGGAAAAGCGGGTCACCGGTCACCCTGTCAAAAACAAACACAAATCCGTTCTTGGTAGCAATGGCTACCGCATCAATATTCTTACCATTATGATTCAATGTCATCAATTGCGGAGCCGACGCAATATCAACATCCCAAAGGTCATGGTGCACAGTTTGAAAATGCCATAAACGTTTACCGGTTTTCGCATCCAGTGCAACAAGACAGTTTCCAAAGAGATTGGCGCCGATACGATCAGCACCATAAAAATCATAGGTTGGTGAACCCAACGGCAGAAAAACAATGCCCCTTTCCGTATCAACAGACATTTCACTCCACACATTTGCGCCGCCAACATATTTGTAAGCATCTTTGGGCCAGGTGTCGTATCCAAACTCACCGGGGCGGGGGATAGTATGAAAAGTCCACTCCAGTTTTCCTGTAACTACATTGTAGGCTCTCACATAACCCGGCGCTGAAAAATAATTCTCACCCGGCGCAGAACCAAGTATCACCAGGTCTTTATATATAACGCCGGGCATCATCGCCTGCATTCTCCTGATGGAACTGGGTTCCCGGTCAAGCCCCTGGCGCAGGTCCACATAACCACTGTCACCAAAACTCAGAATAGATTTTCCACTGACGGCATCAATGGCCTGCAATGAATTATTAAGCGTAAAAATGAGACGCTTATCTTTTTTATCACTGCTTTCCCAATAATTAATACCTCTCCTGGTTATACCCATCAGCCTGCTATGAATCCAGATCTCTTTACCGGTGCGGATATTAACTGCCACCAGAGAAGAATTCTTGGCGAGCACATACATTACAGTGTCCACCACGATAGGACTAAAAAAATAAGACTGGCTGTCACCGGTATTATACATCCATGCCACCTGCAACTGCTGCACATTTTCTTTGGTGATCTCCGCTGCATCGAAATATTTTGACTGATCAGGACCACCGCCATAGTGTGACCAGGTGGTATGGTCGTAAGACGAAGTGCCCGATTTGCAACCAGCAACAAGAGACAGCAAAAGCGCTGCAGCGAAGGCCAGGCTGATTTGAGATGATATTTTTTTAAGGGTCATAAAGCAATCGTTGTTTTATAGGTTATCAATTGAAATATTATTTAAAAGTGGTCCCGGTTACCTGAACAGCAACTGGGCAAAATTGAAAATGTTGTTGCGCCATACCGGCCAGGTATGCCCGCCGGGGTATTCGCTGTAATTATATTTAATTCCCAACTCGTCAAATTTTTCCATCATGATCTTACAGTTATTATGTGCTATATCTTCTTTTCCACCCATCGCAATCCAAAAATTCTTTAGATTTTTATTAATGAGTGTGGCATTGTTTTTCATGAACTCATATTGCGGGTTTGACAGGGCAGGCTGATTGGCCCACCAGCCGGAACTAAATACCCCGAGATAAGCAAACATATCCGTGTTCTTCACCCCGGCATATAGTGTTTGCAAGCCACCCATGGACAGACCTGCCAATGCACGGTTGTTTCCATCGGTAAGCACCCGGTAATTTTTTTCGATGAAAGGGATCAGCACCTGCTTCAATTCATTTTCAAACATCCGCAGGGATTGTTCTCCAAAACCTCCAATGCCGCCACTGCCAAAATTTCCATCCATCATCACGATGATCATGGGTTTGGCTTTTTTCTCTGCAATCAGGTTATCCAGGATGATGTCTGTCTTTCCCTGTGTAGCCCAGCCACGTTCATCTTCGCCGCCACCATGCAACAGGTAGAGTACAGGATATTTTTCATTGCTGTTCACATCATAGCCCGGCGGGGTGTAGATATAACATTGCCGCCAGGAACGGGTAACTGCTGAAAAATATTTTTTGATGCGGACATCGCCATGCGGCACATCTTTCAGTGCATAATAACCATCACCTATAAAGGGAATTTCAATACCACTAGCCATACGGCCCATACCATAAAAAGTTTCGCTGGCCGGGTCAGCAACGGATACACCATCTATTATTAGGGAGTAATAATGAAATCCCTCGCTGATGGAATCGGTAGTAACCTGCCAGTATCCACCGGTGTCCCGGGCCATTTCATATTTCTTTCCGAGGTTGATCTCCAATTTCTGTGCATCCGGCGCTTTGATGCGAAAGATCACCCGGCTGTCGGGTAATACCTGTGGGTATCTTGCTGAACGTACATTGCTGGCTGCCGCTGTTCCCAGCACGGTGTATTTCAAAAACGAGGAGCGATCAACCGGCTTGAACAAAAACTGCGAAAACATATACAAACCGTTTTTCCATACTTTAAAATCATGTACCCCCGGTTCGATATAATAAATATGCGGTACATCATTTTGGCGCAGGTAATCATGTGTTCGTTTGCTGAAAGTGATGAGACCATCATTATCGCCGCAGGAGATCCACAACAGTTTCAATTGTTGTGCAGCCAGTGCTGGATCGGGCACCAGTTCCTGCGGAGGTTTTGTATTGGGAGCAGAAGAGAAACCACCCACCCAGGCAAACTTATCCAGGTTGCCCAGGCCAAAATTGAGTGATTGCCCGCCACCCATGGACAAACCGGCTATGGCTCTATTTTCTCTTTCTTTTAATACGGGATATTTTTTTTCAATGAAAGGGATCAGGTCGTTGAGCAGATCTTTTTCAAACTTAGCGAATGCCTGCACTTTGGCACTGTCAAATATATTGCCGCCGGCCCGGTCATCTTTCATTGCCCTGCCATTGGGCATCACCACGATCATAGGTTCTATTTTTCCCTCAGCATAAAGATTATCCAGTATTACCTGTGGCTTGCCGCCATTCAACCATTCTTTTTCATCACCACCAATGCCATGCAGCAGATACAACACAGGATATTTTTTCTTTTTGGAAAAACCCGGCGGTGTATAGATCAGTGCACGGCGGTTATTACCAACCGTTTTTGATGCATATACAATAGTATCAATTTTGCCGTTTGCGATACCGGTGCGCAGGGAATCAAACCCTTTTGGCATTTGTTTTTCGGTGGGTTGTGCCATCAGCGCAGTCAAGCACAGAAGTTGTACGGCCAATGCGATCATTTTTTTCATCTTCTTACCTCGTTTGAATTTTTCCTATTTAAAAATTTCCTGCAGTGTAGTAGCCAGGAACAGTTTACAGTTCATCCAGGTGTGTCCACCCGGAACAATAAAGGGTTTTACTTTGATCTTCTTTTCCTCAAAAAGGGCTATGTTCTTCTTTACACTTTCATACAAAAAGTCTTCGGTGCCCACACTGATGGTAAATAATTTCAACTGGCTGTTGATCTTTGCCGCATCAGGGTTCCAGTTGGAAAAATTCTTATTGAATTCTTCTGTAGCTGTGAATGGGGCGTAAGAACAGATCCAGGCAAACTTATCAGTATTGGTCAACCCGATGTTAAGCGTTTGTCCGCCGCCGACAGAAAAGCCAGCCACAGCACGGCCGTTGCTGTTTGTGATAACCGGGTAATTTGATTCAATAAAAGGAATGATATCGTTCACCACCTCTTTGGTGAAATCAGGCATGGGCCTGGGCCGCACATTGCCATAGGGCATCACAATGATCATCGGTTTTGCTTTGCCCTGCGCAATGAGATTGTCGGCAATGAAATTGGCACGACCCACTTTGGTCCAGGTTTCTTCTGTATCGGAACCACCATGAATGAGATATAGAACCGGGTATTTGGTTTTGCCGCTGGCATCAAAGCCCGGTGGTGTATACACCAGCAACTGGCGGGTGGTTTGCAGAGTGGCAGATTTGTAATAACGGTAATTGATCTTTCCATGCGGCACATTCTGTAAAGAATGAACCAACGGCGTATTTCCGGGTATGTCAACAATGCTGCGTTTAAATCTTTCGTTGGCAAAAATGTAGCTGTTGTTCGGATCGGCTATCTGCACACTATCTACCCAAAAACTGTAAGGATAAATATCCGGTTTAACTGGCCCCACAGTGATACTCCACATACCGGAAGTGTCTTTTGTCATGGGCTGCCTGCCTGTTAAAAATTCTCCGCTCAGTGAAACCTGCTTTGCATTGCGTGAATAATAACGGAAAGTAACAGTATTGTCGTTATGCACTTCCGGCGAAGCAGGAGAGGGAGGCCGTTGTGCCAGCAGCAGAGTTCCTGTACAAAACAGCGCCGTTGCTATATGAAGTATTCGTTTCATTTACTTTTATTTTTTATCATTTTTATTTAAAAAGTAATTGAGCGGTTTCAGTAAAAAAGACTTTTACATTCATCCAGGTGTGCCCGCCACCCGTGACCAGGCTTTTATAGTTTATTTTTTTTGATGTGAGGTAGTTTAAAAACTCAGCAGTCTGGTTATATAAAAAATCTTCATTGCCCACACTTACCCAGAGCATCTTCAGTTCTTTATTGGTGCGGTCAGGATCTTCTATAACCTGTTTAAAACTGTTTTCCATTTCCGGTGTCGACAGGTAAGCGGCATAACAGCATATCCATGAAAATTTGTCGATGTTGCCAAAGGCTGCTCTCAAAGTCTGTCCGCCGCCACGGGAGAAACCACCAATGGCCCGGTTATTTTTTCCCGGCAGGGTTCTGTAATTTTTTTCTACATAGGGGATGATATGACTGATGAGATCTTTTTCAAACAGGTTGGACCTGTTCACCGCTTCAGCGCTTTCACGGCCCATAGGGTCGCCGGGTTTGGCGCCACCTTTTTGTTCTGCAATTTTTGCAGCAGGATTGCCATAAGGCATCACCACAATCATGGGTTTTGCTTTGCCTTCGGCGATCAGGTTGTCAAGAATCAGGTTGATACGGCCAACTTTAAAAAATGTTTCTTCTGTATCTGTAGTGCCGCTGATGAGATAGAATACCGGGTATTTGCCTGCCGCATTTTTATCATATCCGGGTGGAGTATAAACAACCAGGCTGCCGGTGCTGCCTTCAACGGATGGATAGTATTCATAAGTAACCGTTCCATGGGGCACATCCCGCATGGCATGTATTAATGGAGTAAAACCTGTCACATCAACCAGGCTTCCTTTGAAGCGTTCGTTGGGAAAGAAATCAGGATTGGCGGGGTCCATTACCGTCACTCCATCAACATTAAAACTATACGGATAAATATCCGGACGGATGGGACCAACGGTTACACTCCATACACCTAGAGAATCTTTTACCATCGGCACCTGATTGGCACCAAATTGTCCGCCGCCGAGCTTCACTTCTTTGGCGGCTGGAGCGAGATAGCGGAAAGTCACTTTTTTATCCGACAGCACTTGTGGCGAGATAACAAACGGGCCTCTTGGCGGCTGAGCACCCGCAACAAATGTTGAGAATATCAATATCCCGGCAAGCAAACTGCGAAAACATAGTGTATGCTGCATACGCTTATTTCTATTTAAAAAGTTTTTGTGCAATGATGGACAGGTATAGTTTGCAATTCATCCAGGTGTGTCCGCCATCTGAAATGAATTTTTCATATTTAATGTTTTTCGAATCCAGCACATTCATATATTCTGTATTCACTCCGTATAAGCCATCGTCGCGGCCAACGCCGATCCAGAAAAGTTTTAGTCGTTGGTTGGTGAG
>CAYPOD010000006.1:0-128995 GCA_964412375.1 uncultured Chitinophaga sp. | reverse complement strand
CACATTGGCGATGGTGAAATATGACGGCCGTACTTATTTCAAAGTAAGCACCGGGGAAAGAAAAGTGACGATATAAAGAGTAGTGAATGGTCAATGGTGAATGGTGAATGGTGAATGGGAAAAGTAATACCCCACTTGCTACTCACTATTCATTATAAATAATACCAGGGATTTCTTTTTGCAGCCCACATATACTTTCGCATATTTCTCCAGAAGGCCAGCACCATGTAGATAATGATCGGGGAGCCGAGGGTGAGAATAGAGGTGTAAATAAAATATTGCCGGATGCGGCTGGTGGCGATACCGAGGCGTTGCCCGATGGCGGTACAAACGCCAAAAACATTCCATTCGATAAGGTGTTTCAGTTTGTACATAAGGCTAAATTAAAAATTCCTCCCGTTTCTTCCAACCGGGGTTTTTCACAAGGCCTATTTCCGTAATTTCGCAGCACTTTTCAATGTGTCAATTCGGCAATCGGTCTGTTTGCCAGCGATTTCTTCCCCGTTATTGCCTTAAGCAGCACATTGTCTCATTTTCAAATCGTCAAATTGTCAAAATCTATGGTATTCGATCTCGACCTCATCAGGAAACTGTATGCTGAACTCCCCGCCAAAGTAGCCGCTGCCCGTCAATTGGTTGGCAAACCGCTGACAATGACGGAAAAGATATTGTATTCTCACCTGCACGGAGGTCTCCCCTCAGCCCCCTACACCCGTGGAAAAGATTATGTGGATTTTGCTCCTGACCGGGTGGCCATGCAGGATGCTACCGCCCAGATGGCCCTGCTGCAGTTCATGACCTGCGGTAGAGATAAAGTGGCGGTGCCTTCCACAGTGCATTGCGACCACCTGATCCAGGCCAAGGTTGGCGCTAAAAAGGACCTGGAACTGGCAATTGAGACCAACCGTGAAGTTTACGATTTCCTTTCTTCTATTTCTGATAAATATGGCATCGGTTTTTGGAAGCCCGGCGCCGGTATCATTCATCAGGTGGTGCTGGAAAACTATGCCTTCCCCGGTGGTATGATGATCGGAACCGATTCTCACACTCCCAATGCAGGGGGATTAGGAATGGTAGCCATTGGCGTAGGCGGTGCTGATGCAGTGGATGTGATGGCGGGCCTGCCCTGGGAATTGAAAATGCCAAAGATCATCGGCGTTAAATTGACCGGTAAAATGAGTGGGTGGACATCGGCCAAAGATGTGATCCTATGGGTGGCCGGACAATTAACCGTGAAAGGCGGAACCGGCGCTATCGTAGAATATTTTGGTGAAGGTGCCGACAGTATGAGTGCAACAGGTAAAGGAACGGTGTGTAATATGGGTGCGGAGATCGGCGCAACCTGCTCGCTGTTTGCCTATGATGAAAAGATGAGTGCTTACCTGAAAGCAACAGGTCGTGAAGAAGTGGCGGCGCTGGCCGATGGCGTAAGAGATCACCTTCGTCCTGATGCAGAAGTATATGCTGACCCCGCAAAATACTATGATCAACTGCTCGAACTCGATCTTAGTACACTGGAGCCATATGTGAACGGCCCTTTTACTCCCGACCTGGCCACACCTATTTCCCAATTGAAAGAAGCAGTGGAAAAGAACGGATGGCCTGCTAAACTGGAAGTGGCATTGATCGGAAGCTGCACCAACTCTTCATATGAAGATATCAGCCGCAGCGCTTCGATTGTGAAAGATGCAGTAAGTAAAGGAGTAAAAACAAAATCTGTATTTACCATCACTCCCGGTAGTGAGCAAGTAAGGTATACCATCGAAAGAGATGGGTTCATTAAAGAATTTGAGGATGCCGGTGGGGTGGTATTAGCCAATGCCTGTGGTCCCTGCATCGGTCAGTGGGCAAGACATATTGATGATCCCAACCGAAAGAACACCATCATCACTTCGTTCAACCGGAACTTTGCAAAAAGGAATGATGGCCTTGCTTCTACACATGCTTTTGTAGCATCGCCTGAGATTGTTACTGCATTGGCAATGGCCGGAACCATTGCATTCAACCCGCTGACAGATAAACTGAAAAATGAAAAAGGCGAGGAAGTGATGCTGAAAGAGCCAACCGGATTTGAATTGCCTCCCAAAGGCTTTGCTGTAGAAGATGCCGGCTACCAGGCCCCTGCTGAAGATGGCAGCGGCATCCAGGTGAAAGTGGCGCCGGATTCAAAACGTTTGCAATTGTTAGAACCTTTTGCAGCCTGGGAAGGAACCGACCTGCACGGTTTGAAATTGCTGATAAAAGCGAAAGGAAAATGTACCACTGACCATATTTCCATGGCGGGTCCCTGGCTGAAGTTCCGTGGTCATTTGGATAATATCAGCAACAACATGCTGATCGGCGCTGTGAATTTCTTTAATGAGAAAACAGACAATGTAAAAAACCAGTTGACGGGAGAATACGGACCCGTACCGGCTACACAAAGAGCTTATAAAGCTGCGGGTATCGGTAGTGTAGTGGTAGGTGATGAAAACTACGGTGAAGGTTCATCAAGAGAACATGCGGCCATGGAGCCAAGGCATTTGGGTGTAAGAGCTATTTTGGTAAGAAGCTTTGCCCGGATTCATGAGACCAACCTGAAGAAACAAGGTATGCTGGCACTGACCTTTGCGAATAAAGAAGATTACGATAAGATACAGGAAGATGACAGTATTGATATTCTCGGCCTTACTTCATTCGCACCGGGTAAGCCGCTGACCGTTGTGCTGAATCATAAAGACGGCAGCAAAGATGAGATCACGGTAAATCATACTTACAATGAACAGCAGATCGAGTGGTTCAAAGCTGGTGGTGCATTGAATGTTATCCGTTCTGAGTTTGCGAAAGCATAATAATGAATTGAATATTGTATGCAGGGTCAGTCTTAAAAAAGGCTGACCTTTTTTTTCCAGGTAACCCATAGATCCTGCAAATTTTCTTTTAATTCAACCAGTTTTCCACAGACATTTTTACTGTCATCTCCCACTGCCTTGCCATGCTTTGTTAAAACATCCGATGCTTACCAGTTTTAATTTCAGTAGCGAAAGCATAGCCAGCCCCGATATTTTAACAACTGACAACTTGCCGGCATTGTTTATGAAAACACCAGTGTGTCAATGATTCATTCATCCTTAAAACTACAGTTATGGAAAAAGTTTTACTTACCACATCAGTTGTTGCCTTGTTTGCAATTATCATTACAAGCTGCAACAGTAATCCAATGTCAATGCATCCGGCACCTGTATATGACACTACAGGGTTAGCTCAGTTCCAGGAATGGAAATTTCGTGAAGCAGTTTTGAAAGAAGCGGAAGCCTTGGCAGCGCTGCAGGAGTCTAAAGCCACAACAAAGCCAGCAGCACCTGCACAAACCTATTCCATGACTTCAGAATCAGTGAATCAAGCGAAGGTGGCTAAGAAAAAAGGCTGGAGTAAATCAGCCAAGTATTCAGTGGCAGGCGCAGCAGGTGGTGGCATTCTCGGAGCAATTATTCACAAAAGAGATCCTGTAAAAGGCGCCATAGCGGGTGCTATCATTTTGGGCGGTGGTGGTTATATTCTTGGCCGCTCACAGGATAAAAAGGACGGACGTTTATAAAAACAAATGCTGCAGTATTGACGAGGCCTTACAGATGTAAGGCCTCATTTTGTTGATCTATTTTCGTTTAAAAAGGCTGGCTATTGTATTCCGGTTATTATGTCTTTAACAAACTCAACAGGTTTTGGGCCATACAATGTGAACAACTTTTTATGTTGCCGGCGATGAGCTTAGCATATTAATTGCGAAGAATTCTACTCAATGAATTACCATGGAAATGCGTTTTATCAGGGCTGTACAGTTTACCCGCCTGCTGAAAGCCAACGGCCGGCTTCGGGAGTTCAACTTCAGAAGGGGCAAATCCCCGGATGGATATGTTTTTTATGTGAATGTTTGTGATGACCGTGGCGACCGGATACTTTTTCATATGGAAAAGAACGGCGAAAAATGACAACTGGCCCAACAACTCCTGCCACCGTGGGTGCTGCAACAGGAAAATAAACTGCATGATTTGATAGAAGAGGAATCAGCCAACTTTACTTCGTAAAATACTATATCATTGACAGGCTAATCAAAAGCTGCTGCCCGCTCAAACAGGTTTTGTTATTTACAGAGAAAACAAAACCTTTGCACAGCTTTATGGTTATACTGCAGCATGGTACAGGCTTATAATTTTCTGGCAAGCTGGCAACTCTTTCCTGAAAAAGGAAATTATGAGCTGGGTGAAAGGCCCAAAAGCGGCATCTATAAAATTGAGACGACAGAAAGCAAAAAGGAGCTTGTCATTTCCCACAACTGGGTGTCATTGGAAAACCAGGCCTTTGCCTCGCAATATCATTTGATTGCCGATGGCGATTTGCAGGCTTTTGGGAACACTGAGCTGGCCGATCATGCGCAGGCCCGTTTTCCCGACAGTATTTCTTTTGAAATTCATTTTTATAAAAGCGGCCAGGTGGTTTTGCATGTGCTGCATGAGATTTTGCCCAATGGCTACCTTAAGGTTACCCAGCAGGGAACCTTACCCGGCGGCAGCTCTTATACCAATACCGAGATCTATCACAAACAACTGAGTGTGCTGCCCTATTCAGCTTCGGTGGCGGGGGCGGTGATCCGCCACACGGAGGAAGGGATCATCAAGCACAAGGCGCTGACAGCAATGGAAGAACAGACCAATATGCAGCTGGACCAGATACGTCAGCAAATAGAACTGCTGGCATTGCAGGCGCAGGAAATTCAGAAACGAAAAGAGTTGTCACTGAAAATTTACCAGGCAAAACTTTCATTCAAGCCCAATATCGGGCAGACCTATTACCTGTATGAAAAGAATAACGGAGATCACATGTTGTCGCTGGTGTCACCAAAAGAGTGGGGGGCTGGAGGTCCGTTCAAACGCTTTTTAGCTGCGGTGCAATTGCTGGCTGATCACACCTGGAAAGAGCTTTAGTAATAGTACATTTGTGTATGACCAAACTCTCTGTAAACATCAACAAATTTGCTACGCTGCGTAATGCGAGGGGTGGCAATAATCCTGATGTGTTAAAAGCGGCAATAGATGCACAGCGTTTTGGTGCAGATGGTGTCACCGTTCATCCAAGACCGGATGAAAGACATATCCGTTACGAAGATGTGCGGCAGATAAAAAAGATCATCACTACGGAATTCAACATTGAAGGAAATTGCACCGAGCAGAAATTCGTGGACCTGGTGCTGGAAACAAAACCACAGCAGGTGACACTGGTGCCGGATACCCTGGGGCAGATCACTTCCGATCATGGCTGGGATACGGTGAAGCACAGGGACTACCTGCAAAAAATGATTACTGTATTCAGGAATGCCGGTATCCGGGTTTCCATATTTGTAGACCCGGTAATGGAAATGGTGACAGGCGCTGCCCAAACCGGTACCGACCGGATAGAATTATATACTGAAGCATTTGCAAAGGAATTTGCCAAAGGGAATAAAGAGAAAGCGATAGCACCTTATGTTAGTGCAGCGGAAAAAGCAAAGGAACTAGGACTGGGTTTAAACGCCGGTCATGATCTTGATCTGCAAAACCTGAAATACTTTAAACAAAACATCCCCTGGCTGGATGAAGTAAGCATCGGCCATGCACTCATTTGTGATGCATTGTATGTTGGGTTTGAAAATGCAGTGCAGCTTTACAAGCGGCAATTGCAATAGAAAGTAGTTATTAATTACATCCCAGGATCTCACATAGTTTGGCTTCCAGTTCAGGACCGCGGAGATTTTTACCGACAATTTTACCGTTGGGGTCCACCAGGAAATTTTGAGGTATCCCGGTGACTTTATACAATTTGGCCGCCGCATTGTTCCAATGTTGCAGGTCACTCACCTGTGTCCAGGCAAGATTATCTTCTTTAATAGCCTGCAGCCATTTGGCTTTCTGACCAGGACGGTCGAGTGACACTCCCAGCACAGTAAAGTTCTTATCCTTGAATTTTTTATAATTGTAAACAACAGTAGGGTTTTCCTGGCGGCAGGGACCACACCAGCTAGCCCAAAAATCAACCAGTACATATTTGCCACGAAAAGAAGAAAGACTCACCATGTTTCCGGCTGTATCGGGCTGGCTGAAATCAAGCGACATGGTTCCAATGGCGCCAATTTTTGCATCAGCAATCTGGCTAGCCAGGATATTTCCCAGATAAGATGTTTTTACTTCGTCTTTCAGTTTATTATAACGGGTTTCGGCTACCAGCGGGTCTTCACTAAAGTTCATCATGACAAGCAATACAAAAGGAGAAACATAGGAATGTGTTTTAGTATTGATATAATTATCAATCCTATCCTGTATCACCTGCTGTTGTTTTTTGTACGATTCCATCAGGGTATCTCTCGCCGGACCGGGTATCATACTATTGATAGTGGAGGCAGTTGAATTCAATTTTTGCGCCAGCGGCGAAAAGGTGTTTTCAAACTCGATGAAGTCTGCATGTGAAGCAGATCCTTTCACTACCCACTTCGCGGCATCATTGCTGTTGCCGGTGATACTTATATCAGTGTTCTCAGTATAAACATTAAAAGGTTTGAGGCTGCCGACATGCAACAGGCAAAGATCAGGTTCGGGCATTTTTCCTTTCAGTACAAAAATGTTTTTAGTAGTGGTGATAGTTTTGCCGTCTTTTTTCCCGGTAATCTTTTTTTCTTCTACAGTTGTGGTGGCCAGTTCTTCCGAAGTGTTGGCATTGATGAGTTTGATCTCAGTGCCTTTGGCCAGTCCGTTTATTTCACCGGTGATGGTGAATCCTTTTTCTGCAGCATTTTTAGTGGTGGCACCCGTACCTGTTTGGGCAAGCAGGGATACGGGGATGATCAGCGAAACAACGGCAAGTACAGTTAAAATTGCTTTCATGAGTTATCGTTTATAACTAGGTCAACGGCTGCAAATTTATACAAATGCCGCTGTTGTTGCAACCGGGAATGACCGGAAAACAGGGTTTTAAGAACATTTAAACGGTTAAAAACCAGGTTAATTGTCACAAGACCGGCCATTTTCAGCCAAGGATGCCGGAAAGGAAGGTTTGGGTTGCATGATTTAGATCTTTTGCAGTCCCGATGGCTTTGATATAGGCGCTACCGATAATGGCGCCCTGCGCATGAAGACAGGCGGTTTCAAAACTTTGTTTGTCTTTGATGCCAAACCCAACCAGCAAGGGATTCTTAAGTTGCATGGACTGTAGTCGCTGCAGGTAGCTGCTGATGGAATTATTGTTTTTTGACAGGGTCCCGGTAGTGGAGGAAGAAGACACGGCATATAAAAAACCACTACTGAGGTTGTCTAATTTTTTCACTCTTTCATCGGATGTTTCAGGTGTCAACAGGAAAATAAAATCCAGACCATATTTTTTAATAATGGCGCCATACATGGTTTCAAATTCAAACTCAGGCAAGTCAGGTAAAATCAATCCATCAATTCCAACCGACGCGGCATCGGCGCAGAATTTTTCAAAACCGTATTGCAGCACCGGGTTCATATAACCCATTAAAATAACCGGCACATGAATGTCGTTGCGAAAATCTTTTAGCTGTTCAAACAGTTTCACAATGGTCATCCCGTTGGCCAGGGCAATAGCGCTGCTTTGCTGAATCACCGGGCCATCGGCCAGCGGATCGCTGTAGGGCATGCCCAGCTCGATTATATCGGCTCCGTTATCCTGCAAGGCTTTCATCACTTCAAGTGTTGAATTCAGTTGCGGGTATCCTGCGGTGCAGTAGATGTTCAGGACATTCTTTCTCTTAATTGTAAAAATTTCTTTTAACCGGCTCATGTGTTCATCACAGTTGTTTCTTGTTTTATGTAATTGTGGCTGTATTTATGATTTTGCTTTCTTTTCTATAGAAACTGAAAACCGGCGAGATTGTATACCGGTCAATTGATGTTTATAAATGCTTCATATAAGTGTCCAAATCCTTATCCCCCCTTCCACTCAGACATATAACAACAATGCTGTTCTTGTTGAAGTTGATCATCTTCAATGCATGTAATCCATGGGCTGACTCTAATGCGGGAATGATTCCTTCCAGTTTTGCCAGTTCAAATGCAGCCGCCAGCGCATTTTCATCGGTGGCGCTGAGAAATTTTGCTCTCCCGCTTTCAAACAAGTGTGCATGCAATGGCCCGATGCCGGGATAATCCAGGCCGGCTGAAATACTGTGCGGTTCCACCACCTGTCCATCTGCTGTTTGCATCAGTAAACTTTTACTGCCATGCAAAATGCCGGGTTTACCCAATTGTGTCGTGGCTGCACTCATACCGCTGTTCACACCATGACCGGCTGCTTCCACGGCGATGAGTTGCACGGAAGGCTCATCCAAAAAATGATAAAATGCACCGGCTGCATTGCTGCCACCGCCTACACAGGCGATGACATAATCGGGCAAGGCTTTACTGGTTTTCTCCAGCAACTGTTTCCGGATCTCTTCGCTGATCACACTTTGGAACCTCGCTACCATATCGGGATAGGGGTGAGGTCCCACAACCGAACCAATGATATAATGCGTATCATGCGGGTTATTGATCCAGTCACGGATCGCTTCATTGGTTGCATCTTTCAAAGTCTTGCTGCCGGAGGTGGCGGGAATAACCGTTGCTCCCAGCATTTTCATTCTTGCCACATTGGGGGCCTGCCGCTCAATATCTTTTTCTCCCATATAAACAATGCACTCCATACCTTTCAATGCACACACCGTTGCAGTAGCCACACCATGCTGCCCGGCTCCGGTTTCTGCAATGATCCTTTTCTTCCCTAACCGTTTTGCTACTAAAATCTGCCCGATGGTATTGTTGATCTTATGTGCGCCGGTATGGCAGAGGTCTTCCCGTTTCAAATAAATGGTTGCCCCGTACTTCCCGCTCAACCGTTCAGCCAGGTATAATGGAGTAGGCCTGCCCACATAATCCTTCAGCAATTGCTGAAACTCTTTTTGAAAGTTTTCCTCCCGGATGATCTCCAGGTATTTCGTACGCAGTTCTTCCACGTTCCTGAACAACATTTCAGGAATATAGGCTCCGCCGAAAGAACCGTAGTAGCCTCTTATGTCGGGAAATGTATAAGATGTGGTCATACTTCTTTTATTTTTTTCACAAACTCCTTCACCTTCTCCATATGCTTCACCCCGGCACTCACTTCAAATTTGCTGTTGATGTCAACGGCAAATAATTTCCTGGCTTCAGGTTGTGCTGCAAATGCTTTGATCTTTTCCTCATCACCCGGCTCAATACCGCCGCTGAGAATAAACAGTTTGTCAATATTGGTTCCTTTCAGCAAATTCCAGTCAAACTTTTTACCAGTGCCGCCATAACCAGCCCCCAGCGTATCGAACATATACATATCACATCCCTCTTCATAGGGCCGCAGCATCCATTCGATTGGGTCATTATCACTCAAACGAAATGCTTTGATGACCGACACATAATTGGCTACTTTTTCACAAAACCGTTCCGATTCATCGCCGTGCAACTGCACCATGTCCAGCCGGTATTCTTCTACTGTCTTCATTAGCTCATCAAATCCCATATTCACAAACACACCTACTTTGGCAATGCGGCCACCTGTTTTTTTCATCACCGCCGGGCTGATCTTCTTTTTCACAAACCGCGGCGATTTCTCATAGAAAATAAAACCGGCCAGGTCAACACCCATTTCATCAAGTGCATTCACCTGCTCGGGCAATGTCATACCACAAACTTTAATTTTCATGCGCCTTTGCTGTTAAGCCTGTTGCTGACAGGCGGGTTAATCAATAAGCAAAAGCAATCGTTCATGATCATGGGTCGTAATTTATTTTGACCGCAGTTCTATCACAAATTGTTCAAAAGCCAGTCCCGGGAATTCCATCTTCATGAAATTTTCTCCTATCAGGAAACCTTTGAAGCCGGCATTTCTTAAAGTTAAAATAGTTTGCACATCGCTGATGCCGCTCTCCGCCACAGCAGGCTTGCCTGTTGGCAGTTTGTTGATAAGCTCCAGCGATGTTTCTATGCTTACTTCAAATGTTTTCAAATTGCGGTTGTTCACGCCGACCATGTCCACTTCATCACAGATATGTTCCAGTTCTTCTTCGTTATGTATTTCGAGCAAAACTTCAAGATTTATACTTTTTGCATATACGGCAAGTTCTTTCACTTCTCCGGGTGATAAACAGGCAGCGATCAATAATATTACATCAGCGCCAAAAGCTTTTGCCTCTGCTATCTGCCAGCGGTCAATGATAAAATCTTTTCGCAGCACCGGGATGTCAGTGACCACTTTGGTTTGTATCAGGTCGTCAAGGTCGCCGCCAAAGAACTCATCATCCGTCAGTACAGAAATGCCAGCTGCGCCCAGATCATTATAAGCCCTCACCACCGGTTCCACTTCCAGCTCCTTTGTTTTGAACCATCCCTTGCTCGGACTTTTTCTTTTAAATTCTGCAATGATACCGGTACTTCCATCAGCCAGTAAAGCCTGTTTCAAAGACCGGTTGCTGACCTGCCAGAAAAAACCATCCCGTTCAAACCGTTCAATACTACTCAATGGTTTGAACTTTTCGATCTCTTTTCTTTTAGCTGCTACTATTGTTTCTAAAATATCCATTATTCAAAAATTATTGGAGTGCTATCAGTTTTTGTAATGCTGCATTTGCTCTCCCGCTTTCCAGGCTTTCAACGGCTGACCTGAAAGCATCATCATAAGTTTTGTAGGTGCCTGTGCAATGCAGGGCCATAGCTGCATTGGCCAGCACGACGGCATTTTGTGCCCAGCTTCCTTCACCTTTCAATATCCGGGCAAATATTTTTGCAGACTCTTCCACACTGTTGCCACCATAAATATCCTGCGGCTCCACCGTTCTTTTACCAAGTTGTTCTGGCGTCATAATCTTTTCTCCTTCATGAGTGATCACTTTGGTATCGTTGGTCAGTGATATTTCATCATAGCCATCCAGGCTATGGATGATGGTGAATGCCTTGCTAGTTTGCTGCAACAGGTAATTATAAATTCTTGCCATTTCCAGGCTGAATACTCCCACTAGTTGAAAAGAAGGATTGGCCGGGTTCACCATCGGGCCGAGCATATTGAAGAAGGTACGCATGGCAAGGTTCTTCCTGATAGGTCCCACCACTTTCAGTGCCGGATGAAACAACGGCGCATGTAAAAAACAGATGCCTGTTTCTTCCACTTCCCGTTTCAGTTTATCATTGCCATTTTTAAATTTATAGCCTAACTGCTCCATCACATTGGATGCACCGCTTACGGATGATGCGCCATAGTTACCATGCTTTGCCACTTTTTGCCCTGTGCCGGCCACAATAAAACAACTCAGCGTGGAAATGTTGAATGTGTTCTTGCCATCACCACCCGTGCCAACAATGTCAATAGTGGAATGCCCGTTAAGATTAACCGGCACACACAATTCCAGCAACGCATCCCTGAAACCCTGCAATTCCTCAATAGTTATACTGCGCATCAGGTAAACGGTCATAAATGCGGTCACCTCATGTTCGTTATACATTCCCTTGCCGATATTGACCAGCACCTCTTTGGCCTGCACCCTTGAAAGAGTCTTGTGTTCAAATAAATATTGCAGAATCTTTTTCATAATCTTTTGCGACTTACTCACAGGGGAACAGTATCAAATTTTATCTCAGTGTCCCTGCGGTTTTATTTCAACCAGTTTCTTAAAATTGTTTCTCCGTCCGGCGTCAGCACACTCTCCGGGTGAAACTGTACACCCTGTACATCATATTGCTTATGCTGCAAAGCCATGATATATCCATTCTCATCTCTTGCCGTCACTTCCAGTTCTTCAGGAAAATTTTCATCCGAAACGATCCAGCTGTGGTATCTCCCTACTTCTATAGTGTTTTCAAGATTGTTGAATAGTCCTTTTCGTGAATGGTGAATTGTGAATGGTGAATTTTCATTATTGCCTGTTACCAATTCCCCATTGCCAATTCTCACCGGCGTAGCCACTCCATGAAACACCGTACTCAGGTTCACCAGCTTTCCGCCAAAGGCCTCACCAATGGCCTGGTGACCAAGACAAACACCGAGAATGGATTTTGACGAAGCATATTCTTTTATCAGCGGCAACAGCAAACCCGCTTCTTCGGGAATGCCCGGACCGGGTGATAAAATGATCTTGTCATAGTCTTTCACTTTTTCCAATGCGACCTGGTCATTGCGATACACATCCACTTTGGTATGAGTGATCTTCTCCACCAGGTGGACAAGATTGTAAGTGAAAGAATCATAATTATCAAAAACTAAAATCTTCATACTAAATCGTTGCTGCTAATTCAATAGCTTTTTTCAATGCACCCAGTTTATTGTTCACTTCCTTTAATTCATTTTCCGGGACCGAAGCCGCTACCACGCCGGCGCCGGCCTGGCAGGTGAGTGTATTGTTCCGGCTCAGGAAAGTGCGGATCATAATGGCATGATTGCAACTGCCGTCAAAACCCATAAAGCCGATAGCGCCGCCGTAGTAACTTCTCGCCGTTGGTTCAAATTGGCTGATCAGTTCCATCGCTTTGATCTTGGGTGCACCGCTCAGTGTGCCGGCAGGAAATGTTTTGGCCAGCAGTTCAAATGGGTTGGATCCATCTTTCACATTCCCCATCACCTCACTCACCAGGTGAATGACATGCGAATAATATTGCACCTGCTTGTAATGGATCACCGAAACATTTTCACACAGACGGCTAAGGTCATTCCTGGCCAGGTCCACCAGCATCACATGTTCTGCATTTTCTTTGGCATCATGCAGCAGTCTCTCAGTTTCCTGTTTGTCAATCTCATCATCACCGGTGCGTTTGAATGTGCCGGCAATGGGGTGTACCACGGCTTTACCGTTGCTGATTACAAGTTGTGCTTCCGGAGAAGAACCCATCAGTTTATAATCGCCGTAATCAAAAAAGAACAGGTAAGGGGAGGGGTTCACACTCCGCAAAGCTCTGTAAACATTAAACTCGTCGCCGGTGAAGGATTGCTGAAAACGACGGCTCAGTACGATCTGGAACACATCACCGCGGTGACATCCGGCTATGCCCTTTTTCACCATTTCTTTATACGCTTCATCGGTCATGTTGGAAGACTCTGCGCCTTTTGCTGCAAAAGGATAAACCGGCACATCCTTGCTTCGGATTAATGATTCCAGCAGGGGCAGTTCACTTTCGATACCCGCCATCTTGTTTTCACAGATAAACAACTCGTCTTTGAAATGATTAAAGGCAATAACGTATTGGTAAAGACGATACCGCATCAGGGGTATGCCCGGTAAATCCATCCCTTTTGCAGAGGTATTTAGTTTTATGTCTTCAAAAAACTGCACAGCATCATATGTTGTATAACCAAATAATCCCTGTGCAAATTTTTCTTCTTTCTGTTCTCCTTTTTTTATGGCAAAGCGTTGCATGAAATTCCAGAGCTGCCCGGGCACAGCAGCCGCATCCGGTATATTCATCTTCTCCGGCTTTTGCCCGGGAAGTTTGAACTCAATGCTTTCTGCCGAAGTGATTTCCATACCACCTATCGCATTCACGCAAATGAACGACCAGCTGTTTTCAGCCGCATGATGATCGGTGCTTTCCAATAATATCGTATCCCGGAAACGATCCCGCAGCCGCAGGTAGATACCTACCGGTGTATACACATCGGCCAGCATCCTTTTACATTCCGTTTGTATCTCAACTTTCCTCATAGTAATTTTCTAACGTTTTTGCTTTCTTCCCCTGCATAGCATTAAAAAAACCCCGGCAAATTTGCCGGGGTCTCAATATGTTTATACAAACACAGTAATGACATTACAAAACCCCGGAAGATTCAGTATGCCACCACCATTGAATATTTGTTTTTAAAATTGTCATCGCACAACAAATATAAAAGCAAAATCAATATAAGCAAATTCTTTTTACATTTATATCATGATGAGGAAGGCCATCATTTTCCTTTTGACCCTTGCTGTTGTCAATAAAATGGCAAGGGCACAGGACACTACGATCGGGCAGGTAAAGATCAGTTTCACTTACAGCGATGAAATTTTCCCTGCCTCCTGGCGGCCATCACCTATCAGCGCAGCCGGACAACAGATCGATCCATCAGAAATTTCAAGAACCAAGACCATTGTTGCCAAAGCACTGAAAAAATACCCCGATAAGCTGCTTGAATACAACCTCAAGGCTGTTTACGTACTCAAAAGCATGAAATTTTTTAATGTAGGCTACGGAGGCACCAATTCTAACACGGCAGTCTATTTGACAAACGATGGCATTTCATTGGGCTACACCGACAAGTACCTGGAGCAGGTATTTCATCATGAATTTTCAAGCATCCTCCTCAGGGGATATGCCAGGTTTTTTGACACGGTAGCCTGGAAAGCTGCCAATGCCCCGGGTTTTGTTTATACTGACCAGGAAAACGGCGTAGGCGCTATCCGCAACAATGAATCATCACAGTCGCTGGACACAGGGTTGTCAGTAAAAGGTTTTGTGGCGCAATATGCCCGTTCTAGCCTGGAAAATGATGTGAACTCGATTGCCCAGAACCTGTTTTGCCCGGAGAAAGAATTCTGGACTATCGTTGACAGGTTTCCACGGGTAAAACAAAAAACAAAACTGCTGATCGCTTTTTATAATCAACTAAATCCTCTTTTCACGGAGGAGTGGTTCAGGAAACAGGAAAATTAGTTGCTATGCTGATACAACACAAACAGGTGGGCTCAAAAGGAATGTTTTATGTGCAGGGCGATGATGCCATTCTTGCCGAAATGGTCTATACCATGCCGTCACCAAATAAAATGATCATCGAGCACACGGAAGTAAGTGAAGAACTGAAAGGGCAAAATGTGGGCTACCAGCTGGTTAATACCGCAGTGGAATATGCCCGGACGCATAATATCAAAATCATCCCGCTTTGTCCTTTTGCCAATTCCGTGTTTAAGAAAAAACCGGACCTGGCTGATGTGTTGTTTCAATAGCATTAAATAAAATGCTCATACAGGTATTTTTTACCGGCGGCATACGCAGCAACTGTTTCTGTCTTACCTTACCTGTCCAAAATCTAATCATATGCCTGCTCAGCGTTTTTTACTCAGCCTGTTCTTTTTGTTATCAACAGCTATCCTTCTTTCAGCACAGGATGATGTTTCTTACAAAACACCACCCAAAGACATTTCCGATATGCTGCTGGCAAAACCCACTCCCAATATCAATATTGACGATAAAGGCGAATGGATGATCTTCACACAAAGCAACAGTTACCCGTCGGTAGAAGAACTGGCAAGACCCGAATTGCGGATTGCCGGTATCCGCATCAACCCCGGCAATTTTGGGCCCAGCCGCCAGAATTTTATCAATGATATTTATCTTAAGAATAACTCCACCGGCAAAGAGTACAAGATCTCCGGGCTGCCGGCCAATCTTTCCGCTTCTGCAATAAGCTGGAGCCCCAACGATAAAAAAATTGCCTTCCTGCATACCACCCGTGACCGCATTGACCTTTATGTGATTGATGTTGCCCTTCAAAAAGCTGCCAGGATAAATAAGACCGCATTGAATGGGCTGATGGGAAGTGTGTACCAATGGTATGATGACAATACCTTGCTCTACCGCACCATCATCAAACCCGCTGCTGCTGCGCCACCTAAACCAGCAGTGCCCAAAGGTCCGGCTGTGCAGGAAAATTATGGCAAGGCTTCACCACGTCCTACTTTCCAGGACATGATCAAAAGTCCTTATGATGAAGAGTTGTTTGCTTTTTATGCTACATCACAATTGGTGAAAAATGTAAATGGTGTGGAAACAAAGATTGGCCAGCCGGCTATTTATACCAGCATCAATGTTTCACCCGATAAAAAATATATGTTGCTGCGTACCCTGAAAAAACCTTTTTCCTACCTGGTGCCAGCCAACGGATTTCCTTCCACAGTGTTGATAGCTGATATGAATGGAAGATTGGTGAAGCAACTGGCCGATCTACCTTCTGCTGAAACGGCGCCAAGCGGTTACGATAATGTGCAGTTTGTTCCACGTTCGTTTGACTGGCGGGATGATGAACCAGCCACCATTACCTGGTGTTTGCCGCTTGACAGTGGATTGATAAGAAAAAAAGTTGACCATCACGATGCCGTATATGCATTACAGGCTCCGTTCACCGGTGAAGGCAAATTGTTGTTCAAAACAGAGATGCGTTATCGTGGCACAACATGGGGCTCCGGCACACTGGCATTGGTCACCGAAGGACTTACCAGCAAACAACTGACCCGAACCAGTCTTTACAATCCTTCTACCGGGGAAATAGAAAAAATAATAGAACGAAATACTACAGACGCCTATTCCAATCCCGGTATGCCGGTGACGATGAAGAACCAGTATGGCCGCAATGTGCTAAAAACTATTGACAATGGTACAAAGCTGCTGATGAATAATCCCGTGGGTGCTTCACCCAAAGGAGATCTTCCGTTCCTGGCCACTTTTGACCTGAAAAGTAAAAAGCAGGAAATTATCTGGCGCTGTGCCGAAGGCAGTTTTGAATTTGTGGCCTGGGTGCTGGATGCAGATAAACTGCAGTTACTCACCAAAAAAGAAAGTGAAAAGGAAATGCCTAATTACTGGATCAAGAATTTAAAGTTGCGCATAGCCGACAGGCAGATCACTTTTTTCAAAAATCCTTACCCGCAACTCGAAGGAGTCAGCAAAGAAAAAATAAAATATAATAGAGCGGATGGTGTGAACCTGACCGGTGATCTCTATCTGCCAAAAGGTTATGAAAAAGGCCGTGACGGTGCATTGCCGGTTTTGATCTGGGCTTATCCTGCAGAATACAATTCCGCTGCCGATGCAGCGCAGGTGCGGGGCAGCGAACATAAATTTACCCTGTTAAACTGGGGCTCGCCGGTGTATTATGTAACACAGGGCTATGCGGTGCTCAACAACGCAGAGATGCCGATCGTCGCTACTGACAAAGACAAAAAACCCAATGATAATTTTGTAGAACAATTAAAAATGAATGCCGAAGCTGCAATCAATAAATTAGCAGAGATGGGAGTAGGTGACAGGAACCGGGTGGCGGTGGGTGGTCACAGTTATGGCGCCTTTATGACCGCCAACCTGCTGGCACATACCAATCTTTTCAAAGCAGGTATTGCCCGCAGCGGTGCATATAACAGAACGCTGACACCTTTTGGTTTTCAGAATGAGGACAGAACCTACTGGCAGGCGCCAGAATTATATAATGGCATGAGTCCTTTCATGCATGCCGACAAGATCAAAACTCCTATACTGCTTATTCATGGTGATATGGATAATAACACAGGCACCTATCCGATACAAAGTGAACGGATGTTCAATGCCATCAAAGGTCATGGCGGCACAGCCCGCTATATCAGCCTGCCCTATGAAAGTCATGGTTATGCAGGTCGTGAAAATATTATGCACACACTTGCCGAGCAGTTTGAGTGGATAGAGAAATTTGTGAAGAACCCGCCAAAGGACATGGAGGTGAAAGAAAAACCGAAAGCGTTTTAAACTTACACCCTGTTATTGAATAGTCCTGCTAAATAATGGCTGGGCTATTCGTTTTCGCAAGACGGTTTTATATTCGGGACAGTTATGCTGCAAGGGCATCCTCCATCCGTTCAACAGGGTTGCAAAATGAAATTATCATTGCTGCTGTCTTTTCATTTTGAGATGCGCATTTTGCTGTTAATACCATCCCTTGTCCCCGCTGTCCGAAGTTTCCGGTTTTGAATAATCTTTTCACTCCGTTTTCGGCAGGGTAATACCAGTGACATGGTAGATTGCCTTGCTGACAGATCTTCTAAATGACGATGTGAATTAATTGAGTCTCCACGTATGATTTTCCCTATTTAATTCCTACCTTTCTCTTGCCAACAGTTATGCCTATGCTAACGCCCCGGCAAATCATTGACCATTATAACCTGCAACCCCACCCCGAGGGGGGATGGTATAAGGAAACCTATCGCAGCAAAGAATCAATTGGTTCATTGGCGCTGCCTTCCCGCTATGGCAGCAGCAGAGTTTTTTGCACTTTCATTTATTTTTTACTGGAGAAAGGGGAGTTTTCAGCCTTTCATAAAATACAAAGCGATGAAGCCTGGCATTTCTACGCCGGCGATCCTATGCAGGTGTTTATTCTGGAGGAAGATGGCAGCCTCACCACTATTGAACTGGGTAGTGATGTGAAGAAAGGACAGTTGTTTCATTATGTTGTGCCGGCCAATCATTGGTTTGCGAGCCGTCCCTCACCGGGCAGCGCTTTTTCTTTCACCGGCTGCACAGTGGCACCTGGGTTTGAATTTTCTGATTTTCAACTCGCCGATGCCGATACCCTTTCGGCTGCTTATCCAAAGTATGCAGAACTGATAAGGGAGTTGTGTATTTGAAGTTTATAATTTATTAAGGAATTATCTATTTCTTATTGCCCATTATCCATTGCTAATCACTAACAGCTATAAATTAAAAAAGGCTGCCTTGTACAGACAGCCTTTTGCATGAGAAACAACTTATTTAGCTGAGGTGTTTGCTGAGATATTTTGCGATCTCGAACATGGTCACCTGGCCTTTGTTGCCAAATACAGGTTTCAGTTTGGCATCTGTGTTCACATTGCGTTTGTTTTTGCTGTCCTGCAGTTTGTTGGCTTTGATGTAAGCCCATATTTTTTTCACTGCTTCTGTGCGGGGAACCGCTTTGTTGCCAATCACTCCTGCCAGTGCTGGACTGGGTGTGAGAGCTTTCATGAAAGCAGCATTGGGTTTGCGGGCTGATTTTTTCTTTGCCGGTTTTTTCTTAGCAGCCGGTTTTTTTGCTGCTTTCTTTGCTGGTTTCTTAGCGGCTGGTTTTTTTGCTGCTTTCTTTGCAGGCTTCTTTGCTTTTTTAGTTGCCATGTGTTTTTAATTTAGAATGTTAATGGGTATCTGTATTACCACTGCCAAATATAGATTTTTTTAGTTCACTCCAACTCTTTCTTTTCAACAAAGTGCCAACAGGTTTTCCCTAGGGAGTCCCTAGGGAAATGAGTTCAGGATTTTTGCCTATCTTTTAAATAAAAAATGGCCCGGTCACATCATCGGAAAAAGCACAAATCTCATGTACAGCAGTACAAACAAAACCGGCAGGCTGCGGGTGAAAAAGCCAAAAGCACGGGAACAAGGGCATTCCTTGTTACAGGGGCTGTGCTGGGTTTTGCCATTGGGTATATCGCTACATCCGGAGCCATTACCGGGATGATCATCGGCCTCTTGCTAGGTGCTGCAGCCGGCTATATGGGCGGCAAAAAGATTGACAGGACAGGGTAAATGCCTGCCGTTTCATTGGAAAAATTGCCCGGTTTCGATAATTAATCAATCGGTGTGTTGATAAAGACCCGGATGCTCAGGTATCCATACCGCTCTTCATTGAACCCGAAATTGTGATAGCTGAGTCCAGTGTACAAAAAGAATTTATCCTTCATAAGAAAGCGATAACCCCCGGTGGCGCCATACATGAAGGAAGTATTGGTTTCAGATGATTTTGTTTTGGCAAATACCACGCCACCGGTGCCTCGGCCAAACAAAGCCTCCCGGGGTCCACTGACAACTTCTATTTCTGAAAGTGCCCTGATCAGGCTTTTATTGGGATAATTATCCGAAGAAGGACCAGGTATTTCTTTTCCAAAAAGGTTGGTGTAACCTCCCCTGATTATACCTGCCACATTACTGTTGAATTGCCTTTTGATGCCAACATTAACACCCACGCCGGCACCATATAGATCTTTAAGATTACCTATTGCACTGTGAACATCTACACCCACTTCCAGTAATGTTTTGGCATCAATAACCGATACAGAACCGGGTACATCTTTTATTCTTTTGTCCTGCGACCATGCAATCCCGAAACATCCGATAGCAGTGAATAGCAGAAGAAAATACTTTTTCATAACAGGTCATTTTGGTTATACAATGAGGAATTTTCCCAATTAAGTTATGAAAGTTTTATTGCTTTAGCCGGGGTGGCCACTATCAATTCTAAAAGAACAGTATCTTTCTGCCATAAAAACGTTTACATGAGCACCTGTTCTGCCCGGCTGACCGCCCTGGTCTTTTTAATTTTCGTTTGTTGTTCAATTTCCGTTGCACAACAAACAGCGAACCCGCCCCGGGGAACCTTGTTTATCATTGGCGGCGGTTCCATCAGCGATTCGCTGCGGATGCAGATGTTGAAAGCAGCCGGTTGGAAAAAAGGCGACATCATTGCGGTAGTCACACTGGCCAGTGGTTTAGGTGACCGTGCATTCAGTGGTTCCAATGAAGCGTTTAAACGGCTGACAGGGGCAGATTGTATGAAGTTTGACTCTGCAGCTATCACTGATCCGCTCAAACTGGATTCACTGGCAAAAGCAAAAGTGATTTACTTGGGTGGTGGCAGCCAGGGGCGGTTTATGGAACTCATTGCCGGAACCAACGTAAAACAGGTGATCACACAAGCTTATTATAACGGCGCTTTGGTGGGAGGTTCTAGTGCCGGAGCAGCGGTGATGAGTAAAAAAATGGTAACGGGGTATGGTCTGCGTGATACTGCTTACGCATCTACATTTAAGATCATACAAAAAGGCAATATTGAAATCAAGGAAGGGCTGGGGTTGCTGGATTCAGTGATCATCGATCAGCACTTTGTGTATCGCAGCCGCCACAACCGTATGTTGTCGGCAGTGATGGAATTTCCCGGTTTTCAATGTATCGGTATTGATGAGTCAACCGCTATCATTGTAAAAAACGGCAAAGCCACAGTGGCAGGAGATAGCCAGGTGATCGTCTATGCCGATGCAAAAAATATTCACACCGGCATTGACCAGGCCTTTGCCGCCTCGGATATTAAACTGGCTATCTACCTGGCAGGAGAATCATTTCCTGTTAAGCGATAAATAAACCGACAAACAAAAACTGATTGTATGCCGGCGAAGAAATATCGTTCTACTCAGCAGTACTACTGAATATGGAAAATGGTATCAGCACTCCGAATATGAAAGAGTTCAATCTCCAGTCTGAGTTGTGAAACAGTTTTGACAATACCAGGTTATAGCCTGCATGCAGCATCATGGAATTGGCAAGCATAAGACCTACCCGGAAACATATACCAAACTGTAACCTGTTCAATCCATCTTCACCAAATTCAAGATCTTCCTCGTTGGTCTGGTTGCCAAATGTGTTCTTCTCCCTGCCTGCCAGTCCGAAAGAAAGTACCGGTCCAAGACCGAGATACCATTTTACGTTTTGTGCAGGAAGAGCATAAAGCATACTGGTTATAAGCCCGATATAACTGACTTTGATCAGCGTTTCTGAAGAAGAGCCAAATTCAATTCCTGCGGGGCGGTACATGTACAATAGTTCTGCCAGCAAATAGACCTTAGCTACTTCCAGCATGGCATACATTCCCAGAGCATAGCCGAATTGTACAGCTGCTTTTGCATTGTTATCGAGATTAGAAATATAGCTGAGGAAGAAGTTGACCACCAGCCCGGTGCGAAATGCATCCAGAGAGGGCTTATCATCATCTGCAGCATGTTCCTTTTTTAATTTATCAGCGAAAAGATGCGGGTTAAGCATAAACCGTCTTGCTTCATCATAATCCATTTTGTCTGCAATCTTGTTCAGTTCTGGGAGTTGCTGCTCTGCCGCTTGCGTTCTCAGCATTGCAATAAACTGATCATATTCCTGTTGATCAAGATGGGGCAGGGGAGTGTATTGTGACTCTGCGGTAAAAGAGAGGCAAACCAGGATAGCCAGCGCCAAAAGTTTTGATTTCATAGCAAATGTTTTATTGTGAAAGAATAAAGTGGCTTTGCTAAAATCTGTGCTGCACAGGATCAAAGAAAGGGATGCGAATGGTGACGGATTGATAAGAGAGAAAGTTGAACGCCTGATGAAGGTATAACTTTTACTGCATATACCTGGTTACCGTTTTTTTCCGGTAAGTAATTTTTTCACTTCGGCTTTGATATAACCATTTTCAAGATACTGGTAAAGATTCTTACCGGGGCAGTTGGTTTGCGTGGAATAATCCCTGTGTGAAGCGAGGGTTTCAAGGGGCAGGTTATACTTTTTACAACTATAAGCGATCATGCGGATAAGTGATGCAAGTTGTTGCGCCGGCATTTCCTGCTGCTCCAGGTTGCCCAGGCAATTAAAGAGCAGGTGGCCGGTAGGGTCATATTCAGTGGCGGTTTCTCCTACGGTGTACACATTTCTTCCTTCATAAACCGTTCCATCGGGGGCAATGAGAAAATGATAGGGAATATCCACCCAGTTGCGGTCGGGCCCCATGCCCCATTTCTGAATGTTCATGATCTTTCTTGCCGCATCGTCCTTCATTTCCAGCCGGGTGCCTTCATGGTGGATGGTTATTCTTACAGGTACATGTTGTTTGTAAGGCCGCGGTTCGGCAGCATTCCAGGTGGTGCGGGGCTGGATGATCATTTCAGTAACGGATACTGCTTTTTTACTACCGGCACAGGAAAAAATTAGCAAGACGATACCTGCAACAACAAGGGTGATTAACGGTTTTTTCATGCTTACAAGGTAAAAAATTTTCATAAACAGGTTTTGCCGATGCAGTATTTTCATACTTTGAATTTTTTTATGCGAAGGATAGACCCGGAAGTGGATATTATAATGCAGGTGCTGCAGGCAGTGCTGGATGTCCGGCCATCAGATACATTTGTACAAAGCCTGATGCAGCAATACCAGGAAAGGGGCGGACTCAGCAAAAAGCAATTGCAGGGGTTACATGGCAAAGCTTCGAGGATAGTAACGATACCCGCCGCAAAGCTGGCAACCCTGGAGGCTATCATTCTAAAGAAGCATGAGAAAAGCCGTTCTGCCCTCCCGGCCAATGAACCCCTCTATAAAAAAGATGAAGAAACCGGAAAGATGCTGGACGAAATATTGCAAAAGTTCCCGCAGCACAAAAGAGTTTTGTTTCTGAAATCAAAATATGATAACAATGAAGTGCTGCAGGCGGCCGAAATCAGCGAACTGCAAAAATTTCATAAGCTGCTGGTAAAATAAAAGACGCTTCCGGTGGAAACGCCTTTTACAAAAAGGGCTATACTTCTATGGCATGGTGATATTTTTTATGGCAGCGAAACATTGACCAATGTGCGACCGTTGGGTAATTCGGAAGAGGTGTACACCAGTGATACGGTCTTTGCTTTGCTGCTTTTTTTCAAAGCTATGATGTCTTGCACATGGCAACTCATGTCGCCTATAGCTTCCTGTGCATCTCTGAACCGCCATTGTCGCAAAATATTGTTTTGATCGTCTTTCACAACAATCACCCTGTTCTTACCGGCTTTGCCACAGTGGTGATAACGGATGGTGAGTTTGCTGGCATTACTATATTGTTCAGGCAACAGTTGCTGCACCGTATTTAGCTGCTGGCCGAATCGTTGCATCACTACTTTGTTGTCGACAAAGATTTCAAATCCTTCACCGCCGGCTTTGCTGAAGCTGCTGAAGATGAAACCTGTTTCTGCCAGCAGGAATAAAAAAGCGGCCCTGCTGTTGAAAAAGATTGCTTTCATGGTAAAAACTTTTAAATGTGACTGAATATGTCTGATTAAGTTGTAAAATAAAGCTGCAGGCAGGCCTTGAGAAATTACTTTGATATACGGGGGTTGTAGCTTGACCAAATGCTTTCTTTTCCGGGATTCATCTGCCGTTCAGGCTGCTTATCGGCAATGCATAGTACATTTGCAGAAGTTTGCGACCGATTGATGAACATAAACAGTATTGAACTATGAAAGAATGGCTTAAACAGGTATATTGGAACAACAGTGTGCAGGATTACCTGATCGCCGCCGGTAGCATTTTGCTGGCCTGGATCATTGTAAAACTGCTGAAGAAATACTTCATCGGCTACCTGCAAAGGGTTACAGAAAAGACGGCTACCATTTTTGATGACCTGCTGGTGAAAGGAGTGAGCAAATTCCTTTTGCCCTATCTCTATCTTTTTATCAATTACAATATCATCACTCACCTCACCCTGCATCCCCGTTTTGAAAAGGTGCTCGATGTGGCCATTAAAGTGGTGACAGCTTATTTTTTTATCAGACTCATCAATTTCATTATCCATGGGGCGTTGCAATTATATATGCAGCAGAAGAATGAGCCGCCGGAGCGGATCCGCCAGCTCAATGGGATGCTGGTGGTGGTGAAAGTGATCACCTGGATCATGGGTATCATCATGCTGGTTGATAATCTAGGCTATGATGTCACCACCTTGATAGCAGGTTTGGGAGTAGGTGGAATTGCCATTGCTCTTGCTGCGCAGAATATACTTGGCGATCTGTTCAGTTATCTTGTTATCTTTTTTGACAAACCTTTTGAGGTCGGTGATTTCATTGTGGTGGGGGAGCATCGCGGCACGGTAGAAAAGATCGGCATCAAAACATCGCATGTGCGCAGCATAGATGGCCAGCAGTTAGTGATGCCCAATGCCGAACTGGTGAAGTCTGTAATTAATAATTTTAAACGATTGGAAAAAAGAAGGGCACTGTTTGGCATTGGAGTGGTGTATTATACTCCTGCAGCAAAGCTGGAAAAAATACCCGGTATCATTCAGGGGATCATTACCAAACACCCGCAGGCAGAGTTTGACAGGGCCCACCTGAAATCTTTCGGTGATTTCAGCATTAACTATGAAATTGTTTACCTGGTAGAATCTCCCGATTTTAAGGTGTATATGGATACCCACCAGGCCATTTGCCTAGAGATCTTTCAGCGATTTGAACAGGAGGGTATTGAGTTCGCCTTCCCGACACAAACTGTTTTCCTGGAAAAGAATAAATCAGAATGAGCTTGACTTGCTGCCTTATTCTTTAATCAGTTTTACTGTTGGTTTGTTCAGAAGCAAATAACCCGGCTATTTTTTTTTGCCTCTGTCCTGGTTCAATTGCACTTTCTCTGTATTTCTCCGCAACCGCATATTCAGCAATTCCACAAACAGGGAGAAAGCCATAGCTGTATAGATATAACCTTTGCTGATCTCCTGGTGAAAGGCCTGTGCAATCAGCATAATGCCAATCACAATCAGGAAGGCAAGGGCCAGCATCTGCAGTGTCGGGTTCCTGTTGATGAAAGTTGAAATGACACCGGCAAAGGCGATCATTACCAGCATGGAAACGACTACGGCAATGATCATAACAATAACGTTATCCACTAATCCAACGGCGGTAAGTATGGAATCAAAAGAGAATATCATATCCACCAATACTATCTGTAATATCACCGCACTGAAGGCTGAGTAAATAGCCTGTCCTGCAGGTCTTGCCGATTTTTCGAGCTTGTGATGTATTTCCAATGTGCTTTTCACCAGCAGGAAGACACCGCCTAGAAAAAGGATAATATCTTTCCAACTGATGCCGATCGGTTGCCCGTTCTCTTCAATGAATGACAGGGTGAATACCGGAGTGGTGAGCCGGATTATCCAGGTGATGGTCAATAACAACAAAATCCTGAAGACCATAGCCAGCATCAAGCCGATGGTGCGGGCCTTTTGTTGCTGGCTTTCCGGGAGTTTGTTAGATACAATGGAAATGAAAATGATGTTGTCAACACCTAATACGATTTCCAGGAAAGTGAGGGTGAGCAGACTGATCCATACTGATGGATCGGAAAAATCAGGAAATACCATGCAGGTAAATGTTATACCTCAAATGTAGAACTAAAATACATGCGGACACTGCTTCATGGCAGGTACTTTCATATCAAAAATCCCTGTCGGCATTAAAATTCTCCAGTTCTTTTGCCACAGCTGTTAAGAAAGTGGCGCCAAGGCTTCCGTCCACAATGCGGTGATCATAGCTCATGCTGAGGTACATCATGTGGCGGATAGCAATACTGTCGCCATGCGGTGTTTCAATCACAACTGGTCTTTTCTTGATTGCTCCGACAGCCATGATAGCCACCTGCGGCTGGTTGATGATGGGGGTTCCCATCAGGCTGCCGAAAGTGCCTACATTGGTGAGGGTGAAAGTACCACCGGATGTGTCATCGGCTTTCAACTTGCCGTTGCGGGCTGCATCAGCAAGATGATTTACCTGTTTGGCAAGACCTACCAGATTTAACTGGTCGGCGTTTTTAATCACCGGAACAATAAGATTGCCGGAAGGAAGCGCAGTGGCCATCCCGATATTGATATCTTTTTTCACAATGATATTATATCCGTCCAGCGAACTATTGATCAGCGGAAACTTTTTAATACAACGAACGATGGCTTCAATGAATAGGGGAGTGAAAGTGATCTTGGTGTTTTCTCTTTTTTCAAATTCCTTTTTCACTTTATCCCGCCACATCACCAGGTTGGTCACATCGGCTTCGGTGAAGCTGGTGACATGCGGACTGGTTTGCTTGCTTTTCACCATATGATCGGCGATCAGCTTCCGCATCCGGTCCATTTCGATGATCTCCACGTTACCAGTGTAAGTTGTCAGTTGTCCTGAACCTGCAGAAGATGTTTGTTGCTGTTCTACTTTCGCAACAGGAATCACCATCGTCTCACTTTGACTCCTGACTCCTGACTCCCGACTCCCAACTCCCGACTTCCGCTCACTCACGTACTGCAAAATATCTTTCTTCGTCACTCTTCCTTCATTGCCTGTGCCCGGGATTTTTTCCAGTTCCGTCATACTGATGCCTTCGCTGGCGGCGATGTTAAGCACCAGTGGTGAGTAGAATCTGTTGGAAGAGCCATTGGTTGTCTGATGTTGAATACTGGTTGCAGGTCGCTGTATTGTTTCCACTACCAAAGCTTCTTGTGCTGGTTGCACCAACTGCGTTTCTTTCACCGGTGCAGATACGACCGGCGAGGATGATACGGTTTCAACAGCACTGGTTTTTATCCTTGCAATGACAGTACCAATAGGCACCACATCATTGATATTGAAAAGAATCTCTTCTATCACACCCGCAGCTGTGCTGGGAACTTCACTATCCACCTTGTCAGTGGCTATTTCCAGCACTGTTTCATCCATCTTCACGGAATCTCCGGGCTGTTTGTGCCATTTCAGGATAGTGGCTTCCATGATACTTTCGCCCAGTTTTGGCATTACCAGATCAACAACAGCCATATTAGTATTTCTGATTTTAGATTTACGATTTTCGATTGTACTTCTGCTGTCGGCAGTCCTAAAATAGGGAGCCGGTAATAACAATCGTTCGGGTCAAAGGTAAAGGATTCCGGGTAATTGATCCCCTACTGTCAGGAACCGGAATTAATGAACTTTCGCAAAAAATTCAAGGCATTTGCAGCTGTCATACTGATATTCCGCTGCCGGTCAAACCGGAGATTCAGCTTTATGGTTTCAACTTTTTCTATATTGCCGGCGGCAATCCAAACCGTGCCTACGGGTTTTTCTTCGCTGCCGCCATCGGGCCCCATAATTCCTGAGGTAGCAAGGGCATAGTCCACATTCAATGTTTGGATCGCTCCCTTTACCATTTGTATCACCGTTTCTTCACTCACCGCACCAACGCTCAACAAAGTATCATGTTGCACCCCCAGCACATTTTCCTTTACTTCATTGGCATAACTGACTACCGAACCTTTATAGTAGGCGGATGAACCCGCAACGGAAGTGATAAGATGAGCAATAAAACCACCGGTACAACTTTCTGCTGTGCCCATCGTTTTATTTCTGGCTTTCAATATTTTTCCTATCACTACTTCCAGTCCCTCATCTTCATTGGTCACTAAATATTCCTTTACGAGAACCTGCAGTTCTTCAAAATAAGGTAACAGTTCTTTTTCCACTTCTTCTTTGCTGTTGCCATGCGAAGTGAGCCGCAGTTTCACCATGCCATAATTCGGTAAGTAAGCGAGTTTGATATGTGACGGCAACTTAGCTTCGAAGTCAATCAGCAGTTCAGCGATAATAGATTCTCCAACCCCGGCAGTGAAAGCTGTTCTGTGAACAATAGCGGGCAAATCAAATTCATCCAGCAGTCTTGGGATCACTTCATTGATCATGAGGCCTTTCATTTCGTGGGGAACGCCGGGTAGTGAAATAAAGATCCGGTTAGCCCCCCTAAATCCCCCTCTTGGGGGGACTTTGGACTCAGACAGTTCAGTATTCCTTTCTTTCAGCCACCGGACTATTTCATTAATTACATTATCTGTATCCTTTAATACCTGTTCATTGGTAAATCGTATGACTTTAAAGCCAAGCTTATTTAAGTCTTCCGTTCTTTCCTTGTCGGTTTTTTTATTTTCCGGAAGCTGATGATATAAGCCGTCTACTTCAATGACAAGTTTCTCCCGTAGCGAAACAAAGTCGGCAATGTAGTTATTGATTATATGCTGCCTTCTGAATTTATAACCGGCCATTTTTCTTCCCCGAACGATTTCCCATAAAACACTTTCTGCTTCTGTAGGATTTTTTCGGTGCTGTGCAACAAAATTTTTAAGTAATGTGTAGGATTCAGGACTGGCAGTCAGATAAAGGGGATCAGCTTTCAAACTTTGAGACTTCCCCCCTTGTGGGGGATTTAGGGGGGCCTTCTCTTGGGCAGGAGGGCTTTTAAACCACATCCCCGGCGCCGACCCTCTTGCATTGTGCAGCACAATACAATTATCCGGTACCTCTGCCTGTTTCAGGTTTCTTTCGAGTATCGGCCCCGGGCGACGGTAAATTTTTTCAAAAAGATACTTTACATGGTTCAGCACATTTTCATCCACAACCAGTTTGCCGCCAAAATAATCACAAAGCAGCGGCTTGGTAATATCATCAGCTGTTGGGCCGAGGCCGCCTGTGATGATGATTATCTGTGAATCCCGGCTTTCTTCATCGAGGGCCTGCCAGATTTCATTGTAGTCATCACCCACGGCTACCCGACGGCGTACCCACACACCAATCTTGTTTAGTTCCTGTGCAATAAAAGCACTGTTGGTGTCAATGGTCTGGCCGATGAGCAATTCGTCGCCGATGGTGATGATGGAAGCATTAATGTTAGCGGCACTCATTTATTAGGATATGATTAATACGAAATGAAGTAATTTGTCGGCAAAGTTATAACCACAGAACTATGAAAAAAGTTTTCTTACTTGTTGCTGGTTGCTTCTTGCTGGTTGCTGGTTTATGGGCCCAGGCAATTTCCCAAAAATTGCAAAAGGCCTTTCAGCAGTTTGAAGCCGACAGCCAGTTGAAACATGCTATTTCTTCTTTGTATGTGATAGATGCGGCTACAGGTAAAGTAGTGTTTGATAAAAACTCCCAGATCGGACTGGCCCCGGCTTCTACACAAAAGATCATTACCAGTGTGACGGCTTTTGAGTTGTTGGGGAAGGATTATAGGTATAAAACTGAATTGAATCATGATGGGCAAATAGAAGAAGGAAAACTAAAAGGTAATTTGTTTGTTATCGGAAGCGGAGATCCAACATTAGGTAGTTGGAGATGGAAGGAAACTAACCCGGAAAAAACTTTAAAGCAATGGAGTGAAGCAATAGAGCGCAGGGGAATATCGCAAATCAGCGGAGTTGTTCTTACAAATTCGGGTTCGTTTTCATACCAGGCAATCCCTGATGGATGGATCTGGCAGGATATAGGTAATTACTACGGGGCCGGTGCTTACCCCTTAAACTGGAAAGAAAACCAGTTTGATCTTAAATTAAGATCTGGCGATAACATCGGAAGCAGTGTAGAGGTTTTTAAGGATGAAGAGGAAACAGATTATATAAACGAGTTAAAGGCTGCTGCAAAAGGAACGGGTGATAATGCCTATGTTTATTATGATAATTTGATCAAAGGCTCAATACCTGCAGGCGAAAAGGGATTTACTATTTCTGCAGCCAATAGTGATCCGGTTAGCAGCCTGTTGTTGGATGTTCACTTTGCATTGCAAGCAAGAAATATTTCAGCCGAGGTAAAACATGATAGCTACGTAAGGGGAAATATGCAAGGGGCTAAATCGGATTTAAGCAAACTTAAAAATATTCACACCCACTATTCCCCCTCCCTCGATTCCATCATCTACTGGTTCAATAAAAAAAGCATCAACCTTTATGGTGAGGCATTGGTGAAAACCTTTGCTTACGAAAAAAACGGGTTTGGCAGTACGGATGACGGGGTAGAAATACTCCGGAAATTCTGGGAAGAAAAAGGTATCAGCAAATACGAACTCAATATGGTGGATGGCTCGGGGCTTTCACCGCTCAACCGTGTCACCACCCATGCCCAGGTGGATATATTGAAATACGCAAAGACCAAAGACTGGTATCCCTGGTTCTACAATTCGTTGCCCGATTACAATGGCATGAAGATGAAAAGCGGAACTATAAGGGGAGTGAAAGGATTTTGCGGATACCATAAAGCAAAAGATGGCAAAGAATATATCTTTTCTTACCTGGTCAATAATTACAGCGGATCAGCTTCTGGTCTTGTAAGCAAAATGTATAAAGTGCTGGATGCACTTAAATAACTCACAGTGTCAGCAGAATGGGTTAACTTGAGTTCGTTCAAAAATATATATTATGCCAGAACAAAATTTTAAAAATCACCGGCGCTATGTTCCTGCTTATCATGGTATCACAGCTTTCCTGATATTGGCAGGATTGATCGGCAGTATCATTAATTTTCTACGTGTACCCGACGAGCATATTTATTCAGCCTCTTTATTGTTGATTGTTTTTATTGTATTGATCAGCTTATTCTGGTTTGCCCGCCGTTTTGCCTTGCAGGCACAGGACAGGGCTATCAGGGCAGAAGAAAATTTCCGTCATTTTATTCTCACCGGTAAGCCATTGGATAAACAACTAAGATTGGGGCAGATCATCGCACTTCGTTTTGCAAGCGATGAGGAAATGCCGGCATTGGCCAAAAGAGCGGTAGAAGAAAAACTTACACAAACGCAAATCAAACAAGCGGTACAAAACTGGCGCATTGATTATTACCGGGTTTAAAATCCAAACCGGTTAAAGAAACTCATATCCATATTCAGCAGCCAGGGTGAAGCAAATGCAGCCAGGCAAATGGCGACGATCAGTATTTTGCCTGCAACTGAAACATCCTGTATCAGGTGACGATGTAAGAGGCTTTGAATGGTTGTCATTATTTTCTCTTCTCTTGGATGAAATGCATACGGAGGTGTGATATTAAACTCCCGGAAAGAAGGATGTTCTTCAATCAGTATATTACGGATCTTCCAGTAATCTTCATCTTTCAGGTCTTCGTATGAAACATCAGCATTGATACCTTCTGTTTCTATTCTTTTTTCAACAGCGTCAAATTTTTTATCACCCTGCAGTCGCAACAGCATCATAGCCGGGAAAATGAGCAACACCCAGAATTGCAGTTTCCAGGCCACCCACACTAAAAACGCAATAGAAAGCCATACAAACAATTTGCCGACCCAGCTTTCTTCATCCAGGAAAACCCGGTTGAGTAACTGGCCGCCATCCAGCGGATATACCGGAAACAGGTTGATCAGGTTCAAAAATATCAGCAGCAATGAAATGTGATAAAACGAAATACCTGCAACTTCGAGATAGGGGTTTTGCTGCCACAGCAGGTAAAACACAATCCCAAGTATGATGCCCGGCAAGGGACCCGCCAGCAGGATGATGGCAGATTCTTTTTGCGACACTTCTCTTTTTGTTCCGGAAACATATGCCCCGAGCAGCGGAATGAAGAAAATGCCCAGTTCATTATAGCGAAAAAATTTCATGGCTATAAAATGGCCCAGTTCATGTAAAATAACAATGGCAGTGATCAGCAGCAGCATTGTGAAGCTGTGAAAGATATAATAGCCCAGCACCAGGTAAAGGGCAAGACTGATGATGGACTTGACCCAGACATTGGCCGGGTGCTGCTCCTGTTTCTGAAATTTCGGCGGGCAGGCTAATCTTTCTTCACCGGCAGGCTGTTGTTCTCCGTTATTCAGTTCATCAGTTGTAGCGCTGAAATTCTCCATCAGGTAAAATAAGGTTTTAGTTTTTCCAGCAAAGGCGCCGGCATCGTGGTACGTTTCATTGTTCCGGCCTCCATGAAATACAGGATAATCTTTCCTGTAACGAGTAATTCTTCTTTTTCATTGTACACTTCATGGTGATATTCCACCTTGTGATGCAGTGGCAATTCTTTCAAAATGGTTTTGATGGTAAGCAATTCATCATACAATGCCGGGCGCAGGTAGCGGCAATGAACATCCACCACAGGCATGACGACCCCCATCTTTTCCATATCGGCATAAGTGAATCCTATCTCCCGGATGGATTCCGCCCTGGCTGACTCAAAATAGGGAAAATAATTGCTGTGGTAAACCACACCCATCTGGTCGGTTTCCGCATACCGCACTCTTATTTTTGTTTCACTGCTGAACATAAAGCAATAAAGATATTGAATGCTGGCAACTGCATCCATACTTTGTAAATCATTTCCCGATCAGCCGGTCCATGCTGAATTTACCCGGACCCGTAAGCAACAGGGTGATATATCCGCCCAGAAAGAGTGCTGCATGTTCTGCTTCGCCGAATATTCTGCCATGATGGGAATAGAATACCGCCACGGACATGGCAATGATCAATGGAATGGCGGCTAATCTTGTCATAAGACCCGCAACGATGAAAACCGCACAGAAAAGCTCTGCAAAAATCGTCAGCGCCATAGACGTTGGGGAGCCGATGCCAAAAGGATCGGAGAAAGTAGATGATTTGGCGGCAAAATTCATCAGCTTTTTCGCTCCATGCGGTATCATCAGTCCGCCAACAGTGAGGCGAAGCATAAAAAGTGCAAGAGAAACGGAAGTGTCAGAGTAACGGGTACTGAAAATTTTTTTCATTGGAATTGTGGTATTTCGCTGCAATATTAAGGAAAAGAAAGGAGCAGTTGATTTCATGTTCTTTCCTCATAAAATGTTAAAACAATTTTCAAACAGCATTTATCCACACCTGTTTGGAATGATGTTTGGTCTGACCTGAAATAATTTGAATATTCGCAACGTTTAGGAATTAATCCCGAAAATCATCGGGCCACCGGTTAAAGGACAAGCTTCATGAAGAATCAAATCGTATTGGCAATAGCCACTTTTAGTGTGGTGGCAGCATCTTCACAATCCACTAAAATTTATAACGATCCCCTCGCTACGTTTAAAGAAGCCAAAGAGTATTTTCAGAAGGAACAATACAGCCTGGCCTATCCGTTATTTAAAGAGTTGCAACAGTCGGTAAGGGAAACCGACCGGATCAATAACACGGTCACGGTGCAGGAGATCGCTTATTACAGTACTGTTTGTGCGTTGAAGCAAAATGAAAGCAGGGCAGAAGAGCAGGCACTTTCTTATATTACACACGAAAAAAACAATGCACGGGTGGATATGATGCATTTCCACCTGGGAGAGTATTTTTTCCGGCAACAGGAACTTGCCACTGCAGCCCGCCATTATGAGCAAACAAATATTGTCAACCTGAGCAACCGGGAGATAGCCGACATGAAATTTCACCAGGGCTATGCCTATTTTACCATGCAGCGATTTGCTGAAGCAAAGCCTTTGTTCAATACTATCCGCACCCTGCAGGATGACCCGAACTATCTTGACGCCAATTATTATTATGGATTCCTGGCTTTCCGTGACCGGCAATACAGCGATGCACTGCAGAGTTTTCGTGTGGTGGAAAATGAAAAGGACTATGCAACGGTGGTGCCCTATTACATTGCACAGATATACTATATACAAGGAAAAAAAGAAGAAGCAATAGCTTATGTACAAAATAAACTGAAAGGAGGAGCTAATACACAGTATTATGATCTCGAGATGAAACAACTCATTGGTCATGCCCATTTTGAAAGAAAAGAGTATGCAATGGCGCTGCCTTATCTCGAAGATTTTGTGAACCGTTCAGAAAAAGTGCGGAGGGAAGATTTATATGAGCTGTCTTATTGTTATTACCAGGCCAACCAGCTCAGTAAGGCTATAGACGGGTTTAAACAACTAAGTGGTAAGGATGATTCACTGAGCCAGCACTCGATGTACCTGTTGGGTGATGCTTATTTGAAAACAGGACAAAAAGCCAATGCCCGCAATGCTTTCCTGTTTTGTGCTTCCAACAGCAGCAATCCTACACAAAAAGAGATATCAAAATTTCAGTATGCAAAACTTTCCTACGAACTGGGCTACCAGGATGAAGCGCTGAATAGTCTGCGCAGTTTCCTGAATGAATATCCCCGCTCCACTTACGACACCGAAGCAAAGGATCTGCTGGTGGCAGTTTTGACCAATACCAATAATTACCGGGATGCGTTATCCTTGCTGGAGGGCATGAACAACCCTACACCCAATGCCAAAAGACTTTATCCAAGAATAGTATATGGCCGGGCAACTGAGTTTATCAACGATGGCCGCCTGGCAGAAGCAGATGGCCTGCTGGACAAAGCACTGAAAGATCCCAACAACTTGATGGTGCTGCCATTGGTAAACTTCTGGAAAGGTGAACTGGCCTATCGCAACAACCAGTTGGATAATGCTATTAAGTATTATAATGCTTATGTCAGTGCAGGGTCGCCGGCAAGCGGTGAGGCCAATGCCAATAATGTCCGCTATAATCTTGGTTATTGTTACCTGCGCAAAGAGAATTATGCTGCAGCGCTGAGTTTCTTTGAACCGCTCAGCCGCAACCCAGCGCTTAATTCCAATGAGCTGACACAGGATGCTTATATCAGAACTGCGGACTGCTATTTTATGCAAAAGGATTATACCAGGGCAAGGACGATGTATGATAATGTGATCAAATTCTCATGGCCTGCTGAAGATTATGCCACTTTTCAGAACGCCATGATCGCCGGTATCCGCAGTTCGTCTGACAAGATCAGCCTGCTGAATACCATGAACAGGAAGTTCCCCACTTCGTCTTTAGTAACGGATGCCAATATGGAGATCGCCAATACTTATATGGCCGATGAACGTTTCCGTGAAGCACTGCCTTACCTTAATAATGTGCTCAAAGGCGATGGCAATGCCAGCCTGAAACCACAGGCCTACCTGAAACTGGGTACTTCTTATTATAACCTGAACAACAATAGTGAAGCCCTGAAGCAATTTACTGCACTGATCAGCCAGTACCCCAACTCAACCGAGGCGGAAGATGCGCTGGATAATGTAAAAACCATTTACGTTGAGGAAGGAAAACCGGGTGATTATGCAGACTTCATGCGGAAGGCCGGGCGACCCATCAGTGTGAACACGGAAGATTCTCTCACTTTTGCAGCAGCTGAAACACAATACCAGAATGGTAATGTGAATGCGGCACTAAATGCCTTTAACGGATATCTCCAAAGATTTCCCAACGGCGCCTATGCGCTGGATGCCAATTTTTACAGTGCTGAAATTAGCAGCAACAAAAAAGACTGGCCCAATGCACTAAAGGGATATGAAGCGGTGGCGGCCCTGGCGCCAAACCGTTATGCAGAAAGGGCTGTGCTGGCAGCTGCCAGGATTTATTTCTTTGAATTGAAAGATTACTCCAAAGCCGAATCTTATTATGTGCAACTGAAGCAAATCACGGCCAGCCAGGAAAATAAATTAGAAGCCATGCGTGGGCTGCTCCGTTGCCACTACCAGTTGCAAAGATGGGCTGAAGCGGTAGAGAATGCCAAAGAACTGACAGCGGCCAAAGGCAGCAGTGCCGATGATAAAACACTGGCCAATATGGCTATCGCCAAATCGCACCAGGTGGCGGGTCAATACGAACTGGCAATTGCCAATTATAAATCAGTGGTATCACTGAATAAAGCGGCCATGGCTGCTGAAGCAAGGTATGAAATTGCCAACTGCTGGTTTGCACTCGGCAAACTCAATGATTCGGAAAAAGCTGCTTTCGAAACGATCAATAAATCCGGCTCGTATGATTTTTGGGTGACCAAAGCCTACATTCTTTTGGGTGATATTTTCTTCCGGCAAAAGGATTATTTCAATGCCAAAGCCACGTTCCAGAGTATAGTTGACAACAGTATCAACCCTGATCTGAAGGAAGAAGCCCAAACCAAGCTGAGCCGGGTGATAGATGAAGAAAGCAAATCGAGCAAGGTGGATAATTAAAAGAATTAAACAGATCAATAAAAGACCAGTAGCACATGAATAAGCCTCCGCAAAAAATCATTCTTTTAGGACTTTTCAGCATAGCTGTGCATGTTTCCGTTGCACAAGACACTACAGGAAAGAAAAGATCAGTAGACATTACCTCTGCATTTAAGCCGGTACTGAAAGAATCAGCCAAAATCAACTTCAATGCGACACCACCTTCGGCAGATACAACACGACCCATATTGAAATATGAAATTCCTAACCAGAACCTGGCACTGGGTTTTCAGCCGGGTTCGTTGAAACCCCTCGCATTGAATATTGATTCAGGAGGCAAATGGGACAATCACAGTTATATTAAGGCCGGTTTTGGAAGCCTGAGTACACCATTTGTTCAGGCCGGTTTTTCATTTGGCGACGGGCAATATGCCGGTGTGAACATCTTTGCGAAGCATGTTTCATCGCAAGGTAAAAGAGAGTTCCAGGATTTTACCAACACACAGTTTAAACTAAGTGGTTTTTATAAATCAGCCGGCAATCATGAATGGAACGGAAGCATTGGTATGAGGCAGGACAAAACTTTTAAGTTCGGTTTTGAACCACAAACACTTTCTTTCCCCAAAGATTCGCTGCGTCAAAACTTCCAGACCATTGCGGCCCGTATCGGTATGCGCAATATCAATAAAACAGGATTCGGACTTTCTTATTCTCCCAACCTTAAAATTGATATTTTCAGTGATCACCTGAAGAATAATGAGAGCAACACCGTGCTTGACCTTCCGCTGGAAAAAGCGGTGAGTGATGAGTTCGCTGTCAACCTCGGGCTGACATTTGATCTTACCCGTCTTTCACCCGACAATAAATCGGCGATCAACAATAATATTTATTATATCTCACCTTCGGTGCATTACCGGTCCGGCGGATTAAACCTGCAGGCAGGCATACGTCCTTCCTGGGACAATAAGAAGTTCAAGATGTTTCCCAATGTGCTGGCCGAGGTCGGCACATCTGACCAGCGTTTCTTTTTCCAGGCTGGTTGGACAGGATATATACGCAAAACTACCTATCAATATCTTGCTGCTCAAAATCCCTGGTTGTGGCTGCCAGATAGCCTGAAGAATACCTGGGTGGAAGAACGCTTTGCTGGTTTTAAAGGTTCTATTGGAGATCATTTTACCTATAGTATCAAGGCAGGTTTGAATCGCCTGCACAATCAGCCGCTGTTTGTAAATGATTTTACAGCAGGTTTTGGTGGTAAATCGTTTGTTGTGTTGTATGAACCAACCATGAATGTGTTTCATCTCGGCGGTCAGCTGGCATTTACAATGCAGGAAAAATTTTCTTTGACCACTGGTTGGGCATTGAATAAATATACCGGGGCAAAAGTGCATGATAAACCGTGGGGCCTGATACCACTTGAAATGAACACAACGTTCCGGGTGCAGGTGATCAAGGACCTCTGGTTGCAGTCTGATCTTTTTGCATGGACAGGACCTCTTTACAGGGATATCAATGGTGATAAGCAAAGACTAAATGGTGCTGTGGACCTGAATGCCGGCCTCGAATTCAGGATCACCAGGAACCTGAACCTCTGGACCCAGTTCAATAACCTATTCAATAAAGAATACCAGCGCTGGAATCAATATCCTGTATACGGATTCAACTTTGTCGGCGGAATCGTATTTTCGTTCGATCAAAAGAATTGATGATGTACGGAGAGTTGTATCACTATTTCAGCACTTACAGGCAACTGAATGTACCGGGTATCGGTACATTTTCATTGAAAAGACAACCCGCTGCGGCTGATTTTATCAATAAGCAGATTCTACCTCCTTCCTTTATCGCTGCACTGGAGCCCGAAAACACTGCTGTTTCAAAACATCTGATCAGTTGGCTGGCTGCTTCATTGGGTATTACCGAAAGAGAAGCTGTTATCAGGTTCAATGACTTTGCTTTTGATTTGCGGAGAAAACTGGATGCGGGTGAAAAAATTGACTGGGCGGGAATGGGCACATTGAAAACGGGGCTTGGCGCTGCTATAAAATTTGAACCTGCACTGAAGGAGTCAGCCTTTGATAAACCCGTCGCAGCAGTAAAAGTCGTTCGTTCACAGGCAGAGCATACCGTGAGGGTGGGAGAGCAGGAGAAAACTGCTGCTGAAATGCGGGAGTATTTTAGCCAGCCGGATGCCGGTAAAAATTATTGGTGGGCATGGGCCTTGATCGCCGGGTTTGCAGCACTTATCTTTTGCGGCTGGTATTTTTCAGCAAATGGAATATCTGTTTCGTCAACCGGCAATACAAATTCTATAAATGCAACGGAAGCTTCCTCTACTTATCGCCACATTCGCTGATACGTTTATTTAATTATTTTCTTTTTACTTTGCCTCCCGCATGAGCCATGTTGTGCATCATACCAATTGCCCGGTTTGTGGTTGCCATGCCATCAGTAATGTATTGATCGCAAAAGACCATACAGTGAGCGGCGAAGAGTTTGCCGTTTGGCATTGTGATGACTGCAGTTTTCGTTTCACCCAGGATGCACCGCCTGCCGATGCAATAGGCTGGTACTACCAGTCAGAAAATTATATTTCACACAGCAACACATCAAAAGGGCTGGTGAACCAGCTGTACCAGGTGGCCCGGAAAAAAACATTACGGTCAAAACGAAAATTGCTGCAACGTCAAACAGGTCTTGAAAAAGGAAACCTGCTGGATGTGGGTAGCGGAACCGGCGCTTTTGTAAGTGAAATGAACAACAGCGGATGGTCTGTGACAGGACTGGAACCGGATGCCGGCGCCAGGAAACTGGCAAAGGAACTTTACAATATTGAACTCGATGATAGCAGTCGCCTGTTTCAATTACCGGCTGATAGTTTTGATGCTATCACTCTCTGGCATGTACTGGAGCATGTACATGACCTGGAGCCATACCTGCATCAGTTAAAAGCATTGCTGAAAGAGAAAGGTTTTTTGTTTATTGCCGTTCCCAATTATACCAGCATTGATGCGGCTGTTTATAAAGAACATTGGGCGGCTTATGATGTGCCGCGGCATCTATGGCATTTTTCTCCTGGCTCGATGAAAAAACTGGTGGAAGATGCCGGCATGAAGATCATCCGTTACAAACCCATGTGGTTTGACAGCTTTTATATTTCCATGCTCAGCAGCAAATACAAAACCGGGGAGACTAACTTATTCGGTGCCTGCTGGACAGGGCTTCGTTCCAATATCCGTGCATTGGGGAATGTAAAAAAATGCAGTTCGGTGATCTACATAATTCAGAAGACCTGAAACAACACTATTGGCTAAACTGCACTTCGTAAAGTTCTGGCCATAGTTTTCCTGTCACATAGATTTTTTTGTTACTGCTGTCGTAAGCGATACCATTGAAATAATCTACCCAGGGATGTTTTGATTTTACCTGGCTGGTCAGGTTTGAGAAATCAATTTTTGCTACAACGATACCCGTTACAGGATCAATTTTAAGGATATGATCTGTTTGGTAACGGTTGGCATATACATACCCGTCAATATATTCCAGTTCATTTACATTGTTTACTAAACCTCCGGCTTCGGTGATGTTGACAGTGCGCAGTAATTTAAATGTTCCCGGCTCATAAAAATTAAGATTGCTGGTGCCGTCGCTGACGATCAGTTCCTTTCCATCGGTGGTGATTCCCCAGCCGTCCGTATGTATCGGGAATTCTTTTAGTTTCTTAAAATCTTTGAGGTTGTACATGAACACCACTTTGTTTTGCCAGGTGAGTTGGTAAAGAGTGTCATTGATGATGGTGATACCTTCTCCAAAATATTTTTCATCAAGATTGATTTGTTGCAACACTTTGCCCGTGGCCAGGTCTATTTTCATCAGCCTCGATCTGCCTTCGAGTCCTGTGCCTTCGTAAAGTGAACCTTTATAAATAATAAGTCCCTGCGTATAAAAAGATGTATCATGCGGAAAAGTATTGCTCAGCGAATAGCTCAGAATTTTTGGTGCATCGGGATGGGGAGTATTGCCGTTATTGTCGTTTTCGCCATTATTGCAGGAAACGAATGATGCCAGTAAAAAGAAAAGGAACAGCTTTTTCATATTTTCGGGTTAATTCCGGCAAATGTACTTCAGATATGGAAAGCTGCCTGTTAAAGCTTTGGGAACCAGGCAAAGCCGGTATCGGGAAAATACGATACAAAAAATTCAGAAACAATAAATTAAAACGATTATATTTGGTCTTCGCCGATACTCCTTCCGGGAAACCCCTCCAAAACCCGTATCCCTGGATTTCCTCGTTTTTATTTCCCTTTATCCTTCATCATTTCCAATCCGCATGAAGCCTCATGGTGTTGCACTATGCCCCATGGACGACCCGAAAGATACAGGTACTTATGAAGGCAAAACTGGCAATACTGTTTATTGGATTAACCTTGGCTGTTCAACTGCAGGCGCAAAAATCCTGCGAGACAACTGCCTACCTGCAAAGCCAGTTGCAACAAAATCCTTCACAGGCCACAGCACTTCGTCAATTTGAAAATAGCGTACAACAATTTATCAGTGAGCAGGCCTTTTCTCTTCGTCAAAACTCCAGCAGCTCGGTCATCCGCATCCCGGTGGTGGTGCATATACTTTATCACCAGCCGCATGAGAACGTTTCAGATGAACAGGTAAAGACACAGATTGAAATACTCAATAAAAGTTTTCGCCGCCTGAATGCCGATACGGTAAATACGCCGGCTCATTTTGCATCGCTGGCAGCTGATTGTGAAATTGAATTCCATTTAGCCACATCCGACCCAAAGAGAAAAAGCACCAACGGCATCATCCGGAAATATACCCCGGTGAAATCATGGAAAGCGGATGATAAAATGAAATTTTCCACTGAGATGGGTAATGATGGATGGGATAGCAAAAATTACCTGAATATCTGGGTGTGTAACTTAGCAAGAGTGGCTGGTTATTCCACTTTCCCGGGCGGAGATCCTGCCAAAGATGGTATAGTGCTTGGTTATACGGCATTCGGCTCGGGAGGCAGTTCTGGTTTTGAATTAGGCAGAACCGCTGTACATGAAGTTGGTCATTGGCTGAACCTGAAACATCTTTGGGGTGATGAATACTGCGGTGATGACGGTGTAAGCGATACACCAACCCAAAGTAGTTATAATACAGGTTGTCCTTCTTCAATAAAAATTTCCTGCAGCAATGGTCCGCATGGTGACATGTACATGAATTATATGGACTTCACCAATGATGCCTGCATGAACCTATTTACCAAAGGGCAAAAAGCAAGAATGCGGTCATTGTTTGCAACCGGTGGATTAAGAAACTCCTTACTTTCCTCTACAGGTTTGAGCGAACCATTGATCTTTGAGTCGCCACTACCGGATGAGTCGCCAAAATGGCTGCATCCGCATTTATATCCCAACCCGGCTGTTTCATCAATGACACTGGATCTTTCGTATGATACCCGCTGGCTGGGAAAAATGATGAGTATTTACAGTCAAAACGGGCAGTTGCTGATGCAGTTCCCTGTAAGCGCTAAGGTGATGCAGGTGAATGTGAGCAGCCTCAGCCCCGGCATGTATTACCTGGCTGGAAAGAAAGAGGATGGCGAAACCATCAGGCAAAAATTCATCAAATTATAGAGAACCAAATGGACGGATTAAAAAGGGGTCGCTTCGGCGGCTCTTTTTTTTGCAGTAAAAAAGGATCATGGGTTGCCCGATGATCCTTTAGTAGGTTGAATATTCTTGCTCTTAAATATGGATAGCTTCACCGTAAGCCACTTCAATGGCTTCTTTTACATTCTCACTGATGGTGGGGTGGGGGTGAATACTATTGAGCACTTCATGATAAGTGGTTTCTAATTTCCTGGCCACCACAGTTTCGGCTATCATTTCTGTGACATTGTAACCGATCATGTGGGTGCCCAGCCATTCGCCGTATTTGGCATCAAAGATCACTTTCACAAAACCTTCATTATGTCCTGCTGCAGTGGCTTTGCCGGCGGCGCTCAGCGGAAACTTGCCTACTTTCACTTCATAGCCTGCTTCTTTTGCCTGTTTTTCGGTGTAACCAACAGAAGCAATCTCAGGATAGCAATAGGTGCAGCCCGGCACATTGTTATAATCTAACGATTCAGGCTGGTGATGGTATTTCTTTTCGTTGTAGCCGATATTTTCCACGCAGATAATACCTTCTTTACTGGCAACGTGGGCCAAAGCCTGGCCGGGAACACAATCGCCGATGGCATAAATGCCCGGCACATTGGTTTGATAAAATTTATCAACCATGATGCGGCCTTTGTCTGTTTTGATGCCCAGTTCTTCCAGCCCGATACCTTCTATATTTGCAGAGACTCCAACGGCGCTTAGTAATACATCCGCTTCCAGTGTCACTTCGCCATCTGCTGTTTTCACTTTTGCTTTTACGCCATTTCCGGAAGTATCAACAGCAGTTACTTCACTGTTCACCATGATGCTGATGCCGGACTTTTTAAAATTCTTATCTAACTCTTTTGATACTTCTTCATCTTCTACGGGAACAATGCGGGGTAAAAACTCAACGATGGTCACTTTGGTGCCCATGCTGTTATAGAAATAGCCAAATTCCACACCAATGGCACCGCTGCCTACCACAATCATGGATTTGGGCTGGGAGGGGAGGCTCATCGCTTCACGATAGCCAATGATCTTTTTACCATCCTGCTTCAATGCCGGCAACTCACGGCTGCGACCGCCTGTAGCAATGATGATATGTTTTGCTTCAACAGTCTTTTTGCTTCCATCGGCAGCGGTCACTTCTACCTGGCCTTTGGCTTTCAGTTTGCCAAAACCATTAATAACTTCAATTTTGTTTTTCTTCATCAGGAACTGCACACCTTTACTCATCTTATCAGCCACACCGCGGCTTCTTTTGATCACTGCTTCAAAATTAGGTGTGCCGCTGGCTTCAATGCCGTAGTTGGAAGCATGTTTGATATATTCATTCACCTGTGCACTTTTCAACAGCGCTTTGGTGGGGATGCAGCCCCAGTTGAGACAGATGCCGCCGAGACTTTCCTTTTCAATGATCGCTGTTTTAAAACCCAACTGTGAAGCACGGATAGCGGCCACATAGCCACCCGGTCCGCTGCCGATCACAACTACATCGTATGCCATATTTCGTTGATTAGTTGATAAGTAAATAATATTTATCTGAAACGAGCTGCGAAGTTATCCGAAAACAGGCAATTGGGCAAAAGCAGCTTTCCCTGCTCCCTGTCGCTTTATATGACCGTTGAAACAAAACAGGTCAGGCCGTAAGACAGAACCTGATATTTTAGCTATATCCATTTATGCGGCCTGTTCTTTCCATACTGATTTTATTAATGCTTGCTGTCGCCGTGCCTGCACAACCACCAAATATCAGGTTCATCCGGGTGTCGGTGCTCAGCATCAGCAACGATTCTCTGAAGGGAGCTACCGTGAGTTTGTACCGGGCTGATTCATCTTTAGTGAAAACAGAAATAATCAATGCCGGGTTTGCGGAATTTAAAAGTTTGCCAGCGGGTATTTATTTTATAAAAGCCAGTCATGCCGGACATAAAGATGGTCATTCAGCCATAATTGATCTGGAACGGCGTTCTTCCGCTGAGGAAACGATACGGCTGAGCCCAGAAGATGGATTGTTGTCAGACGTAACGGTGGTGGCTAAAAAACCAATGGTTCAGTTTCTGCCCGACAAAACAGTGATAAATGTGGAGGCCGGTATCACCAATGCAGGTGCCACGGTGATGGAAGTGCTGGAAAGATCGCCGGGTATCACCGTTGACCGCAACGGCAATATCAGTATGAAGGGAAGACCGTCTGTGCTTGTCATGATTGATGGAAAAATGACACAACTTTCCGGAACCGATCTGCAAAACCTGCTTAGTGGCATGAGTGCCTCGCAGGTGGATGTGATCGAACTGATCGAAAATCCCGGGGCCAGGTATGATGCCGCAGGCAATGCCGGCATTATTAATATCAAAACAAAGAAGAACAAACAAAAAGGATTTAATGGCAGTGCCACTGTTTCTTTTGGCCAGGGACGCTTACCCAAAAGCAATAACAGTTTTGTTGTCAACTCCAGGTCGGGGCAGGTAAATCTTTTTGCCACTTACAGCAACAATTTCAACAGGAGCCTGATGGATATGTATGCACTCCGCACTTATTACCGTGATGATGGGAGTGTGGCTGCTTTGCTGGAGCAACCTTATTTTGCTTCTTCAAAAAACAAAACACATAACCTTCGTGCAGGGCTTGATTTCTTTGCCAGCAAAAAAACGACACTTGGGTTTGCCCTTACAGGCACTTCATTGGATCGTGACGGAAACAGCAAGAGTATCATCGACTGGAAAAAACAGTCGGGTGTGATTGATTCTACCATTACCACATATGGACTGCGTACCTCACAGCTTGAGCAAAAAGGTGTAAATGTTAATGCAAGACATAGTTTTGATGCCAGCAGTGAATTATCAGTGGATGTGGATTATATCGGGTATGACATCAGCAACTACCAGTTTTTTGAAAACCAGTTGCTGGCCCCGGGCAGTGTGGCAGAAGCAACACAGGGAAATATTCCTTCGGAATTATCCATTTTCACGGCGAAAGCCGATTATTCCAAACGGATGAAAGACCTTTTGTGGGAAGCAGGGCTGAAATCAGCAAGGATTGATACAGATAATGAAGCTGCCTATTACAACCGTAACGGCAACCAATGGGAAGATGATCTGGGCAAAAGTAATCATTTCCTTTACACTGAAAACATTCATGCACTCTACAGCAGCCTGGATCATAAAACGGGTAAATGGCACTGGCAGGCAGGGTTGCGCTATGAATACACCGGTTACCAGGCAAAACAATTAGGCAACGCCGTGGTGAAAGATTCATCGTTCAACAGGAGCTACAGCAGCTTGTTTCCTTCAGGTTTTGTGACCTATGAGGCCGATTCTATAAATACGTTGACTTTCCGTATGGGCCGGCGGATTGATCGTCCTGCTTTTCACAAACTCAATCCATTTGTTTTCATTATTAACAAATACACATTGCAAAAGGGGAACCCGTTTTTCAGGCCGCAATTCACCTGGAACATGGAACTGAATCATTTGTTCAAACAAAAATTGTCCACAAGTATTACCTATAGTTTCACCAAAGATTATTTTTCACAAATATTCCTGGCCGACACTACGGATGGAACAGCTATTTACACGGAAGGGAATGTTGGTAAAATGCAGAACATCGGTCTATCCATGAGCCTGCAATTGTCGCCAGCCACCTGGTGGTCGCTGACGGCACAGGCTGTTTATAACCATAAGATCATTGAAGGTTTTGTTTGGTCGCCGTATAAGGCGAATATCAACCAGGTGAACCTGAACCTCAACAACCAGTTCCGTTTCAAAAAAGGCTGGGGCGCTGAACTCAGCGGCTTTTATATTTCTCGCAATCAAAATGACCTGCAGGAAGTATTGGACCCAACGGGGCAGGTGGGTTTGGGTGTGTCCAAACAGCTTTTTCAGAACAAGGGAACACTGCGCTTCACTGTCCGTGACATGTTTTACTCGCAGGCCATGCAGGGGCTGACTGATTTTGAAAACTCTTCGGAATATTTCAGGGTGCAGTGGGACACAAGGGTGGCCACCCTGTCCTTTGTGTACCGCTTTGGAAAGGCGATGAAACAACCCAAAAGGTCAGGCGGGGGCGCTGCAGACGAAATGAACCGGGTGAGAACTGGCAACTGATAAAAAATGGGTTATGTTTAGCCCTGAAAATCAAGGTGGAGGCCATTTCCGATCTTTTTCAACAAATGGGCAAAAAAAACTCAAAATGGCAGAAAATTTCTGCCTTCTTTCCCCTACCTTTGCCTCCCGAATTTTTCGAGACTAAAATTTTGAATTGTCATGGCCAGAGTATGTCAGGTTACAGGTAAAACACCGATCGGCGGGCACAAAGTGTCCCACTCGAACATCAAGACCAAGCGTCGCTTTCTGCCCAATTTGCAGAAAAAGAAGTTTTACCTGGCCGAAGAAGACAAATGGATCACCCTGAAATTGTCAACAGAAGCGATCCGCACTATCAATAAGAAAGGTCTTTACACTGTGGTTAAAGAACTGAGAGCACAAGGTCAACACATCTAATCGTCAAAAACTGAATAGAAAATGGCAAAGAAAGGCAACCGTGTACAAGTGATCCTGGAATGCACTGAGCACAAAAACAGTGGTCAGCCGGGCACCAGCCGTTATATCACGGTAAAAAACAAAAAGAATAACCCTGAGAGGCTCGAACTGAAAAAGTTCAACCCTATCCTGAAAAAAGTAACTGTTCATAAAGAAATCAAGTAATCATGGCAAAAGCAGCAAAAACGGCGATTAAGAAAGACCCTAAACAGGCAGCCGAAGCAAAGAACTATACTAAGGTGATAAAGGCAGTACGCAGCCCCAAAACCGGTGCTTATACTTTCAAAGAGCAAATGGTGCACAAAGACAAAGTGAAAGATTTCCTGGCGCAGAAATAATCTGCCGTTAATTAAGATACTGAAAGCTTTCCTTTGGAAAGCTTTTTTGTTTTCAGTCTTTATTCCCTGTTGCCTGAAAGTGCCTGTTGCAGGAATTCTTTTTTTCGCCTCGCCACTTCCACTTTTGACCCATCGCTCATGGTAAGCAAGCCGCTGCGGTCATAACTTTCAATATGTGCGGGGTTCACCAGGTGTGACTTGTGCACTCTCAGGAACCTGTGCTGATGCAACAGCTCATCATATTCTTTCAACGTTTTTGCGGAAACAAAAAGTTTATTTCCTTTCAGGAATATATGTGTGTAATTACTTTCAGCCTGCAGCCGGACGATCTCTTCCAGTTCCACATATTTTACCTCCGTTGCATCTGCCAGCGCCAGTTTGAATTTGCTTTTATTTCCCTGTGAAATATTCTGGATGAAATTGCGGAAAAGGATCTGGCCCGCCGGCGCATAAATACGTTTGGCTTTAAAACGTTCAACCGCTTTTTTCAGTTCTGTTTCATCCACCGGTTTCAGTAAATAATCCAGGGCACTGAAGCGGATGGCCTGGATGGCAAATTCATTATAGGCTGTGGTGAAGACCACTTCAAAGTTCCAGTTGTCAATGGTGGTAAGCAGGTCAAAACCGCTTTGATGCGGCATTTGTATATCCAGAAAAATAAGATCGGGCTGAAAGGAATGAATAAGCGGGATAGCTTCCTGCACACTTCGGGCTGTTTTCACTGCCGTTACATCCGGGCAATATTGATTGAGCAGCCATTGCATCAGGTCAATCGAAGCCTGCTCATCATCTATGATCATTGCTTTTATCATGACTCATCAGGATTGTAAAAAGGAATTGTAATCGTGACTTTTGTTCCAACGGATACATTGCTGTCATTCATGAGATCGGTTATTTCCATACTGGCGGGCTTGCCTGTCTTTTGCTGCAGCAGGTCCAGTCTTTCTTTGATAATACTGATGCCTTTGCTTTCATGCACTTTTGCTGAAATATTGTTTTGCCTGATGGCAGCCGCTTTGGACCTGCCGATACCGTTGTCTTCTATCACACAGGTCAGGTATTCCTCAGCATTGTTGATGAAACTGATGCGGAGTTGTTTATCACCTTCCTTTTGCAAGAGGCCGTGCCAGATGGCGTTTTCGGCAAAAGGCTGCACCATCAGCGAAGGTACCAGCACTTCTTCTGTATCCAGGCTGTCGTCAGTGATGATTTCATAATGAAAAGACTGGTCAAACCGCAGCGACTCCAGTTCGATATACATCTGTAATATTTTGAGTTCTTCGTCCAGCGGTATGAAATTCTTTTCGGCAAACTTCAGCAGGGAACGAAGGAAGTTGGAGAACAAAGTCAGGTATTTATATGCTTTGGTCGTTTGCTGTGACACGATCAGGTGCTGGATGGAGCTAAGTGAATTAAACAGGAAATGCGGGTTCATCTGCAGCCGCAGGTTCAGGAATTTTGATTCAGCCATTTTCACATTCAATTCCATCAGTTCCAGTTTGCTTTTGCGCATGGCATCCAGCGCCAGGGCCCTCGATATTTTTGCTGAACAGATTGATGCAATGGCCTGCAGTGTTTTCAGGTGTTGCTTCGTAAAAAAGTGTTTTTGGGTATTTTCAGAGTCAATCACAGCGATCACTTTGTCTTCATGAATGATGGGAACGGTTATTTCGGAATAGCGTCGCTCATCATCCACGATATAACGGCTGTCTTTGGAAGTGTCGCTGATGACCGAAGGCTTACCGCTTTGCGCCACATCACCCACAATGCCCTTGCCAAACGGAATAGAAATCGGGTTCACAATTTCAAAGGCACGGGGATTTTTGGGTCCGTAGGCTGCTTTTTGCTGCAACATTTTTTTGTCGTGGTCCACCAGGTAGATGACGCAATCTTCAAACCCGAGCCGGGAGATGCAGTTGCGGGCAATATCCCACATTATATCATCAACTGAAGAATGTTCATGACCTGAGTTGGAAAAATAGTCAATGGTTTTTTGCATCTCAGCCGTCTTCTTTCTTTGTTTTGAATAGGTATACATCAACACGATCAGCGCAATGAAGGCCGCAATGTATAACACCCTGAACCATGTTTGCTGCCACCAGGGTTTGCCAACGGTCACCGTCACCGGGTAAGGAGCATCATACCAGTTGATACCGTCTCTTGAAGCCCTTATTGCAAAACTGTATTTACCGGGTGGCAGTTTGTTAAACGATACCTGCCCGTTCACCGCAGGTGTTTTCCATTCATCATCCAATCCTTCCAGGCGGTAGAGATAGTAGTTCTTTTTGCCGCCGCCCAGTTCACCCGATGAGAAAAAGAAACTAAATGAAGAAATGCTGTAGGGAAATGTAAGAGAAGTTTCTTCAGTGAAACGATAGCTGGTATCGTTTGTATGTATGGCGTTGATGGACGGATAGAGCGGCAAAGAGATACGGTCCATTTGTTCAGGATAAAAAGAAACAAGCCCTTTATCGCTGCCCCAGAACATTTCACCATCAGGCGCCATATAACTTGACCGCATTCTGAAGCCGGCATGACTGAATCCATGTCCTTCTTCAAACACAGCAAACGTTTTACTGGCAGGGTCAAATCGCAGAATACAGTTCAGGTTACCGATCCACAAAAATCCTTTTTCATCTTTGAGGATGTCTTCGCAGCGGTCGTTGCGCAACCCGTTGCTGCGGTTATAGTTTTTGATTTTGTTGTTTTTGTCAAGCACACTAAGTCCTGCCGCAGTGCCGATGTAGATATTCCCGTCATTATCTTCATTGATGCAAAGGATATTGTTATGCGGAAGACCGTTTTCAACATTGAATTGCTGAAGACTGTCTTCGCCGGGGGCATAGCACCAGGCGCCTCTTGTGCTGCCGATCCACATTCTCTTTTTATGATCGAACCAGATGGTGCCCGTAGGGATGCGGCTTGCATTTGCCAGCACAGGATGTTTTGAAAGATCATGAACCCTGTTGTTGTTTTTTTCAACCATGGCAATACCCCGGAGAGTGGTTATCCATTTATTTCCTTCATGGTCGGCAGTGATGCTGTTGATCCAGTTGGAAGGTAAAGAAGTAACACCCCCGGGCATTGAGTCAGTAATGCGGCCAATAACTTTTTTTTGACGGTCAAGAATAAAAATGCCATGACGGGTTGTACCAACCCAGCAATTTTCTTTTTCATCCATAAAAACCACCCGGATGGTTTCCTCTCCGTGCAAACTTCTGCCACCCGGTATCTGCAGACGCACATATGCTGTTTTATCTTTTTTCCGGTCCCAATAGATCAGCCTGTCCTGTGCGCCCAGCCACACTGACCCCTCAGAAGTGCTGCTGATTGATTGAATGAATCCGTCAAACACTTCGCCGTTGTCATCTTTGAAATAAGGTTTTGATGCAGCCAGGGTTTCTTTCATATTGAAATAGTGCAACCCGGAAGATTGTGTAGTGACAAACAGGTAACCGCTACTGTCATAATGAATACGGTAAGTATTATTACCGCCAATACTGTGATTGTCAAGCGGGTCGTGAAACCAGTGTTGAAGTGACTGATTCCTGGTATCAAGAAGGTAAAGACCGGAGAATCGGGTGCTGATGGCAAAACGATGTTCATTCACCCTGGTGATGTTGCGCAGATTACCTTCTATCTGTTTTCCGTATTGATCCCGGAGATCACTATAGGTGGCTGTGATCTTTTGCGATGGTATATGTATGCGATAAAAAGTTTTTCCGTCGAGAGGATATGCAATCAACTCCTCGCTGTTGATCGCTGCTGCACCGGCAAGGCCTGTAAATGGCATGTTCAGCAACAATTTCATAGCAGCGTAATCCCAAACTATCAACCGGTTATTACCAAAATAAAAAGTTTTATCACTATCCAACATTCCCATGAAACTGACAGTAGAAGGTATCAGGCTGTCTTGCTCAAACCTGAATTCTTCCAGCAGGGATTTGCTTTTGTCTTTCCATATATAATGACGGTTGCCTTTGAGAGCAATGATCCCCCTGCTGCTTGTATAGAGAATATTGTTCACCCGCTGCTTGTCGGAAGTATCACCAACAGTAAAAAGCAGGAAATTTCTATTTTCATCCAGCATGGTGAGCTGATGAGTAGCATGTCGCAACCAAACCCGGTTGTTGTGGTCAATCACAATATGCTCCACATAATTTTCGGCCAGCCCCGGGTTTTTGTATTTATAATATGTACTGATGCGGTTACCATCAAAACTGTTGAGCCCTTCTGTAGTGCCGATCCAAAGAATGCCGTTGCGATCCCTTCGGGCCACGTTCACATTGTTGTCACTCAGTCCTTCCCCGGTGCTCAGGTGATAAAATGCAGGTTGCTGCGCAACCGTATCAAACGATGCGCAGCAACAGGCTATGAATATTATGGTCTTAATGGCGGTACGCAAATATTTTTTTTAAAACGATAAAGTAATCAATTTTCTGCAGATTGTTTTTCGTGTCCGTGATACCAGGCAAGAATAACAATAATGTTTCACCGTTAATTTATCCATGCTTCATCATAGGCCTTGGCTATATGGGAAGCTCTGCCCACAAACTGATCATCAAGATCACGGTTGCTATTGGTGTTGATGCTCACCTGCACATTGTTTGGGAAAAGCATGATGATGCTTTCTCCGCCCTGGCCCCGGTTATATTGACCTCCCCCGTTTTTCCAATAATATGTTCCTTTGGCGCCATTGAAACCGCCCACACCATCAAACCCGCAACCTTCCGTTTTCATCATTTGCCTGATATGATTGGGCACAAGCTTTCCGTCTTCAAAAGCCATTAGCACCTGCGCCACTTCATAAGTGCTCAGCACAAGACCTCTTGATCCGGCAATCAGTACATCATCGCTGTTTTCAATCGAGCCTAAACTGAGATCACTGCGCAGGTAGTAGCGGGTGTTAGGAAAATTGGGTTGCCCAAGATGATTCCAGTCTTTGAAATCTGCTTTATCCCAGAATTGAAGACCTGCCGGTTTCAGCACCAGGTCTCGCATTAGTTTTCTGAACTCAACTGCTGTAAATTCTTCAATGTTTTGCACCTGCAGTGCTGCAAGTACCCCGGTGTTTTGATAAAATAGATAAGGAAGCAGAATACGGCACAATGCAAAATTGGCATTGTTATAACTGCGGGCCGTATTACCCTGTGGTTTGCTCATCATCAGTTTCAGGGAATCATACCCACGGTCATTCATCGGGAAACCACTGTTGTGCGATAACAGTTTCCGAAAGGTCAGGTTGTTGTAGCTCGGATGAACATTCCATGACGCCGGCAGGTATGGCACTATAGGTTCATCTACTGATTTACCTTTCATCAGCAGTAATTTAAAAGTGGCAATTGCTGTCATGAATTTGGTAACACTGAATAATTCCTGTCTTGTTTCGCTGGTATAATCAAGATTTCCATCTGTGCCGCGCCTTGCTTTACCCATCCCTCCATGCCGGACGATGTTATTGCCAACTGCAATGGAGTAGGAAAAACCAACAGTTTGCTGGCCATAGGTGTTACGTATATTCTGTTCAAATTTGTCCACATCAAATCCATTGGGATTAAAAATAGTGTCCTGCTTGGCTTTCTGGCAGGAAGTGAAAATAGCAAGCAAGGCAAACATCAGCAGTGATGCTGACAGAATGGTTCTGATCAAACCCACTGTCCTTGTAAAAATTATTCTTGTGCTCATAGTTTTGTTTTTAATGGTTAAAGTGAATACGTTTTTGATTATGAGACCAAGGTAGGCTGCTGCAATCCTGCTATGCAAGTGGTGGTTAGTTTACGGTAAAAGATTCCTATTCTGCGGTTGGAAAGGGATTTGTCAATGGAGATGATTATTTCGAAAGAGCCCCTGTTATGACCCGCATAAAAAAAAGATGCCAATAAAGGCATCTTTTTTATTGATTTATATGTGAGATATGTTTATTTCATTCTGCTCACTGTTCCCCCCTTTTTACTATCCACCGTCACCGTATATTTCCCGCTTCCGGAAATGATCCACCGTACTGTGACATATGACAGGCCGGGAATATTGCTCACTTCAATAGTTGCGGGATTGGTTTTTTGTTCGGTGGAAATGTTGAGATCAGGATTCTCTACGATCATGCCGGCTATTACATTAGCGCCGGTCAAAGTAATGTAATCAGGTCTTTCAATTTTATACTTCAGGTCCTGGCTGCTGTGCGTAGGCATCAGGCGGCTGTTGGAAATAACTGCTGTGACCTGTTTCAACCCATCGCCCAGGTCTTTTTCCATCAATGTATCAATGTTCAGTTTGGGAGTATGATAACAATGATAGATCGTAAACGACATATTGCGGTGTGCATCACTTTCCAGCAGGAAACCAGGATGGGCCCTGCCAAAATTCTTTTTGAAACCACCAATCTCAATCTTTCCGTATTGCGGGTGATCAAATTCATGCCAGTCCACAAAAGCATCTTTGAACAACAACCAGCGGTCAAACTGGAAAGAGGAATTATCCTGCGGATCACGGGTAGCATCTTTATTAAAGAATAAATAAGGTGTCCATAATTCATTAGAATATGTATATACGCCACGGCCACCATAGAACCAGTCCAATTCGCCACCATAAGCGGCATACAGATCTTTGTAAACAACAAGGTAACGATAGCCAGGGATCAGGTCTTCTCCTTTTTTGGCAATAGCATCATACACCCGCAGGTCCTGCTGGTTATAGGTTTGCTGGTCGTTGGGATCGCCGGGGCCACGCAATATCATGCCACCGGCATTATGATACGATTGTGCCGCGGCAATGTTGGGGTGTTTCATCACAAATTCCATCACCGCCCTGTTTTCGGGAATAGAGAAAGGATATTTGTAGGCGCCGTTTTGTATGTAATTAGGTTGCCAGCCCCAGCCCCAGTCGCGGTTGGGGTCATATTGAAACGTGTAACCATCTTCATTCACCAAACCATCGCCATCATTGTCTACGCCTTCCAGGCCCAGCAATTCATATTCACCTTTTTCATCCGGCCCCACCTGTATCATGCGGCGGGGTTCTGTAGGATCAACACGGTAGCGGCCATTGGGGTTTTTGCGGCGCATCATCACAATATGGCCATCACCATCGAGATCGTCATAGCCGTCTTCATCCACCTGCCCGTCACGGTCGTTGTCAACAGGGATTACTCCCGAACGGGGCGAACTGCCGGTGTTGGGTTCATGAAAATAACTGTCGCGGCCATCGGGATTGATGCTGGGAACGATATAGAAAACTTTATCTGCCAAAAGCTCCTGCACAAATTTGGTGTCATTAAATGTTTCGGTAAGATACCACGCCGTGTATAGCGAAAATTCAGCACCCTGCACTTCATTGGAGTGAATATTGCCGTCAATATACATTCCGGGTTTTTTATCCGGGTCACCTTTTTTAAAATCCGTAACAGTGAGGCACCAGATGTCACGACCCTTGAATGATTTGCCGATGGATTCCAGCCTGGCCAGGTTAGGATATGCTGCAGCAATTTTTTTACATATTTCCGTAATAGCTGCATGATCGTTGTAGCGGTTCCAGCTAACAGCCACTTTGGGATTCACCGGCGAACCGGCTGCTTTGAAAAGCTGTTCCGGTGTTTGGGAGAATAGTGAGACTGTAACGAGCAACGAGCTGAGAGTTACGAGTATGGTGCGTTTCATAATAATCAATAATTGAATAATGAATAATCAAAGCGTAATGTCAACGGTTTTGGTTCCTGTTGTCGGGCTGCCTGCTTCAATGGTCAGCTTGCCGCTGCCCTTGATCAGCCAGCTTAGCTGTTGTGTGCTGTAGCCTTCGAGTGAGTTGAGCAACTGGGTCTTTCTTCCGCTGATGACAGACTGGTTGCCTGTTGTGTTTACTTTCACGTTGATGCGTTTCACCCAGTAACTTCTTTCACCCAGTTTGGAATGAGAGGCCAGTGCACCTTTATTGATGACATCAAGGGTGATCCTTGTTAATGCACCCACCTTTTCTGTTTTCACATTGATGATGTCCACTTCCGGCTGGTGGGCCGCCAGTTTCACCAGGAAGGCGGAATGTTTCTTTACAATATCTGCCACCAGGTTATAAGGCGGTGTGTTCAATGCAAAGGGATGCAGACCACCCACTTCCACTTTCTGATTGGGAAAATCGGGATGTGTGATTGTTTTCCATTCACTGAAAGCAGGAGTGAGGCCCTGTTGTGTTGTCCATCGCATATAATGTGCACCTGCGTCTTCTACTGCCAATGCCTTTTCGCCTTTGGTGCTGTCAGGTTTTGTTTTCGGCACCCACCATCCCGGTGTGCTGAAACTGTAGCGGCCATAATGGTAATAGGCCCAGGAAAAGAAATCACCACCTGCTGCCGATGTTTTGGGTGCATCTTTCAGGTTCACTGTTTTGTTATAGAGATCAGCTACCATGCTGTCAACCTTTACATCGGGAAGCTGCCAGCCTGCCACCACCGGTTGCGCTGCAGCCTGTGCACTAAATGCCAGTGGAGTTGAAAGATTATTGTTTGTACCAAAACTAACCACTGCGTAAATATTGAATCGTTCAAAAAGGTAATCCAGTAAGGCTATTGATTCATTTTCGGACACGGCAAATTCACCTGCACCTTGTGTGAAAGAAGGATGTTTGTAAGTGAGGTTTTTATTGAACCAAACCCCGCCTTCGCCGTCTTCATTAAAAACATTGTCCTTGTCATTATCCCTGCCTTCGGTATATAAGAGGTATTTTCCTTTTTCACCTTTATTAATATCTGCTTTCACCAGGATGCCCGGAAAATCAGGATGGGATTTATATTCACCCACCGGTGATTCCACCCGCATCCAGGTTATTTTTCCATTGCCGTCAAGGTCTTCAAATCCATCTTCATTGGTTTTGCCATCCCTGTCATCATCGGTTGTTGTGGCATTACCCTGCCGTTCATATTGCTGGGGTGCAAAATATTGTTCCATCGCATCGGGGCTCATGTTGGGGAATACATAAAAAGTGGTTTTGTTCAGCAAGGTTTTGATGCTGTCACTATTACTCCCTTGTAATAAGTTTTCAGCAAAACCAATCGCCAGTTCGGCACCAAGGATATGATTACCTTCCACACCACCTACAATAGCAATAGCCGGTTTTGTGTCAGTATTGCCTCTGCCGATGGTAATCTGCCAGATATCTTTGCCGCCTGCTGTTTTGGTCATGGACCTAACTTTAGCAAATTGCGGGTAGTTTTTGGCGAGAGCATTGATCCGGTTGGTTTGCTGCGAAAAATTGCTGTAACTGTTTTGTGCATGAGAAAGAAATGAAAGGAGAATAGCACAGAACAGGCAAGCAGTGAACTGTTTTATCATGAGGAAAATTTTGGTGGGCTAATATACGGAAAAGCAGAAGGGTATGAATTGAATTTGACAGGCGGAATCCTTACATTATAAAAAAACCCGCCTCCTCAGAAGCGGGTTTGCCTTATCTCATAGCTCTCAGCTAAAAGCCGGTAGCTTGTCTCAATACCTGTAATGTTCAGCCTTGAACGGACCATTCTTGCTGATGCCAAGATAGCTGGCCTGTGCATCGGTCAGTTCATCCAATACCACACCAATCTTAGCAAGGTGCAAACGGGCCACTTTCTCATCAAGGTGTTTGGGCAGCACATACACTTTGTTTTCGTAGTTCTTATGATTTTGCCACAATTCAATCTGTGCCAAAGTCTGGTTGGAGAAAGAATTACTCATTACAAATGAAGGGTGACCGGTGGCACAACCGAGATTCACCAAACGACCTTCTGCAAGAATGATGATGTCTTTACCATCCACATTATAAATATCCACCTGGGGCTTGATGGTGTCTTTTGTATCGCCATAGTTGGTATTCAGCCAGGCAATGTCAATTTCAATATCAAAGTGGCCAATATTGCAAACGATGGCTTTATCCTTCATCAGTTTGAAATGGGCGCCGGTGATCAGGTCGCGGCAGCCGGAAGCGGTGACAACAATGTCAGCTTCTTTCACTGCATCAATCATTTTCTTTACTTCAAAACCATCCATCGCTGCCTGCAAAGCACAGATGGGGTCAATTTCTGTAACAATCACCCGGCAACCGGCGCCTGCCAATGATGCGGCAGAACCTTTACCCACATCACCATAACCACCTACTACAGCCACTTTACCTGCCAGCATCACATCGGTGGCACGACGGATAGAATCCACCAATGATTCCTTGCAACCGTATTTGTTATCAAATTTAGATTTGGTAACAGAATCGTTCACATTGATAGCAGGCATGGGCAGTGTGCCTTTTGCAACTCTTTCATATAAACGGTGAACACCCGTAGTTGTTTCTTCGGAAATGCCTTTTACATGTTGCACCAGTTCAGGGTAGGTATCCAGCACCATATTGGTGAGATCGCCACCATCATCAAGGATCATGTTCAGGGGTTTGTCTTTGCCGCCAAAGAACAGTGTTTGTTCGATGCACCAGTCGGCTTCTTCCTGTGTTTGTCCTTTCCAGGCAAACACACCAATGCCGGCTGCAGCGATGGCAGCAGCAGCATGATCCTGTGTGGAGAATATGTTACAGGAACTCCATTTCACTTCAGCGCCGAGGGCCACGAGGGTTTCGATGAGCACAGCGGTTTGAATGGTCATGTGCAGGCAACCTGCGATTCTTGCACCTTTCAGCGGTTGGGAAGGCCCATATTCGGCACGGATAGCCATCAGGCCGGGCATTTCAGCTTCGGCCAAACGAATTTCTTTACGACCCCACTCAGCCAGGGAAATATCTGCCACTTTGTAAGGCAGGCTAAAGTCAATGGATTTTGTTGTAGTTGACATTTGAAGTGTTTTATTTTCGGCGGCAAAGGTAAGGTTTATTATACTCAAAAAAGGGAAAGAAAGGCACTAGCTGACACCTTGTTTTACACATAATTACCAGCTTTTTTGTTCAGGAACAGGGATTTGGGAGATCGCACAGTATTAAACAAATAAGATAACTTTGAGGTACCTGAAAATTTCCACTTATGTACACATATGATACTTTGTCTGAAGCAGTAAACGGGCTAAGAAAAAGAGGTTTTTCCGTTGATTTCAACCTTCGGGAGAATTGCCTCGTCTGCCAGGGCAATAAGTTTGATGTGAATGATTTTGAAATTGTCGAGTTTCACCGGTTTGAAGGCAATACTGATCCTGCTGACCAGGCGGTGCTGTATGCAATCGAATCAAACAATGGAATGAAAGGGGTGCTTGTCAGCGGCTATGGCATATCCGCCGAAGGCATGAGTGCCGAAATGGCCCGCAAATTGCAAATGCAATAAACAATAATAGCCGCCATATGAAAGAAGTCCTAAGGTTGTGTAGCCTGCTAATATCAGTTTTCCTTTCTGCATCCTTGTTTGGACAGACGGAAGGCCCTCGTCTTGTGTGTCCTTTGAATAATGCAGAACTAGTCCCTCCCTCAAAGGAGGCGATCCGGTATGACCCGCCAGACCTGTGCATTGTGCTCACCAGCACACCCGACACTGTGGTGAAAGCATGCATTGATAGCCGGGTGACCAATGTGGAGCAAAATGATGAAGGTGGCTGGGACATTGTTTTGTTTTATAAAGACCGACGGCAAAACAAGGATTATTATTTCTGGTATTCAGGCAAAATCAAACCGATAGTGAGGCGCAATGATGTATTGAAAGCGGGGCAGGCCATTGGCCATATTCCCCCGGGCGACAGGATAGAAATGCTGATGTTTGATTTTGAAACACAACTTGATCCTACCAAATACCTTGACTGCAAGAATGTGCTGATGGGGCAATAGGGGGATAGTGAGTGGTGGAATGGTGAATGGTGAATGGTGAATGGTCAATGGTGAATGGTGAATGGTCAATAGTTATTAGGGGATTGGCAGGAGTTATTGCAAGATCGTACTTATTGAAGCATCATAATTTTTTCTCCATGATGTAGTCATCCATCACATAGCCATTTCCGATATCAAGGTCAATTTCCTCTTTTACTTCAAACCCCATTCTTTCATAAAAATTCCTGGCTTTATTGCCCCGGTTCACCTGCAGTTGCAATGCAGTGGCGCCTTGCTGTTTTATAGTTTCAATAATATCGTCAATAACAAACCGGCCTGTTCCTTTTCCCTGTTGCGAAGGCAGCACATATAGCTTGTGCAGTTTAAAGATGCCCGGCTTCATTTCCTGGAAGGAGGCAAAGCCAACTGCTGCTGCATCATCCATCACAAAAATGAATTGTGCACCATCATTCATTTGTTGCTGAAGCGATTTTTCGCTGTACATCATATCCAGCATATAATCTATCTGCTGCTGCGAAAGAATGCTGCTATAGGTTTGCGGCCACACTTGAAAAGCCAGCTCCCGGATCAGGGGTATGTCATCTAATAAGGCGCTGCGGATGCTAAGCACTGCTGTTGCTGTTTTTTTCTTTATGTGTATTATGCGAAAGTAAGTGGTGTTGTTTGATCAGTTTACGGCTGAGCACTAATGCTACAATCACTGAAACGATTGCCCCTCCAAACAATAATCCTTCGCCCAGGTCGCGGCCTACATAAGAAAACTGGTAGAGGAACAGGAAAAAGTCGTATGTACCGTGGAAAAATACAGCCCCCAGCAGACCCATCAGCAGCAGCCCAAGGCTTCCCCCTTTGTTAAATTTAGCTTTACCAACAAAATAACCCATAATCACTGCAAAAGTAGCATGAGCTGGTACGGCGGTAAACATTCTCCACAACCCTATTTCCAGCCCCTTGCCATGGAGGTCTTCATATTTGATCACATACATAACGTTTTCGGCAGTGGCAAAACCCATACTCACCATCAGGCTGTAAACAATTCCATCCAGCGGCTCATCAAAACTTTTCTGGTTATAGGAATACAAACGGAGAGCAACAAATTTTAAGGTTTCTTCATTCAGTGCAACGACCAGGTATGCGAATATGAATACTTGGGCAACTGATCCGTCAAACGGATTTGTTTTTAAATAAGCATCATTAATTAGCCCTGCGGGAATTACAGTAAGAGCCCCCAGAATAAAAGAAACAATAAGATTGAGGTGAGGCTCCTTATTATAAACGTCTTTGTAAAAAATGTACAGGCAAAAAGCTATACCCGGTGCGATGGCGATGGCAATATAATCCATGGTGGTTTGTGGTTTTGGTTGCCCAATATACAAAAAACAATACAGCACTTTATACCCGGCAGCGGGTATTCGTTCAAGCCATCACGGCAATCATATGCAGCGCAGGCTCCGCCAGTTCAGTTTGCCCGGTCAGTGCTGTTTTTTCCATGGCCTCACGGGGGCTCATTCCTTTTGAAAATAATTTCCACGCAGTGTCCGGATCAATTAAAAGCTGTGCGGCGACATTGCTTTGCATTTCTTTTGCCAATTGCCATTTTCCTTCCCGCCGGCACAGATACCAATCACCGCCGATCTCGCTGGTGACGGTTATCCTGACATTAACCCCATCTGCTGCATTAATGGTACGATAGGTATCAGGTAAGGCATACATGAAGGTGTTAATGAACGGGTAAAACAATTCATGTGTCATCAGTCCCGGTTTGTTCACCGCATCCCTGATCTGTTGCTGGTGAATGAATTTTTCCGTGTATTCTCTTGCAATATGAAACCAGTTATAAGACACTTCTTCACCTGCCCAGGCAACAGGAAATATTGCTTTGTCAAAAGGATCAAGTGTGCTGATGTATTCGCAAAATTGCCGTCCGGTTATTTCCAATAATTCAACAAGAACTTTCGGGCTGGTCCGCTTATGTGCCTGCACCCATTCTGCATTCAGGTTGTTTAGATAATCTACCAGTTCACGATAACTGTCCGCAGCAGGCGGGGGCAAGCGGTGTTTGTCTCTCGAAAAAGAAAGGGTTCTGACATTGCCATCCAGCAGGTGGGCGGCAATATCTTTTACGGTCCATTTCCTGGCAATCGTGGGAGTATCCCATTCTGCGTCAGTCAGTGAATGCAGCAATTGCAATAGCTTTTCATCCAAAAGAGGAAACAGGTGTGAAGTTGACAGGGGCGGCTGCATACGGGTAAAGATAAAACAAAGGGGCATCTGCGCAGATGCCCCTTTGATAAAACAGTTAACGGGTTTTCTCAGAGTCCCATTTTCTTTTTCAGGTTGTTGTCAATGGCATCAAGAAACTCTTCAGTGTATAGAAAGTGCTCGCCATGATTCACCTTGTTGCCATGAATACAAACAGCAAGGTCTTTGGTCATTTTGCCGCTTTCCACGGTTTCAATACAAACAGCTTCTAAAGCATTGGCAAAATCAATCAGCGGCTGGTTGCTGTCCAGTTTGCCGCGGAAGGCAAGGCCTCTTGTCCAGGCAAAGATGGAAGCAATGGGATTGGTGGAGGTGGGTTTGCCCCTTTGGTGTTCACGGTAGTGTCGTGTAACGGTACCGTGAGCAGCTTCTGCCTCCATGGTCTTACCGTCAGGAGTCACCAGCACCGATGTCATCAGTCCCAATGATCCAAAGCCCTGCGCTACGGTATCGCTTTGCACATCGCCATCATAGTTTTTGCATGCCCATACAAAATTGCCGTTCCATTTTAATGCGCTAGCCACCATGTCATCAATCAGGCGGTGCTCATACACAATGCCGGCAGCATCAAACTGCGCTTTGAATTCATTTTGATAGATCTCTTCAAAAATATCTTTGAAACGTCCATCATATTTTTTGAGAATAGTATTCTTGGTGGAGAGATACAAAGGCCATTTTTTATTCAGCGCCATGTTGAAACAACTTCTTGCAAAGCCCTTGATGCTTTCATCCGTGTTATACATGGTCAGTGCCACGCCGTCGCCTTTGAAGTTGAACACTTCAAAGGTTTGTGCTTCGCCGCCACCTTCAGGAGTAAAGGTCATGGTCAGCTTTCCCTTTCCTTTGATAACAGTATCAGTTGCCCGGTATTGATCACCAAAAGCATGACGACCTACAATGATCGGCGCTGTCCAGTTGGTGACAAGACGGGGGATATTGTTGATGACGATCGGTTCCCGGAAAACGGTACCGTCAAGTATGTTACGGATAGTCCCATTCGGACTCTTCCACATTTGTTTCAGCTTGAATTCTTCCACCCTGGCTTCATCGGGAGTGATAGTTGCACATTTGATGCCCACTCCATATTGTTTAATGGCATTGGCAGCGTCAACGGTTACCTGGTCATCGGTCTGGTCTCGGTATTCAATGCCCAGGTCATAGTATTTAATATCAAGGTCAAGGTAGGGGAGTATCAGTTTGTCTTTGATGAATTTCCAGATGATGCGTGTCATTTCATCCCCGTCGAGCTCTACAACAGGATTTGCAACTTTGATCTTTTCGGCCATGGTTAAATGTTTAGTTGTTATAATTCAGGAGGTTGCAAATCTACAATAATATCATACTCAATCAGCCCTGCTGCCAAATTTTACGCTTATGTATTGCCTGTATGTTAACTTTTCCCCGATTGATTCTGGTCAATATTTTTTTCGTAACTTTTGAAGTCAATTAGTAGCATGGATCCTGTCAAATCATTCCAGGATTACCTGACAAGGTTCGCTAACCTCAGCGAAAAGGACTTCAACCAGTATCTCTTTCCTGTTATCAAAGTGAGACGGTTTGGGAAAAAGGAAGTAGTGACCAGGATGGGTGAAGTTGAAAACCATTTCAACTTTATAGTAAAGGGCCTGGTGAGAAAATATTACAAAAAGGGAAACCATGAGATCAATACGCAGATCTCGATGGAGAACCAGCTTATCCTGAGCCAGGAATCTTTTCACAGCCGTAAACCCTCCGAGTATATTATAGAAACGATTGAACCATCCACCCTTGTTTCTATCACTTACGATGCTTTAGAAAATGTGTATCGTCAATCACACAAAATTGAGCACCTGGGACGACAGGTAGTGACTTATGCGATGGTCATTAAAGACCGCTGGCAGATGCAGATGGTGAAAATGACGCCGCGGGAGCGGTTCCTGAATTTTGTAACAAGAAATCCCGAATTGATGCAAAGGGTGCCGCAGAAATATCTTGCCTCTTATCTCAACATCAAGCCGGAGACTTTTAGCCGGTTCAAACACTTATTGCGTCCACATGCCAAAACGATGAAGGCATAAACTATCCCAGCGACACGTCTAATATCATCATCACCAGGAAGCCGCCGATAAAGCCCAGCACAGAACGGTCCGTGTATTTATCACGTTGTGTTTCGGGTATCACTTCTTCCACTACTACGAATATCATGGCGCCTGCGGCAAATGCCAACGCAAAAGGAAGTATGGGCTGCATATAGATAACCGCCAAAGCACCCACTACACCGGCAACTGGTTCAACAATTGCTGACAACTGCCCATACCAAAAACTTTTTTTCCGGCTAACCCCTAATCTTCTCAACGGCATGGCCACGGCAACGCCTTCAGGGAAATTTTGAATACCTATTCCCAATGCAAGGGCAATAGCAGCGGAAACGGAAGCATCTTCCATTCCAATGGCGGCGGCGCCAAATAAAACACCGACAGCAAGGCCTTCGGGAATATTGTGCAGGGTAATAGCAAGTATCAATAATGTGGTTCGGTGCAATTTTGTTTTCACACCTTCCGTTTCATTTACCCCAAAATTCAAATGCAGGTGAGGAGTGTATTTGTCCAGAACAAATATGAACAATGCGCCTAATAAAAAGCCCACAGCAGCCGGCATCCAACTCATACCCGGATACATTTTTTCCGACATTTCAATGGCAGGATTGAGCAAAGACCAGAAACTGGCTGCCACCATCACTCCTCCGGTGAAACCAAGCATCGGGTCAAGTACACCGCGACTTAAAGTTTTGAAGAAAAACACAAGTGATGCGCCAAGCGCTGTTACCACCCAGGTGAAAGTAGTGGCGATAAGGGCTGCATACACAGGGCCGATCTCAATAAAGAACTTTTCTATTGCTTCCATACGTCAGAGCTTTACAAATATGTTTTGTGCCAGTTGTTCGCTGATGGTGAACACCGGCGAACGACCGGTCTTCAGCTCCATTGAATGATCAAAACCAAATTTCTTTTTCACTTCGAGTTTTGTTCCTATCCCGATATTCTTATGTTTCAACAGTTCCAATATTTCTGTGGACTGGTCGCTGACATGACTCACCACCGCTGCTTTGTTCATTGGCAGTTCAGTGAGGCATATCTGCCTGCTGGTTTCTATTTTTCCGTCAGGATCAGGGATAGGATCGCCATGCGGGTCCACTCTTGGAAAGCCAAGAAATTCATCTAACTTATCAATCAGTTTTTTGCTGCTGACATGCTCTAAATGCTCGGCTACTTCATGCACTTCATCCCAGGTGAATTTTAATTTCTCCGCCAGGAAGTATTCCCACAGCCTGTGACGGCGGATGATGCCCAGTGCTACCTTGTTCCCTTCATTGCTCAGTCGGAAACCCCGGTAAGGCTGGTAGTGCAGCAATTTTTTTGCTTTTAGTTTTTTCATCATATCCGTCACTGATGCCGGTTTGGTCTTCAGATCACGGGCCAGTTCATTGGTGGTAACGGTGCCATCTGCCTGTTGCAGGTGAAAGATGGCTTTGATATAATTCTCTTCGCTGGTCGAATAATTCAGCACGGCTAAAAATAATTTTAGACAAAGCTAAAAAAATAATCAACTGTTTCCAAACAAGTTGGCTTAAAGGGGCAAAACACTTATTTTCGGTTTCCAATTCAGGCCTATGCGTACAAACCGTTTGTGGCTTCCTGTTGTTTTTATCCTGCTGCTTGCCGCCTGCGGTAAAAAGAAAAAACCATCCATGTCCGGCGAAGATGCGGTTGCAATCAGCGATTTTATTGACTTCTTCGAACCGGTGAGTCTTCCTTTTCATTTTACGGACAGTATCCTGAAAAAAAAGGAAACCGATTCTTTGCTGATCGGCTATAAAGTGTTTACACAGTTTGTTCCTGATTCTGTATTGGCAAAAGTGTTTGGAAAAGGAGTGAAGCCAAAATTGTATCCATTGGGAAAAGTGCAGGTGGAAAAAGCGGAAACCTATTTGTTTGCCAAAGCGGTGTCGCAGGCCAAACGGGCTTTGTATATTATTTGTTTTGACAAAAAAGACAGTTTTGCTGCCGCTATGCCGGTACACCGCTCTGATCTGTCAAAAACTATGCAGCGGACTGCGGTGATAGACAAAAAGTACACCATCACAAAAACACAAAGCCGCCGTAATGCAGATGGCAGCATGAGTGAGGGAAGAGATGTGTATGTATTGAATGAAGATGCAAAAAATTTTATGCTTATCATGACCGATGCCTTGGAAGATAAAGTAACGGAACTGGTGAACCCGATTGATACATTATCCCGGAAGCATAAGTTATCTGCGGATTATGGCTCAGGAAAAAAGAATCTTGTCTCTATACGGGACAGCCCCAAACCGGGCCGCCTGATGTTTTTTATTCATTTTGAAAAATCAGCAGAGTGCACAGGAGAATTGAAGGGAGAAGCTATCATCAGGTCAGATAATATTGCTGAATACAGGGAGTCGGGTGATCCCTGTGTGCTGCAGTTTCGTTTTTCTTCATCTTCTGTCACACTCAAAGAAATAGAAGGTTGTGGTGCACGACGACCGCTTCGCTGTTCATTTGATGGCAGTTTTGCAAAGAAGAAGCAACCAAAAGCTTCAGTAAAAAATAAATAAGGGTTTATTCCCCCACAAAAGTTTTTCACTTTTTGTGCATAACAGGAATCCCTTCTCTGGTATGCAGCCACTTTTCGTAATTAACCTTTATCTTGCGACCTCGTGTAAAATTGACACACCATGAGCTTTACAAATTTTTCTATACCGTACCCGGTTGAAGATCGTTATGCAAAAAAAGTGGCTTATTTCTCTATGGAATTTGCCACTCACCAGCCATTAAAAATTTATAGCGGTGGTTTGGGATTTCTGGCCGGTTCTCATTTACGCAGCGCTTATGAATTGCGGCAAAACCTAATCGGCATCGGTATTTTATGGAAATATGGTTATTATGACCAGGCCCGCCACCAGGACCAGACATTGAATGTTACCTGGAATGAAAAGCATTACAGTTTCCTGGAAGACACAGGTATTAAATTCCAGATCACGGTCCATGAGCATCCGGTTTGGGTGAAAGTCCTTTACCTGAACCCGGAAACATTTAAGACAGCTCCTCTGTTCTTGTTATCTACGGATGTGCCGGAAAATGATTATGTCTCGCAAACCATCACTCACCGGTTGTATGATGCCAATGTTGCCACCAAAGTGGCGCAGTTCATTTTGCTGGGTGTGGGTGGCGCCAAACTGATGGATGTTATCGGGTTCAATCCTGACCTGTATCATCTCAACGAGGCTCATGGTTTATCGGCAGCATTTTATCTTTATAAAAAGTACAACAACAATCTTGCAGAAGTGAAGAAACGGCTGGTGTTCACTACGCATACACCCGAAGAGGCCGGCAATGAAAAGCACGACATCTATCTCTGCCATAAGATGAGTTATTTCTGCGGACTTTCAGTTGATCAGGTGAAAAAATTATATGGAAATCCCGACGATCAGTTCAACCATTCATTGGCTGCATTGCGGTTTGCAAAACTTGCCAACGGGGTGTCGCAACTGCATGGGCATGTGTCAAGGGCTATGTGGGGAAAGTATGAAAGCATTTGCCCGATCATTTCCATCACCAATGCGCAGAACTGGCGGTATTGGGCGGATAAACAGTTGTACCGCTTTATGGAAGCAGGTGATGATTTTGGTATTGATGACCGGAAAAAATATCTAAAGAAAAGAGCCTTCGAGATCGTGGCTGATCAGACTGGCAAATTATTTAACCCGGATGTGTTCACCATTGTATGGGCAAGGCGATTTGCCGGTTACAAAAGAGCAGGGTTAATAACAACTGATGAAGACCGTTTTGAAGCATTGATAAGTAATAAGAAACACCCTGTCCAGATCATCTGGGCAGGAAAACCTTACCCGGTGGATCATCCTGCCATTAGTGAATTTAACCAGCTGGTGCACCTGAGTAAGAAATATAAAAATGTGGCGGTGCTCACCGGTTATGAACTCACTTTATCCAAACGATTAAAGCAGGCGGCTGATTGCTGGCTTAATAATCCAAGAGTGCCCAGGGAAGCTTCCGGCACCAGCGGGATGACGGCAGCTATGAACGGGGCGATCAATTTTTCAACCGATGATGGCTGGATTCCCGAATTCATCAATCATGGCCATAACGGTTTTGTGGTGTCAAAAGTGGATTATGCCAATATGGCTGTGCATGAGCAGGACCAGTATGACCTTAATAAACTATATGAAATACTGGAGAATGAAATTCTTCCACTGTATTACGGCAATTACAATACCTGGCGGCAGGTGATGAAAAACGGGATGCAGGATGTCCGTTTCCAGTTTGACAGCAACCGGATGGCACATGAATATTATGAACTGTTGTACAAATGAGTTGATGCAAGAGATTAAAATGCCGGGTTTATGAGACCCGGCATTTTTGCTTATGAAAATTCCCCGATCAGCTGATCAATATTTCTTGCTGAGGGGTAAAAGCTGGTTAGTTTGTTTATCACACCTTCCACCAGCGCATCCGGGCAGGAAGCGCCGCTGGTAATTAAAATTTTTACCGGTTCTGCTGCAGGGATGAAATCAGCCGTTAGTATTTCTTCTTTTGTATGAAAATTGTAATGTAGTATCTCTCTGGCCGAAAGAATTTTTTCTTCACTGTTTATAAAATAGGCAGGCAATTTTTCTTCGCACAGTTCCACCAGGTGTGATGTATTGGATGAATTATAGCCGCCCACTAGTATCGCAAGGCTGGCATCTGTTTGCAACATGCCACTTACCGCAGTTTGGTTATCGTTGGTGGCATAACATAAGGTATCTCTCGTATCGGCAAATCTTTCCGCTATATCGGCCGGTTTAAAGGTATCCGTCATCACCTGTTTTAAAAAATCCGCAATGGCCTGTGTGTCGCTGGCCAGCATAGTGGTCTGGTTTACCACACCGATGCGTTGCAGGTCTTTATTTACATCAAAGTCAGGTGAGAATTGACCCTTGAATTCTTCAGCAAATTGTGCGGCAGGTTTTTCGCCGGTAATATATTTAGCCAGTTCTTTTGCCTGGTTCATATCTTTCACTACCACCGACGGGGCATTGGAGGCAGCATGTGAAAAGGTGGCTCTTGTTTCTTCGTGTTGGGGTTTGCCGTGAATGACAATCGTATAATTCTTTTTGGCAATTACTTCACTGCGGTTCCATACTTTTTCAACAAAAGGGCAGGTGGTGTTATACTTTTCTGTTTGAATGCCTATATCGTTTAATTTCTTTTCAATTTCCAGTGTAGTGCCAAAGGCCGGGATGATAACAATATCTTCTTCCTTTATTTCGCTGAAAGGGATCAGTTCTTTGCCGTAAGTATCCTGTAGAAACTGCACCCCATGTGCCTGCAGGTCGGCGTTCACCTGCGGGTTGTGGATCATTTCACTTAGCAAAAAAATTCGTTTACCTGGATTTTCTTCTACAGTGCGGAAGGCAATCTCAATGGCATTTTCCACGCCGTAACAAAAGCCAAAATGACGGGCCAGGTAAATTTGAAGCGGGCCAAAATCAAGAAGGGTGGGGGTAAAATCTTTCTTCATTTTATCCAATTCCTTTCGCTTTTTCTTGATGGCGGTGATCAGCGGGCTGCGGTATATGATGGGGACATCAAAGCTTTTCATACGTGGTGATATTTACCGGTTAAATAAGGATTAACCCGGTAATTAGTTCGCAAGTTACCAATTTTTGACAGCAGGATGCGGGTGAACTATATTTTACCGGGTTGTTGCAAGTTGCTATTTTCACCGCAAACGAATCCTATGCTCAAGCGGGTGAATGCAATTCGCTGCTGCCTTATTTCTCACAGTTTGCAGGGATAGTGATCAGCAAAAAAAGATGAAATGGAAAACAGGAAAAGTACAACAGTGGAGTGGGCTGGTGCGACCAATATCTATGAGGTGAATATACGGCAGTATACACCCGAAGGCACTTTTAATGCCTTTGGAGAATCGTTGCCCAGGCTGAAAGATATGGGTATACAAACGCTGTGGTTCATGCCCGTGCAACCAGTGGGAGAAAAGAACCGGAAAGGAAGTTTGGGAAGTTATTACTCCATCAAAGACTATAGAGAGATCAACCCGGAGTTTGGCACCATGCAGGATTTTAAAAAACTGGTAAAGGATGCGCAGGCGATGGGTTTTAAAGTGATCATTGACTGGGTGGCGAACCATACGGCATGGGATCATGTATGGACTTATTTGCATCCTGAATTTTATACCAAAAGCAGCAATGGTGGTTTCAGACCCTCTTTTCCTGACTGGGCGGATGTGATTGAACTTGATTATGGCAACAAGGACCTGTGGAAAGCGATGATCAGCGACATGAAATTCTGGATTGAAGAAACCGGTATTGACGGTTTTCGCTGCGACATGGCTCACCTGGTGCCGCTTGATTTCTGGAAAGAAGCAAGAAAGGAACTAGATGCATTGAAGCCGTTGTTTTGGCTGGCAGAAACGGAAGATGCGCAGTATCATGAAGCATTTGATGCGAGCTATACCTGGGAATTTTTGCACAAGATGGAAGCGTTCTGGAGAAAAGAAACAGATATTGCGGGGCTGGACAGTGTGCTGCAAAAATATGACACAACTTTCCCTTCAACAGCAATCAGGATGTTTTTCACCAGCAACCATGATGAGAATTCGCATAGCGGAACCGAATATGAAAGAATGGGCGATGCCGCCAAAGCTTTTGCAGTGCTTTGTGCCACCTGGAACGGCATCCCGCTGATCTATTCAGGCCAGGAGCAACCCAACAGGAAGCGGCTGGAATTTTTTGAGAAGGATGCAATTGCATGGTCCGGACAACCCGCACTGCATGATTTTTATAAAACACTTTTGAATCTTCATGCTAATCATCCGGCTTTGAAGGCTGCCGATGTTTCGGTGAGCACCCGTCGCATCAGCACCACAGCGGATGATAAAATTTTCTGTTTCCTGCGAAAAAAAGGCGACAGGGAAGTGCTGGTGTTGTTGAATTTGTCGGCATCAGGTGATCTTCGGTTCTCAGTAACAGATGAAAACGTTTCAGGAGAATTCAGGAACGTTTTTTCCGGTTCGGTTAAAGATATAATCAGCGATAACGAAATGGAGATGCAGCAATGGGATTACCTGGTCTTTGAAAAATAAAAAAATGCGCCCCGGATTGAGGCGCATTAATCATTTAAGACGGATCAATTTTTTATTCATCATCAAGATTAAGCGGATAAGTGTAAGTGCCGTCATAACCGGGATAAATACCTTCCAAACGGATGGTACCCTGCACCCTTGACATAGCCCTTGCCAGTTCATCTGTGTTTGTGATATCTGTTCCGTTCACACTGGTAATCACAAAACCTTTGTCCATCCTTGTCCGGCTCAATGGGCCACCGCTGCGAATAGCTTTAACTATCACACCACCCTCAATTCCATATTGTCCGGCTTTTTCCTTGCTCAGGTTTTCCAGATCAGCGCCCATACGGTCACCAAGGTTTGCTTGTGCAAGATTATCATAGGTGCCTGACTGAGCTTTAAGGGTTGCCGTTGCCGTATTTTCTTTGCCATCTCTTTTGTAAGTAATCTTTACTTTATCACCGGTGTTCAAGGATGCAACAGTACCCTGCAATTCAGGCCATGAAGTGACGGGCACGTCATTGATCCTGGTAATAATGTCACCTTTTTTCAGGCCTGCTTCAGCAGCAGCACCGTCTTTGGCTACATTGCCCACATAGGCGCCATCGGTGGAATTGACTTTTGTCTGGTCGGCTGCAATACCGAGGTAAGGTCTTTTTACATCACCGTATTTGATCAGGTCATTGACGATCTTCTTGACAAGGTTAACCGGAATGGCAAAACCATAACCGGCATAAGTGCCATTGGGAGCCAGGATAGCAGAATTGACTCCTACTAACTGGCCATCGGTAGTGATCAATGCGCCGCCGCTGTTACCCTGGTTGATGGCGGCATCCGTCTGAATAAATGATTCGATAGGAGTATCACTTTGGCGCTGGTTGATACCAATCGATCTTCCTTTGGCGCTGATGATACCGGCTGTCACTGTGGTTTCCAACGTAAGCGGGTAACCTACGGCCAGCACCCATTGTCCAAGTTTCACATTATCAGAATTACCATAAACAAGATAGGGCAGGTTGCTGGCATCAATTTTTACAACAGCAAGATCACTGCTTGGATCACGGCCGATCACTTTGGCCTTATATGTTTTTTTATTATTTAATGTAACGGTGATTTCATCGGCAACGCCATCAGCTCCGTTGGAGATGACGTGGTTGTTTGTAACGATATAGCCATCGTCACTGATGATAACGCCGCTGCCAGATGCTCTTTGTTCAGGCTGAACACGGGGTCCAAAGTCAAAGAATTGTTCAAACCAGTCGTCAATATTATTGTTGCGGCCACGGCGGGGCAAATTATTGCTGCGGGCCGGGATTTTAGTTTTAATATGAACAACAGCCGGAACTGCAGCATTGGCAGCTTTTGTCAGGTCAACAGCCTCAGCAATATTGGCCGGGTCTGTCGTAAAGTGTGCATAGTTGATCGGAACCTTTCCCTCCTGAACACCCTGGGCCAGCACTTGATTTTTTGGGCTGACCTTTTCATATACCCATACACTGCCTATGGAAGTAACGGCGCTGATCATCACAATGAGTAGTATTTGTTTCAGTTTCATATCTATATTCTTTTATCGGTTAGTATTTTACCATTCCAGTATTATCAAATAGAATGCCTGTACTGCAAAGTAACAATCTGTCATCTCAAGTTGCCGGATCTGTCCATTAGTTTAACAATTCTTTACTAAGACCTTCGTACTTAAACGACAACATAAATTTATTACTATTTGGCTGTATTTATGGCCTCCGCCGGTGACAAGTTTTTCAGGAAAAGCATGGTATCCACGGAGTCGGCATAATCCGTGATGGACGGGCACTGTGCCTGCCCAAAGGGAGTATGGTCCCTGCCAACTATACATTGCAGGTCTGGGAGGTTTTTCAACTTATCGGTCAAATTTTCAGATTTGCTGTAATATTCATAGTTCAGCTGGCTGATGGGAGAGAAGAGGGATGGCTCTTCTACCAGCAACAGGGCCGGGGTACTCATGTAATATTTCTTGTTCAGGATGTGCAGGGCAAGATTGTAGTCATAATTGTTTTTGTATTTGTGCAGGTCTGACAAATGATCATACCTTTTAAAAGTTTGCAGTAATGGAATGAAATCATAGTTTTCCGGTACATATAGTTTGGTCACATTGCGGCAGCCCAGGCCGAAATAAAGAAATACATCATCGGCCAGTCCGGAGAGTTCTTCTTCCGTTTCCTGCCCGGTCAGCACTGCCACAGCGGTCCTGTTTCGGCGAATGATATGAGGATATTTTCCAAAATAATACTCAAAATGCCCGGCTGAGTTGTTGCTACCGGTGGCTATATAGGCATCACAGCCCTTTAGCATTTCGGCAAAAACAATAAGATCATTCACCCTGTTGTCCCATGCTGCCATTTTAGCCACAAGATGTTTTACCAGCGTCTTGTCTTTTGATGAAGCCTTTATCAGCATCCGGTGTCCGCTGATAAATACGGAGAGCAGATCATGAAACCCTACCAGCGGAATATTACCTGCCATGACAATGCCAACAGTAAGGGGCGAAGAAGGGTAACGGGAAGACAACTCATACTTTCCGGCCCATTGCACCAGGATATTTTTTTGCAAAAAGGACCGGGCAATATTATTTGCTGAAAGCTCGATGAATGCAGGAATGAACCAGCTATTCTCTCTTTCCGCTTTTTCTTTAGCTTCCTGCCATGCAGGGTCGTTGGATAAAATATATTCACCAAGCCGGGATAATAAATCAATCCGAAGTTGTAAATTCATTGCTGAATTTTATTTTTGTTTTATCAGAGAAAAATGATTTTACAAAAGTAACCCTGAACCCGTAAAATAAAATTTACTATGGCAATCAAGATCACCGAGGAATGCATCAACTGCGGCGCCTGCGAGCCCGAATGTCCTAATAACGCTATCTATGAAGGCGGAGTGGAATGGGCCGTTTCCGACGGCACATCCGTAAAGGGCTCTTTCACCTTATTGGATGGCAGCGTGGTAGATGCTGACCAGAAAAATGCCCCGTTGGCAACTGACATTTATTACATCACTCCTAATAAATGCACTGAATGCCAGGGTTTTCACGAAGAACCCCAATGTGCGGCGGTTTGCCCGGTTGACTGCTGTGTGCCCGATGAAATGTACCAGGAAACAGTGGAACAACTGATGGATAAGAAGGCTAAATTGCATATTTAGCAATTAAAATGTGCTTAGGCTGTGCATAATTTTTCAAGCTATTTTGCTGCTTGTCCCGTTGACTTTTTTCTAACTTTGCGTCAGTTTCATTTTAATAAATGATAAAGCAGCCAGTCTGCTGAATGAAAGGCGGGTGATATTTCCCGTCGTAAAAAGGTGAAGGAGAAACGGCCTTCACCTTTCTTATTGTGTGACCGGGGCGGTTTATCAATATTTTAGCTTCCTGAGCAGTAAATGCAGGCTCTTCCCGGAAATAAATCATTTTTAGCAACTGAAATTTTTATCAAAGCGAATTTTCGGTAATATTTGCGCAGCTAAACCCATATCTCAATCATGAAGAGGAATATAGCCCTCGTGACCGGCGGATTTTCAGGAGAGGCAGTCATTTCATACAAAAGCGCAGCTACTATCAACAATCATCTCGACAGGGACCGGTTTAATGTTTATACGATTGATATTAACCCTGCCGGATGGTTTTATGATTTGCCCGACGGCCGCAAAACAGAGATTGATAAAAATGATTTTTCCTTGCAAACCGACGGACAGAAAATCAATTTTGACGCTGTTTTTATAGGTATGCATGGCACCCCGGGCGAAGATGGTAAACTGCAGGGTTATTTTGACACGCTGAAAATTCCATACACCAGTTGCGATGCTGCCACATCAGCTATCACATTCAATAAAAGGTATACCGTAGCGGTTGCAAAGATGGCTGGTATTGCTGTGGCCAATTCCATTCATTTGTTTAAGCACTCACCTGTTCCTGCACAGCAACTGTTGGATCAGTTGAAACTGCCGGTATTTGTAAAACCCAATAACGGGGGCTCCAGCATCGGCATGAGCAAAGTGGATAAACCAGAAGACCTGGATCAGGCCATTCAAAAGGCATTCAATGAAGATGACCAGGTGCTGGTAGAAGAAATGATCACGGGCCGTGAGTTTACAGTTGGGGTATTTAAAACTAAAGGTAATATCATCGTGCTGCCGCTGACAGAAGTAAGAGCACATGATGACAAAGCCTTTTTTGATTTTGAAGCCAAATACCAGGGAAAGTCAACTGAAACAACACCTGCCCAGGTGGATGAGGTAACCGCTGACAAAGTGAGGGAGGCAGCAAAGAAAATATACCAGGTGTTCAACTGTCGTGGAGTAGTGCGGATTGATTTTATTTTTCATGAAGCCAGCGGGTTACCGCATATGCTTGAAATAAATACTATTCCGGGTCAAAGTGATGCAAGCATTGTGCCGCAGCAGGTGCTGGCCATGGGATGGAGCCTGAAAGAGTTTTATACTAAATTAGTTGAAGAGATAATATAGGGTGATTGAAAATGCATATCCGGACAACAGTTGGTTACCGGTGGCAGTTTTCTCATCCCGGCATTTTAAAATTCCAAAATGTAAGGAGTGGTTAAATTCATCACACATCGTCCGCTTTGGGTCAATATACTGGTAGGCATTGTGCTGGCACTTGCCGTTTTCCTGTTGTTCATCAAATCACTCAATTGGCTCACCAATCACAACGAGTCCAAGACAGTGCCAATCGTGACAGGCAAATCATTTGAAGAGGCGGCAGCATTACTGAAGAAGCAGGGCTTTGATGTGGAGATACTTGATTCCATTTACAGTGACACCAGTAAGCCAATGGCCGTGCTGAAACAATTTCCTGATGCCGAAGAAGTGGTGAAAGTAAACCGCACCGTTTATCTCACCATCAACCGGGCCGTTCCCCCGGAAATTGATATGCCCAATCTTGTTGGTTATAGTTTGCGCAATGCAGAGATGAACCTGCTCAATAACGGGCTTCGCCTGGGCGATACCACATTTAAGCCCGATTTTGCCCGGAATGCTGTGCTGGAACAATGGTATAATGGCGAGCAAATTAAACCCGGCACCAAAATCAGAATGGGAAGCCGCATCTCTTTTGTGCTGGGCGATGGCATTGGTAACCAGGAAATGCCTGTGCCGGTGCTGGTGGGGCTGACCTATGCAGAGGCAATCAATGTTTTGAATTCACTGGGGCTGGTAAAGGGTGCTGTTGTGCCTAGTGGCGCCATAGTGGATACCATGAACTCATTTATATGGAAACAAAATCCGCAACGGTTTACGGAGGACAGAAGACCGGTTCGCATCCGGTCTGGTCAAACCATTGATTTATTCATACAGTCAGAAAAACCCATTGTCGATTCTGTTTCTACTGATATACCTTTGCCGGAATAAAAATCAACTATGCAAAATATTTCTGCTGAAGAATTGAAAAGCCGCCTCGATGCTGGTGAAAAATTGAATATTGTAGATGTAAGAGAACCGCATGAACATGCCGAATTTAATATTGGCGGCATCCTGTTGCCTTTAGGCCAGGTGCAAACCATGCAGATAGATGATATCGAAGCGTTGAAAGAAGAAGAGGTGATCCTGTACTGCCGCAGCGGCAACCGCAGCGGGCAGGCCTGTTTGTTTCTTGATGCATTAGGTTTTAAGAATACCAAAAACCTGACAGGTGGGATGTTGTACTGGCAGGAGAAGATCGCCTCCCAAAAATGATGGAGAAGGAAGTACTCAAACTAATGGTTTGGTACTTCCTGTTTTTTGATTACAACTTCACATTCACAGCTATCATAACATTTCTTCCGGCCATAGGAAAGTAAAAATTCTCTGTGATGGTTTCACCTCCCCAGATATAGCTATAAGTATAGCCGTTAGGTTCATATTTTGTATCCAGCAGGTTATTAATTTGACCAATAATATTTATTTCTTTAAACCAACGAAGTTTCAGTGTATGCATCATCCGCAGATCTTGCACCGAAAATGCATCGAGCCTGCGGTTTTCGTTTTGTGTGTTGTCGAGATATTGTTTGCCTACATATTTACTCAGGATGCTGATCTCTGTGTTCGCTCCCGGTCTAAAATTGAGAGACGACCCGCCAACGATGCCAGGTGAAAAAGCGATATCCGGCCTGCTGAAATGTGATGCTTTCTGCCCGCCATTGTCATAATCATCAATGTATTCAGTGAAATCAACCACTTTATTCCGGCTAAAGGCCATATTGACGGATGCATTCAACCAGGGTGTAAATTTTGTCGAAGCCTGCAGTTCCACACCAGCCCGGAAACTTTTCGGAATATTGGTTCTTGTATAGGCCCCAACATCGTTGATCATGCCCGTCAGCACCAGTTGGTTCTGGTAATGCATATAATAAAAAGTGGCCGACCAGTTACAGTTGCCGCTGGTTTGTTCTATGCCCGCTTCAAAATCATGTAACTTTTCAGCTTTGGGCTGACGTAATATGCCTGCTTCAAAATCATCACGGTTTGGTTCTTTGCCGGCATGGCCGTAGGAAAAATAACCTTTCCAGCTTTTATGGTTATAACTGATGCCCACTTTAGGATTGAAAAAACTGAAATCATTGTCAACCGACAATCCTGGATTGTTCCGGAAGCCATCAATACGGTATCTGACATGACGGAATTGCAAATCACCAAAGAGGTGCCAGGCCGTGTTAAGTTGATATTGTTCTTTCAGGTAAATATTGAAATCATTTTTTACGGCATTATTATCATACCAGCGATGAGTGGGTGACGGCATACCGTTGCTGGCCCATATCAATTCACCAAAGTGATCACCGCGGTAGCTGGTGATGGCGCCGCCCAGGGTTGTTTGTGTTTGCTTGCCTTTGTGCTGCAATGAGAATACGCTGCCATAAAAATCATTATCCAGCCATAATTGTCTTACAAAGTCTGTATTCCCAATGCCGGGCAAACCATATGATGAATAAGTTTCATCTGCTTTGTATTGCTCATAGTAGCCCTTGCCTTTAGTCAGGAAAAATGCAGTGCTTAATGTAAGCGCTTTGTTCAGGGACTGGTTATAGAATAATTGAAAATGATCCTGCTGGTAATTGTCTGTTTCGTTGTCATAGGGATCGCCTGGTTTTTCAGTTCCTGCATAATTCACTTTTCGGTTACCAGCCTTCAGGTCAGCCTCGCTGATGCCATACCATGCCTGGTAGGTTTTTTCTTTACCGGAGATAATATTCAGCCGAAGCGAATTATTCTTTCCAAGATAGGCAGTAGAAAAATAAAGCGATTGAAGATCGGTGCTGGCCCGGTCAATAAATCCGTCACTGCTGATATTTGACAAACGCAGATCAACCGTGAAGTGGTCATGCAGCAATCCACTGCCGGCTTTCACCGTGTTCTTCCAGGTGTTGAAAGATCCATAGCTGTTATTGAATTCGGCATAGGCATCTTTGTTCACTTCATTTGTGCTGAAATTGATAGTGGCGCCAAATGCGCCGGCCCCGTTGCTGGAAGTGCCCACACCTCTCTGCACCTGGATGCTGTTGACTGATGAGCTGAAGTCAGGAAGGTTTACAAAAAACAATCCCTGCGATTCAGCATCGTTATAAGGAATGCCGTTGATGGTCATATTGATGCGGGTGGCATCCGTGCCGCGGATGCGGATGCCGGTGTAGCCGATCCCGTTTCCTGCATCGGAACTGACCACCACTGCGGGGGTTTGATTCAACAGGAAGGGAATATCTTGTCCTAAATTCAGTTTGGCAATTTCCTTTTTGCCCAGGTTGGTTTTAGTGAAAGGGCTGTTTTCCCCGGCACGGATGGCTTTTATTTCCACCGGGCTGAGGACATAGAAACTGTCTTTAACGGGTTGTTTTTCCTGTGCAATAGTTTGCTGCCACAGGAGCAATGAAATGATTGGAATGGCAATCCTCTTCATTTTTTTAAGTTTTAAGTAGCTGCTTTTGAGCAGCAGGTTAAAAAATGAGAGGGAAATGCTGTTGGAGAAAGGGCTGTACTTGTCCTTCCCTGCGCAGGCATTACCCTGATCAGGTTTACGGGTATGATCTCAGACCCCGACTTTTTGCGTCGGGGACACCCCGGGAAACCTGCCTGTCTCAGCGACAGGCAATTAAAATTGTAAAGCTCTCTTTTTGAGAGAGTAAGAACTCATCTGCCGATGCAGGCGATTGCAAAGGTAAGGGAGAAAATATTTTTATTTACTTGTAACATTTCACAATACTATCCGTCCCATTTCCAAAACCAGGCTTATATGAAGAAAGTATTCTTATCGGTATTCATGCTGGCAATTGCCGGATTTGTAATAGCACAAAAGACCATCAGTGATCCCAATGCGGAAACAAGAAATGTAGGTAGCTTTCACGGTATTGAAGTGGCAACAGGCATCAAACTGGTGCTTACTGAAGGAACAGAAGAAGCGGTGGCTGTCAGCGCAGCCAGCCTGGAAAACAGGGACAGGATCATAACAAGAGTTGAAAACGGGATTTTAAAAATCTATTACGAGAAAAAGATAAAAGCCATCAACAGGATAAATGAAAGTAAAAATCTGAGGGCTTATGTTTCTTACAAAAAGCTTGACCGGTTGAATGTAAATACCGGTGCTTCTGTTCAGATAGAAGGAGTATTATCTGCCCCCTCCTTAACACTAAACGGAAACACAGGCGGCATTGTGAACGGGAAAGTGGATATTGCCACATTGCAGGTAAGCCAGAGTACTGGTTCAAAAATAACACTGTCCGGGAAGACCGAAAATCTTGAAACCGAAGGAGACACCGGCAGTAAGTTTTTTGGTGAAGATTTACAGGCTGTTAATTGTTCGGCCAATATAAGCACCGGGGCAAAAGTTTATATTACTGTTCAACAGGAACTGAATGTAAAGGCCAGTACCGGTGGATCACTTAGGTATAAAGGCAATGCCGGCGTCAGGGATATTAAAGTGAGCACTGGCGGACGGGCCATAAAAATTTAAAACAAAAAATACAGGTAGTATGAAAAAACTAACCGGGTTGATAGCAATGCTTGTATGTGGTTTTTCAGGCCTGTTGGCACAAAAAACCATTAACGACCCAAATGCAGAAATAAGAGAGGCAAAAAATTTCAATGGAATAAATGTTTCCAGCGCATTTACAGTTTACCTGAGCCAGGGTAATGAAGAAGCAGTAGCAGTAAGTTCATCAGATAATGAGACGCTCAAACGCATTAAGGTAGAAGTAAAGAACGGGATACTGCATGTGGGTCTTGAAAAAGGAAGCTGGAAATGGACGAGGGGAAATAAAAGACTGAAAGCCTATATTTCTTTTAAACAGCTTTCAAAACTTGATGTAAGCGGAGCTTGTGATATATATATGGATGGTGTTTTAAAAGCTGATGACCTGAAGGTAAATATATCCGGAGCCAGCGACTGGAAGTCGGGCAAGGTGGAAGTAAAGAAAATGGAAATAGAACTTAACGGAGCTTCTGACATGAACATCACCGGTGCTGTGTCACAATTAACAGTGGATGCCAGCGGCGCCAGTACATTCAAAGGTTTGGACCTTGCCACTGAATATTGCAGCGCCAGGGCATCCGGTGCAAGCGATATTAAGATAACTGTCAACAAAGAACTGAATGTTAATGCCAGCGGCGCCAGTGATATCAGGTATAAAGGAGAAGCGGTGATAAGAGATTTGAAAACATCCGGTGCCAGTTCAGTAAAAAGGATTTAAAGTTTAGTCATAACACAAAGGGTATAGTTTGAACTGCCTCGTAAACGGGGCAGTTTTTTTATTTTTCTTTTGGCCAGTTAAGCATATACGGTTACCTTTGCCGTCCAACATCGCGAAGTAGAGCAGCGGTAGCTCGTTGGGCTCATAACCCAAAGGTCGGGAGTTCGATCCTCCCCTTCGCAACAACCGAAAGCCACCCGCATAAATCAGGTGGCTTTTCCAATTTTTTCTAACAGTTGAATTTCAACTGCCAAGATTGATTACCTCCTCAATTCTTAGGCCCTGCTCCATGGCAGCCAGGTTGAAGTCTTCAGCTTGAATTTATTTAATGAAAGTAGGATTTGTAAATATTTTCGGAAGACCCAATGCCGGCAAAAGCACTTTGCTTAATGCGCTGATGGGTGAAAAACTGGCTATTGTTTCTCATAAAGTGCAAACGACGAGACATAGAATTAAAGGAATTCTGACAGAAAAGGATTACCAGGTTATCTTTTCCGACACACCCGGCATCATTGAGCCAAAGTATAAGTTGCATGAAAAAATGATGCAGGCGGTAAAGAATGCATTGGAGGATGGCGACATGGCTTTGTTGCTGGTGGATGTTAAAGAAAACTGGCAGGAGGCAGATGCGATTTTCTCATCACTGAAACTAAAAGTGCCGGCTATTGTGGTTATAAACAAAATTGATCTGGCTGGTGAAGAAAAGATCAAAGAGGCTGTTGATTACTTTTCAGCTAAGACCTACTGCAAAAAGATCGTCACTATTTCGGCTTTGTCAGGTATCAATAAAAAAAAACTGATAAATGCCATATTGGAGTTTTTGCCGGAAGGGGAACCATTTTATGAAAATGATGATATCAGCGACCTTAACACCCGTTTTTTTGTAAGTGAACTGATTCGGGAAAAAATTTACCAGTTGGCCGAAGATGAGATACCATATCATACAGCAGTACTGATACGGGAATACCAGGAGAAAACAACGCTGGTAAAGATTGTAGCAGATATAATAGTTCACCGGGAAACACAGAAGGCAATGCTGATTGGCGAAAAGGGGGGCATGATTAAAAGAATCGGAATGGAAGCCAGGAAGGATATTGAGGCATTCATCGGGCAAAAAGTATTCCTGGAGCTTTTTGTCAAAGTGAAACCTAAATGGAGAGAAAATGAAATGCAGTTGAGAGAGTATGGATATTAAAAGATAACCGGGGATCTGGTGATGGCAGTATTAAAGAATGATAAATACGGATTATGAGTTTTACAGTAGCAATAGTTGGTCGCCCTAATGTAGGTAAAAGCACTTTTTTCAACCGCTTGCTGGAGCAACGCAAGGCAATCGTGGATGACCTGAGTGGCGTGACCCGTGACCGGCAATATGGAATGGCCGACTGGAATGGCAAAACATTTAATGTTATTGATACCGGCGGGTTTGTTGCGGGTAGTGAGGATGTGTTTGAAAAAGAAATAGCCAAGCAGGTGCTGATCGCTGTGGAGGAAGCGGATGCAATTATTTTTATGGTGGATGCACATACCGGTATGACCAACCTGGATGACGCTATGGCCGATGTATTAAGACGCAGCACCAAGCCTGTTTTTCTTACGGTAAACAAAGTTGACAATAATGAAAGACTGTTGGAGGCCGCTGAGTTTTATAGTTTGGGTTTTGACAATGTTTTCTTTATCGCTGCGGCCAGTGGCAGTGGAAGCGGTGAATTATTAGACGCTATAACTGCATTGATCACCGAGGATGCATCTGCTGAAGCGAAAGAAATGGCAGCGCTGCCCAAGTTTGCCATTATCGGGCAGCCCAATGTTGGAAAATCTTCTTTGCTGAATGCATTGGTAGGCGAGGAAAGAACAATTGTAAGTGATATTGCAGGAACAACAAGAGATACCATTCATACACATTATAACCTGTTTCAAAAGGAGTTTGTTTTGATCGATACAGCGGGTATCCGCCGTAAAACAAAGGTGAATGAAGATATCGAGTTCTACTCTGTAATCCGTGCTATCAAAGCAATGGATGAGGCCGATGTTTGCCTGTTGCTGCTGGATGCAGAAAAAGGTATATCAGCACAGGATCTGAATATCTTCAGCCTTGCAGTCAGAAAAGGAAAAGGTGTTGTGGTGCTGGTAAACAAATGGGATCTCCTGGAGAAGCAAACCAATACAGCAAAGGAATATGAGAAACAATTAAAGGAAAGACTTGCTCCATTTACCGATGTTCCTGTCCTCTTTATTTCAGCAAAAGAAAAAACCCGGATTTTCAAGGCCATTGAGATTGCGTTGGAGGTCTATGCGAATCGAATACAAAAAGTACCCACTTCAAAACTAAATGAAGTGATGTTAAAAGCTGTTGAGCATTACCATGCACCTGTGGTCAGGGGTCACCAGGTAAAAATCAAATATGTTACCCAACTGCCAACTGCCGTTCCTTCATTTGCTTTTTTCTGCAATTTCCCTGACGATATAAAACAGCCTTATAAGAATTATCTTGAAAACCAGTTGCGACAACACTTTAACCTGAGTGGTGTACCTGTGCGGTTGTTTTTCAGGAAGAAATAAATGCTATTATCTTTTAACCTCACCAGCCAGCCTGTTCGTATAACTACGTATCAATAAATTTATGGAGCAATTGCTTGCATGCACCGCAACTAATTAATATTTTAGTAACCGTTTTACTAATGGGCCATTGCCCGTACCCTTTATATCCTTCCTGAAGGCCCCAATAACCTGTATTTTAAGCATTGAAGAATTCCGGCATCACCGGTGTGAATCCATTATTCTGTTGAACAGCTATTACCCGTTTACTTTATTAAAACTGTTCAATATGCGGCTCATTATTGTACCCTTTTTTCTCCTGTTCTGTATTGTGACAAGAGCACAGTTGTCTGCACAACAGGAAAATCTTATGTTTTCTTCTGTTTCATTTGCTGAAACAGCAGCAGAAACTGAGCCTGTTGTAAAACTGGCTCCAAAGAAGTGGAAAATGACTGGCAACCGCTATGTCACCGGTGGTTTGTTGTTTCTCGCAGGCGCCAGCAAAGGCTTTAATGAAACATTGCAGTTTCACCCGGGCTTTTTTTTCAGAAAGTATCCCAAAGCCAACCGCCAATGGTTTGATCCTAAGATTAGTTGGAAGAATAAATACAAAAATGGTAACAGGCTCGATGGACCACGGTTCCCCTTATCAACAACACTGCTTGTTGGTTTTACCGATCAGTATCATCTTAATACGATGATCAATAGAGTTGCCTGGACTTCTGCCATTATTATAAAAATTGGCGAGGGTAAAAAACCGTTAAAGCATTACATCTTTGATGCTATCTATTATTCAGCCTGTCACCAGGCTGGGTTTGCCCTGATGTACTATCCATTTACGCCGGGCAAAAATGATTGATCAGCCAATACGTTTTTGACGGATAGTCTTTTTTACCATGGGTATCTTTAGTCGCCATGCTTCTTCATTCCAGGCGGCGGCAGCTACAATTATTTCCCTGATCTGAAGCCGGGTGATGTCTTGGAGATGCTGCACTAACACAGTCGCTACTATTGCCCTTCCTTTCTGAGTGAGTTGCGGGAACAATAAAGTGAGATCTTTTCCCCTGCAAAAAGCTACATCTATACCTTCTTTGGTATTGTTGAAGTACATGAACATTCCAAAGAAATGATAGAATGGGATCTTAAAACTCAGCTTTTCTTCCACGCCTGGCACGTTTTCGATAACCAGTTCACGAAGCTTTTCACAAAGGATCCGGCGATCATCCGGCAAACTTTCGATATAGGCGTCAACTGTTTTCAATACAGGCTCAGGGTTTGAGATGCTGAACTAAAAAGTTTACCTGTTTCTCAAAAACAGTAAGTTCTTCTTTTGTTTGGCGTATGAAACTGTTATCCTTCAGCTTGCCGGTTACCATCTCCATTTCTTTTTCCGTTTCATAAACCATTTTTCGGAAAGGATTACTGTAATCTTTGGCTCTTGACTGGTAAATGGCATCAGTCATTTTCCTTTTGCTGGAGAGGGCCTGCTGCAGCAGTGACTGAAACAGTTTGAAACTAAATTTTTCATTGCTGATGCCAAGCAGCTCCAGTAAAGCGGCATAGGCATGGATGGTCTTTTCTTTTTCATACTTCATACTTTGTTCCCTGTAAAAAGTATGAACTTCATCCCAACTGCCGGTTTTTCCTGTTTCAATATTCCTGATCAATGTCGCAAGTGAAGAACCAGGTATCAATTGCCCGCCTGTATTCAGCCATTGTTTACGGGTTGGCCTTGCCGGTAACAATTGTTTAATTTCCCTGAATGATCTCAGGCCATTAGTTTCGGCCATTAGTTTCAGCCGGCATACCCCATAATAAATGATCATTTCTTTGAAATGATCATAAGCTTCCTGCACTTTGAACAACTGCGCTTTCCTGCCTGAATTTTCAAACCCATCAACCCAAATTTCTAATGAATTGACAACTTTCATTTTTTTCTCAAGCAGTTCTTTCCCGGTTTTTGCATACTCTTTTTCTGCAATGTTCTTTTTATTTTTCAATGCCCATGCCTTACCTGTTGCCCATGCCATTATTTCAAGTGCATCGAACATTTCATTCACACTGTCAGGAGCCAGAAAGTCGAACTCCAGGAATTGAGTTTGATCGGAACGGTTATCCCGGCTTCTGTATTTTCCTTCATTTCTTGCCAGGGCATACATATTATAAAGGAACCAGTAACCTGGCATCACTTCCAGTTTGTTTTCACTGATATTGTTTTTCACCAGAGAAAAAGGTATGGGAATGTTCAGTTCAGCAGGATAATCTCCTTTTGCTATCAATGTGAACGACGCAAACTTTGAGTTATGCTTCAGGCTCACACATAATCCCGGCCAGAAGCCACGACCGGCTACCAGTTCACCATCGGCGCTCCTGGAATTGTGGTTGGAACCTATGGTGGCGCCGGCAGCCATATTGCTTTGCCCCATCACCAGCGCTGCACATAGAAATGAATTGTTGTGGTGCTGCTCATGTGATGGGAAGATGAGAGAGTTCAGCACCTCGCAACAGGAGATGGTGGAATTATCTCCCAGGTAAGAATTGATAAGCCGGGCACCATATTTTAGTTGGGAGTTGGATGAAAGAATAAATCTTACTGCTTTCACACCATAAAATATCCTGCAACCAAAACCGACAATCCCGTTCACTAATTCACAACCTTCGCCAATCTGTGATTTTGCGGTGGGAGAAGAATTAATGGTAAGGTTTTTCAATTTGTTGGCGCCTTTGATATAAGCATCGGTGCCGATCCAAACATCCTTTATGATACGGCTGTTCTTGATCACTGTGCGATCGCCGATTTTACCATAATAACCTCTTTGTTTATCAAACTTTTTTTCTGTGAATTCTCTAAGCTTTTGCTGCAGTTTTTCACGATGCCGGTATTTTGACCAAAGCCAGGCATCACCCGGCAGCATACCATTGAATGGTAAAATGCTCCGGCCTGCATTTTCATTGCACACTTCCATCCAGATGCGGACGGATTCTTTTTCTCCTTCTTTAATGATGCCGTTCCCAAATTTGGAATGATCGGTGGTGGCCAGTTCATTGATGTTGACCAGCATCACTTCGTTGCCGATAATGTAATGGCTGAGAAAGTTTACATTATCAATTACCACATTATCGCCTATATCGCAACTGATGATAGTGCTGTTATAAAGCCCGGCAGGCATCCGGAGGTTATTGAACTCGAGAAAAAAGGGCTCTAATTTCCCGATGCGAACCAATCCATAGAATTTGCAATGCTGCACCAGTTCAGGATTGAATGCATCTGACACATGCACTTTTTCCCAGTTGTCGGAAGTATTTCCATTTCTCACCAGCACTTCCATTTCGTATGCCGTCAGTTTGCGGTAACGTATGCCGCTCCGGTTCTGCATATTGCGCAGGTAATATTCATTCTTTCCTTTGGGAATATACTCTTTGGCTACAAACCCATAGCCCAGTTCAGCAACAGGTTTTTTTCTGATAATGTTCATGCAGCAGGTTGATTAATGGCAAATGCAGGCGGTTTGATCCGCCGTTTATTATTCAACAGTTACGGATTTCGCCAGGTTCCTGGGTTTGTCCACGTCAAGTTTTTTAGCCACCCCGATATAATAGGCCAGCAACTGCAATGGCACCACACTCAGCATCGGCGCTACGATCTCATCGGCTTCAGGAACGATCATCATATCGTCAGATAATTCTGCAGAAGTTTTATCGCCTTCGGTTATCACCGATACCACTTTTCCCTTCCTGGCTTTTATTTCCTGCATATTGCTGATGATCTTTTCATGGTATGCATCACGGGTAGCCACAAACACCACGGGCAGGGTTTCATCCACCAATGCAATAGGACCATGCTTCATTTCTGCAGCCGGGTATCCTTCAGCATGGATATAAGATATCTCTTTCAGTTTTAATGCACCTTCCAGGGCAACAGGGAAATTATAACCTCTCCCCAAATACAGGAAGTCACGGGCATCTTTGTATTTATCAGCGAGGGCTTTGATGTTGTCACTGTGTTTCAGTGTCCAGGCCACTTTTTCAGGAACCTGTTGTAGTTCATCAAGCAAATGCATATATCTTTCTTCACTGATTGTTCCTTTGATCCAGGCTAATTTCAATGCGATCATGGTGAGCACAGCCAATTGTGCTGTAAAAGCTTTGGTTGATGCCACCCCGATCTCCGGCCCCGCATGTGTATAAGCACCACCATGCGATGCACGGGCAATAGAAGACCCTACTACATTTACAACGCCGAGAATGATGGCGCCTTTTGCTTTGGCATTTTCAATGGCTACCAGGGTATCGGCTGTTTCACCGCTTTGTGAAATGGCAATGATGACATCGCCTTCATTGACCACGGGATTCCGGTAGCGGAATTCAGACGCATATTCCACTTCCACATTAATGCGGCAAAGCTCCTCAAATATATATTCTGCCACCAGCCCCGCATGCCAACTGGTGCCGCAGGCCACCATGATGATGCGGTTAGCTTTCACCAATTGTTCGGCATATTGCTGGATGCCGCTCATCGTGATGGTGCCTGCAGTTGCATCCAAACGACCCCGAAGGCAATCATAAATGGTTTGCGGTTGTTCAAATATCTCTTTCAGCATGAAATGATCATAACCGCCTTTTTCTATGGCTGCCAGTTCGATGTCGAGTTTCTGCACATAAGGAGTGATCTTTTCGTTGCCGAGATTTTTTAATATCAGTTCATCCGGCCGAACTATGGCCAGTTCATAATCGTTCACATACACCACCTCTTTGGTATATTCCAGCATGGGTGAGGCGTCGGAACCAAGAAAATGTTCTCCTTTACCCACACCAATCACCAGGGGACTACCTTTTCGGGCAGCGATGATTGTTTCCGGGTCATCTTCATCCAGCAGCAGGATAACATAAGCACCAACCACTCTTTTTAATGCAATGCGGACAGCTTCTTCCAGCGAACATTCATTGTTGGTCTTGATCTCTTCAATAAAATTCAACAATACTTCCGTGTCAGTATCACTTTTAAAGACATACCCTTTTTTCTGCAGTTCATTTCTCAGCTGTGCATAATTTTCAATGATGCCATTGTGGATCATGGCCAGTTTGCCGCTTGCCGAACGATGGGGATGGGCATTGCGGTCGTTTGGTTCGCCATGGGTAGCCCAGCGGGTATGCCCGATGCCAATATGGCCATGAAGGTCGCTACCCAGCACAGCATCTTCCAGTTCTGCCACTTTCCCTTTTTTCTTATAAACTTTCAGGCCGCTGTTGAGCAAAGCAACACCCGTGCTGTCATAGCCACGATATTCCAATCTTTTTAGTCCTTTGATGATGATAGGGTAGGCTTCTCTTGGGCCGGTGTAACCAACTATTCCGCACATAGGATTTGTAATATTTGCGGTAAAGGTATATAATTCAAAACTTGCAAACGATTGAGTGATTGCAAAAATTCCCTTGCCTGACCCTTGAATTGAGGGGCTCTTAGTTGAGAAATGTATAGCTGTAATCTATGCGTCCGGTGAGTTGTTTATCCCGGTTAAAAAGCGCCTCTTTTGTTTTCAGGCCATTTGCATCATAAATATACCGCCAGATCAGGTAGCCAAGGTTAAGACTGGATGTAGTGGTGATCTTCTGGATAACCCGGTCCTGTTCGTCATATTCAAATTGAATGTCGGGGATCAGCCGGTTTGCTCTTTTATTGTAGCGCACAATGTCCAGCAGCCTGTCCTTATCGTCATAGTAATAGTAAAGAAACCCGGTTTCAATATTTCGTTTAAAAGTACGTTCTTCTCCCACATTGCCATCTTCATCCAATGTAAAACGTACTTCAAGGGTATCGGGCAGGTTGTTGTCAGAGCTCCGGGTGATGCGCCACATCTTTTCCGGCTGTCCGCTGGCAGTATAGATCCAGCGGTGTGTTTCCACCTGGTTAAAATCATTCGCTGAGTCCTTGATGGTATTTGTGACCAACGATAGTCTTCCCTGCTCATCATATTCGTATGTCGTCTGTGAAATAATACTGGAGGAAGAGTCACTCATACTGATCAGTCTTCCCTGCTCATCAAAACGGGAATAGATATTTGTTTTATTGAGGTTGGTGACAGATACCGACCGAAGAGACCTGCCGTTTTCCCTCACTTCATGGTATTCTGAAAAATCTGTGGCCTTGATGCCCCGCTGATCCACCCCGGAAGCTGTCACCGTTCTCACTTTATTTTCGGTGTAGCTTTTCATTTGCCGGGTGGTTTCCCTGGTGCCAATGATGTCATTATAGTAATACTGGCCTTGTGACGATACAGATAAAAGAACAGCGGCCCAGAGCAATGTGTTTTTCATAAAATGGAAAATGGTTGTACGGGTCAAAATTACCTGATTTATTCAGTAACGTAAAAGAAAAGACTTCCTTGTCTTTTTGTACTTATTTTTAAACTAAAAAACGGAGTGTCTCATATCCCTGAAAGAAAAGAAAAAGATTGCCTGAACTGCGGCACGATAGTGCAGGGACGATATTGTCATCACTGTGGCCAGGAGAATGTGGTGCCAAAGGAAACATTCTGGCACATGGTCACTCACTTTTTTTATGACATCACCCATTTTGACAGCAGCTTTTTCTCTACAGTAAAAGTTCTTCTTTTCAAACCGGGCTTTCTTTCCCGGCAATACATGAATGGCAAAAGGGCTGCTTACCTGCATCCAATCCGGATGTATGTATTCACATCGGCGCTTTTTTTCCTGCTTTTCTTCAGTGTGTTCAGCACAGGAGCCACGTTCGAAACTAATTTTGACAAGCCACTTACACCGAAGGAAATAAAAGCGATGATTGTTAAAAAGGAAAAGCAGTTGGCCCAGGACTCAGGCAACACTAACCTGCTTCAGCAATTGGCCCTGCTAAGAGACAGCTCTCAAACAGTTACACTGGAAAAATTATCCGTCATCACAGATGATTTTACGATCAGTGATTTTTCCGACAATGCTAAAAAGTATAAATCAGCAGAAGCCTATGATTCAGCACAGGCTTTATTACCGCCAGCAAAAAGAGATGGCTGGTTAAAAAAACGTATTTCCCGTAAAGAAATCGAAGTAAACAGGAAATACAGCAAAAACCCGGAGCTGGCACTTAAAAAGTTAGGAGATGTCATATTGCACCGGCTTCCATATCTGCTTTTTGTATCATTGCCGCTTTTTGCCCTGTTACTGAAACTAGTGTATATACGCCGGAAGCAGTTTTATTATGCAGATCATGGAGTGTTCACCATTCATCTTTATGTTTTCAGTTTTTTATTATTGTTGCTGGTGTTCTCTCTATCCCGGTTGGAAGACATGGTTCATTCCGGGTTCATTAATTTCATCATTTTCCTGCTCTTCCTTGGCCTGCTATTTTATCTCTATAAAGGCATGAGGAATTTTTATGGACAGGGCAGATGGAAAACACTGGTCAAATTTCTTTTTGTAGCCTTCTTTTCATTGCTGCTGATGCTGGTATTATTTTTCATTTTCGCTGTATTTTCCGCATACACACTTTAACCATTTGATATGACAACAACCGGAGAAGCATTTTTAAGATTGGTCAGCATCATGGATGAACTCAGGGAGCAATGTCCCTGGGACAGGAAACAGACAATTGCCACCTTACGGCAAATGACAATCGAAGAAACCTATGAACTGGCAGATGCCATCACAGACGAAGACTGGAAAGGCATCCGGGAAGAACTGGGCGACCTGCTGCTCCACATTGTTTTCTATTCAAAGATCGGCAGCGAACAACAACAGTTTACATTGGAAGATGTGATCAATGGCATTTGCGAAAAATTAATTTCCCGTCATCCGCATATATATGGCGATCCCGATAATGCGGGACAAGTTGTGAAAGTGAACAGTGATGAAGATGTAAAAAAGAATTGGGAAAAACTGAAACTAAAAGAGGGCAAAGGTTCAGTGCTCAGCGGGGTGCCTGTGTCGCTGCCTGCCATGGTAAAGGCGATGCGGTTGCAGGAAAAAGCTAAGCAGGTGGGTTTTGAATGGGATAACAGGGAACAGGTTTGGGATAAAGTGGAAGAAGAGATTGCCGAACTGAAAACCGCCATCCAAAGTGGTGATCAGCAAAAAACAGAAGATGAATTTGGCGATGTGGTCTTTTCCCTGGTCAATTATGCACGGTTTTTGCAGCTTGACGCCGAAAATGCATTGGAACGAACCAATAAAAAATTCATCCGGCGCTTCACAGCCATGGAACAACAAGCCATCAGCCAGGGCAAAGATCTCCGGCAGATGAGCCTGCAGGAAATGGACGCCATCTGGAACAGCATTAAACAATTGCAGTGAGATTAAAGGCCCGGCATATATTTTTTTCAGGGAAAAGCTTTTTATTGCTTGCCGCCATCCTGTTTGTCATTTCTTTTGTTTTTACAGAACGTTACTCGGTCCGCTCTTCTGTGACGAGAGAGGCCAGGCTGCTTGAAAAATACCTGCATAAGGAACAGCAGTCATTTCATGATTTCCTGGGGGATACGGCCCTGCTAAGAAAACTCATCAGCAAAAAAGAGACGGTTGATGAGTTTAAGAAGATTGTAGCTAAACATCACGGCAGTTTTTTGTACCTCGCTGATAATTTCGGCGGCGTTAAAATGAGTTTCTGGAGCGACCAGTTGGCCGTGCCTCCACAAGAATTATTTTCGGCTGAGGACGGGGAATATTTCCGGCAATTGAGTAATGGTTACTACTTTATCGAAAAAAGAGTTATATCACTCCAGGGGATAGCTGATAATGTTATTGCCTTTGCACTCATCCCGGTAAGATTCGAGTTTTTTATTGAAACGGATTACCTGCCCCATCGCTTTGCTCATAGCAAAGAGGCCGACAAATGGGTGACGCTAAGTGCAAATGAATCGGCAACACCGGTTACAGCTATTTCAGGTAAAAGAATATTCTATCTTGAACAACGTTCTTCCGGTGCGGTTCCCTACAGCAGCACACTCACCATGCTGTTGCGTTTTGCCGCTATTCTGCTGCTTCTTTTTTTCATTCATTTACTCTCCGAGTCGGTAGCCCGCAAAAAAGGACCCTGGACGGCATTGGTAGTGCTGACCATACTGGTGGTGGCCGTGCGGCTCGTTATTTATTTTTACCCTTCACTGTTAAACCTGCGGCAGTTTGAACTCTTTGATCCTTCTGTGTATGGCTCCAATGTGGTGCAGCGTTCCCTGGGTGATCTGCTCGTTAATGCAATTCTTTTTTGCTGGATCATATTGTTTGCCTGGTCAAAACTCAACCACAGGAATCAGCTCACAACCGCATTCCCTCCTTTCACCAGATGGGTGGCGGGTATCATTTCGCTGTTCCTGCTGATCTTTTCCACTTTTTTGCTGGCCTCTGTCATTCGCAGCATAGTAGCTGATTCAAAAATATCTTTTGATGTAACCGACTTTTTCAGCCTCAACCGTTTTACAGTGTTTGGGTTTATCGCACTGGCAGGTTTATCGCTTTCCTATTATTATTTCACGCAATTGCTGTTCAGGATCATATTCCCATTGTTTGAAGGAAGAACCGTCGTCATTTATTTTGTGATTGGGTTCGTTGGTTTGGTTTACCTGACAGTACGTTCGGGTGACCCTACCGTATTATTTTATATACCTGTACTGGGCTGGCTGCTTTTTTATACGTGGTTGATTCACAAGCAGGGTGTATTGTTTCAAAGTATCCGCATCAATATTGCCGGCATCCTTTTCTGGATATTCATTTTCTCCATGTCCATTGCAACGATCATGCTGGTGGAAAACAAGGATGCTGAATGGAAAAGAAGAAAAAATTTTGCAGAGAAACTGGCGATGCAAACAGATCCTTCCAGTGAACGTTTGCTGAACATAGCCCTGCAATACCTCGACAAGGATTTCCTGAGCGATAATTATGAAAGGTTCATAAACCCGGAGAAAAGTAAACAGCTTCGAGACAGTATTGTGAATGAAAACTACAGCGGCTATCTTAACAAATACGACACAAGGCTCTATGTATATGATGCAGAAAGCAGACCGGTCAACAATGACGACCCGGCCAGCTATGATGACCTGAACACATTGGTGAGTGTGGAGGCCCGTCCCACCGCCACCCCCGGACTTTTTATTTACGAAACTTCATTTGACAAGTTTACCTATATCACCAAGCGGGAAATAGAAGATGATAATGGCCGGAAGCTCGGTTCGCTTTTTATCCTCTCCAATCCCAAAAAATTCAGTAATGATGCGCTGTTTCCTGAGTTGTTCCGACAGTTCAGGCAAAATGATCCGGAAAGTTCTCCTATCTATTTTTATGCGATTTACAACAACAAACGACTGGTTTCGCCTTCCAATAAATATCCTTTTGCCATCTGGCTGACAGATGATGAGATGCCGAAGCAGGAATTTGAGAAAAGAAGCCGTCGTGGTCATGATGAACTGTGGTATAAGGCCAGTAATGAAAAAGTGGTGGTGATGGTGCGAAAGCAGGACAGCCTGATCGAAGCCATCACCCTGTTCTCTTATATATTCTGTTCTTTTCTTTTCCTGGTGGCTATTGTACGGTTTTTTTCGTTGTTGCTGAAAACATTTAGCAGCAGGGAGCAACTGAAGAACTTTCTGCAACTCAATATCCGCAGCCAGGTGCACAGCACCATCATCTTCATCAGTGTGCTTTCGTTTGTCATCATCGGGGTTTCCACGATTTCATTTTTCATCAGCCGCTATGAGCGGAACAATAATGAAAAGCTGAGCCGCACCATGCAGATCATGGTGAACGAGATGCAAAAGGAATTGTCTGATCACAGCACTTTTGATGATGTGGTGAAGATTTACGACTCTGTTTCCAATTTTAACCTGCAAAAGCTGGTGAATGAAGTGTCGGATATTCACGGCGTGGATGTGAATGTCTATGACCTGGAAGGCAACCTCTATGTTTCTTCGGAAGCAAATGTTTACAACAAGGGTGTTTTGAGCAAGAAGATGGACCCTTCTGCTTATTTCCACCTCAGCCGCGAACGGTTGGTGCAGCATGGTGAAAAAGAAATGATCGGTAAACTTTCTTACCTGAGCATTTATGCACCCGTAAGAGATGAAGCCGGCACGGCCTATGCGTATGTAAACATTCCTTATTTCACATCTCAGCCGGAGCTGAACCAGGAAATATCAAATTTTTTGGTGACGCTGATCAACCTGAATGCCTTTATTTTCCTGGTGGCAGGTCTTATCGCTTTATTTATTACCAACCGCATCACCCGTTCTTTCTCACTGATCAGCGAAAAAATGAGGGAAGTGAATCTCGGCAAAATGAATGAAGAGATTGACTGGAACCGGAATGATGAGATCGGCGGGCTGGTGAAGGAATACAATAAAATGGTGGCCAAACTCGGCGCCAGTGCGGAAGCCCTTGCAAAAAGTGAAAGAGAAGGGGCCTGGCGTGAAATGGCCCGGCAGGTGGCACATGAAATTAAAAACCCGCTGACGCCAATGAAGCTCAGCATTCAATACCTTCAGAAAGCGATTGACAATAACCTGCCGAATGTGAAGGAGCTATCTTCTAATGTGGCGCATACCCTGGTGGAGCAGATAGATCACCTTTCCAAGATCGCAGCCGACTTTTCACAGTTTGCCAATATCGGCAACACGAATGTCACCCGTTTTGATCTGCACCAGGTAATAGCTTCGTTGACCGAATTATACAATGCAGATGAAAGGACCCAACTGCGCTGGCAGCCGCTGAGTCGTGAGTTGTGGCTCGATGCAGATAAAACCCAGATGAACCGCCTTTTTACCAACCTTTTTGCCAATGCAGTGGAGGCTTGTAGTGACAATGGGCAATGTGTGATAGAAGTGAAAGAAGAAGTAGAGGACGGAAAAGTGGTGTTGAGTGTAAAGGATAATGGAGAAGGCATACCGCCGGGTATGCAGGATAAAATATTTGTGCCCAATTTCACAACCAAATCTTCGGGCACAGGCCTGGGTCTTGCCATGTGTAAAGGAATTGTGGAGCAGGCAAAAGGCAAGATATGGTTTGAAACGGAGCAGGGCAGGGGTACTACATTTTATGTAGAGTTGCCGCTGGCAGAATTGTGATCAGCGCCAAAATCATTTAATACCCAGGTAGCTCCAACGTTTACCGTATTTCTTTGCATCTTTCCTGTGGCGCCGGTCATGAGCTGCCTGATTTCTGAAAACAATCAGGTTCCCCGGTTTATTATTCGCTTTATTCCTGTCCCGGTGATGTACCACTTCCTGTTGCTTTAGTTTTCGTCCCAGTTTCTTTTCTGCCACAACCCGGTGCACTAACCTGCCGTTTGATTTGTAGCGTTTGTAACCTCTTTTGTCGGTGTACTGGTTGCTGAACAATTGAAAAATAAAACGAATGATCCGCATGGGCATGTATTGATAAGGTGAATACAGCCGGTTTTGGAGAAGTCTGTTCAGGCATAAGCAGAAAAAAACCGGCACTTGCGATTGTGCCGGTTGTAAAGTTATATTAGTTAGTGACCCTGAAATTGAACTGTACGGTCACCAATGACTCATGATCTGACTTATCAAACCGCATGTTGCGGAGATATTGGGATATCGCAGTTCGGTAAGAAGACCCGGTAGCTGTTGAACCACGGGCAAACTGCACAAACTGGCCGATACCATCAGGAGAAACTTTTATGTCAGCATATACGGTTGCTTTATCAAGGTCACCCTGGAAAGCATAGGCGCTTACAATTCTCCGGTCGCCTCTTGTCACTCTAGGCCCGCTGCCGCCACCCACACCAGATCCATTTCCACCACCGGCACCTGTACCACTGCCGCCTCCGCTGCCAGAACCGGTACCAACCCCTGAACCCGATCCGCTGCCGCCGCTTCTGTCATAATTTTCCGCAGCGCCACCACCTGTGCTGTTGCCACCTAAAGTGCGGCCAACCACCGCTCTTGGTTGTGGCGGGGCAGGAGGGGTTTCAACCGGCTTAGGTGCTGTTTTTACAGGGGTATTATTGGTATTGATCTTTGTAGCTGTAGGTTTGGGAACATCAGGTTTCAGAATGGCCGGGGTAGTTTTATCATTGTCATCTTCTATATCTCTTGAATCATCTTTATCATCACCGGGAGCCGGAGGAGAATAAGGAGCGGGGCCTGCTGCACCTGTAGCCTGAACGGGATTGCCGCCTCCACCACCACCACGGGCAAACACTTCGGGCTCTTCAGGTAGGTTCAGTTCCACTTCAATGCCCGCTTCTGTAACGGGCTTTTCAAATACAGGCAATTCCCATTTCCAGAAAAGCATCAGCAGGATCATAAATGCAGCAAAACCAGCCGTGATCATGGTGGCTTGTGTATTCTTTTTTGCTTCAAGGGTTGCAGACATGGTGTAAGCGTTGTTCATACAAATTTAGGCTTTGATTATCAATGAAAGGCATGACTCTTTATACACACCTGTTATTAACGATGCAAAGGCCGTGCAACATACATTTATGAAATGTTAAGATTCTAAATCAGGTTTCTCATATACTCCGATGCTGACCTTTTTTCCTAAATGCACAGCCTCTGCATAAAATATTACTGAATTTTATATAAATACTTTTACATTTATCCAAAGCACAGAGATGAGAACATTCAAATTGCTCACTGTGCTCTTCTTATTCCTGCTTGTACCCGCATCAATAACCAGGGCGCAGACCATCACTTCGCACAAAGGACTTACTACAGCAACTTTTAACACCGCTGAAGGGAATGTCACGGTTTATCTTCCTGATAAGATCTACCCCGGCGAACAAGTGTCGGGTACTGTGGTGACCGAGCCTTCAGGAAAAAATGCAAAGCAATTAGAAAAGAATCTTGCAACACTGATGAACTATGTAGTCCGGATAGAGGACAAAAAAATCAATTTGCAAACACGTTCTTTAGTGTTTGATTGGATGATTTCGAAGGAAAAAAGACCAGGCTACAATGTGGAACTATTAAATGAATCCGGCAAACGTTTGCAACAACTCAGCCACCCGTTTGAACAACAGGCTACGGAATTGCCTGCTGCAGATTGCTTCATTCCTTCACATGGGCTGACCGGGGATCCTTTTAGGATCACAGGGATTTTTGACGGTAAAACCGCAACAACCCAATGTATGGTAGGCGGTCAGCCGGCACAGGTATTGGCAGAATCACCCCGGCAAAGTATCATTCTTTTTCCTAAGGAAGCCAAAGGATTTCAAACAATGACAGTGAGGGAGGATAATGAAGACAAGTGTGAAAGAACAGTTTCCGGGGTGGATATGCAGATTAACACGGGAAATTTGAATCTGAAAAAAGGACAAAGCACATTTATTGATATTAAAATTACAGGGCTGGAAAATTTGCCCGATAAGGCGGTACTCACAATTGCCAACCTTTCGCCGGCTATTGTTTCCATGACTTCAGGCAACCTCCAGGTAATTCCCATAATGCCCATTCCTGACAGCCTGCATGGCGTATATGTTCAGCATTGCCCGGCTGTAAGTATTGCTACAGGGAACTTCACTGTAAGCATTAACCTTGATCTCCCGGATGTGGTGGCAAATGCCAACCCGACTTCGGAAGTTCCCCCGGGCTATATTAAAAAGTCATGTGAATGTTCGGTTACGGCAACCGTAACAAAAAGCGGTAACACTTATAAGGCTGAGGCAAAACCTGCCTGCAAGGGACAATATGGAATTGGTATAAATACATTTCCCGGCTGTTCCGTTTTGGGCACTGCCTATGAATGGAGCATATTAAGCGGAAAAGAGAATGTTGATTTGACCGGCAAATTAAATACGGCTTCCGTAAATGTCCGCCCAAAAAAAAATGGCGCTTTTGTTGTTTGTGTGAAAGTCACAGTTACCTGTGTAGATGGAACTGTATGTGTAACGACAACCTGTGCTGATCAGTCAGGACAACTGGTTACTCCTCCCGGACCGGGCACAGATACTAGACCACCGGATACCAATCCTCCGGTGACCGGCGATCCGACAAGACCACCTGTAACTACTGAAAGAGTGAAGTGTGAATGTGAATGCACTTTAGCGGGAGCAATGATTCCGTCACCTCTTACAAAAGACGGGCAATTACATTTTACAACTAATGTGACCGGAGGTTGCAAAAACAAACCTTGTCCGCAATCCGGTATTCCGGCTAAATGCGGCACAGTAACGATCACTTATAAATGGAAAGTTTCTGTTGGTGCCGGTGTGATCGCTATTGCGGGCAGAGATGATGGCCCCGGGGTGGCTGTAAATATTCTCGGCACTGGAAATTATGTTTTGCAGGTGAACGGGGTCATAAAATGCGAAGATGGAAGCGAATGTCCCTATGTTGGAAACTATGAGGGCAATATTCCACCTGTAGAAAGACAAAAAAGCTGTATGCCCATTTTGAGTGATATGGGTGATCCTAAAATGGACGGTGGGTTAAAAGCAAATCAGATTGGTATCGGTACGGGCTCCTCGATGTACCGGGATGAATTTATCACACTGGAAGCTGAAGGGGCAGATATTGACAGGGTAAAGATCGTCTGTGATCCGAGTAAACCGGATTGTCCTGACACAAAAAGCGAAAAGATAGTGGCATTGAATGGCAAAGTAAGATTTGAATGGGCCATCACATCAGGTGAAGGTGTATTTGTAAAACTGGGCTGTGCTTCAGAAAATGAAATGACAGATTTGGGAGAGCATGTGATATTCAGGCCGCCTTATGTACCGCTGCCTGTGAAAAATACGGATACAACCTTTATTACAGTCATTCAGTTGCAGGTGATAGATGACGGCTCACCGGTGCTCGATGAGACACAGACAAAGAATATAACCATCAAAACAAAAAGAAAGAAATCAAACCCGGATAAATATGAAATTGAAATTACCAGTGAGAAGTACCGTTTACCGGTTGTGGCAACGGTGCCGGAAGTGAAAGGCACCTGCAGCATCAAGGGGCCGGGCTGGGAGCAATTGGATGACCTGGTGAAACCCGTCATTCAGTTGCCGGCAGTGGCGCAAAATGATACGATGGTGCTGGGGCAATGGATTGTTCTAAAGTCACAGGATCAGCAGGATATGGATGTGATGAAGGTGGAATGTGTTTCTGCGGGTCAGTGTCCAACACAGCCGGTGCAACGCAATTATGCGGATAATATCATCTGGAACTGGACCATTGTTTCAGGAGGAGGCAAATTTTTGCTCAGCTCAAATGGTCAGTATGTTGTGTATGAAGCGCCGCTTGAAATGGCAGCAAATAAGAATGTGATCGAAGTGAAAATAAAGGTGACCATAAAGAATCCCCCGGGTCAGCGAACAGATAAAACGAAAGAGTCTGATGTTTTTACATTAAAAATTTACAGACCTGGTGTAAAGCTCAGTCACCCGCCTTTGAACTGGCTACCGGAAGATAGTAATCATATTGAGCTAAAATCGGAACTGATGTACAGGCTTGGCAATAACTGGGTGCCGGCTGTTTCTCATATGTGCCGGATACATTTTTTTGAATTGCTGAATGTTTCTGAAGAAAAAGGTATTTGCATGAATGATCCCATCTTAAAAGATGCTGACGAATGCCGCGACTTACAGCTAAAAAAAGAAACAGGCCATGAGGTTTTTAATGATGAAAAAGGAAAAGGCAAGTGTTCTGAAAAAGAATTATACCAGGAAGCAAGAACAGAAAGACCCGTGAGGGAACATCGTATCATAGTTTATTCAAGAGATTTCGGTGCCTATGGATTTTTCAGGAGCTTTGCCAATGCACATAAAAAGGGAAAAACAGAAGGCAAGCCATTGTATGTATCCATCCCGGTGAAAAAAGCTGATGTGCAACACCCGGACCGGCGCCAGAAAAAAACAGAATATACCGATAACAGGGTCACCATTCCGCATGATATTGATGAAAATCATATAGCTGATAACGGTTGGACAACATTGGGTAATGTTAGAATGAGAGACCCGGTGGCAAACAACGTGGACGAAGATGATACACCTGCCGGAGATGGGTTTAAAGGGGATGGGTTGACAACTTATGAAGAATACAGGGGGTTTAAAACACTGGCAGCGGCTGGGGGTGTACAGCATGTCCGGTCGAATTACATGGTGAAAAATATTTTCATCCGCAACGAAGACAACCTGAGCATTACGTTGTATGATAATATTTCTGAGCTGGATGTGTATGAAATCAGCGAATCGCAATACAACGGAGATGATAAACGGGTCGTAAACTTTAATTCAACGAAAGCCACCCATGTTGTTGACCAGATGGGTTTGCATCTTGTAGACCTGGGAGATCATTCATCTTTATTGGGCATTGCCTTTTCACCGCTCGGTCAGCCTACGATCCCTAATATGGAAAACCAGATCAGGATTTATACGGGAAAAATTCAGTCAGTAGCCGAGAAAAGAAATATCAATTATACAGATAAACTTTCAGCAGTGGTGGCACATGAGTTATTACACGGCAATAATGTTTGTCATCATGGAGAAGGTGATCCGGGCTCAGAAAATTCTTTTGACAAGATCAGGGGTCTTCGCAGCGGTAATGTAAGCTGTGTCATGCGATACGATAATGTGGGAACGATCATCCAGGGCTTCAATCCAGAGGAAATTGGTTCGGCTTTGTGCAATAGCCCGTCTGGAACAGGCTATAATGCCAGCAACCAGCGATTCAGGGATGCGGCTGATAAAAGGGGAAATTGTAAAGGGCAGATAAGAGTGTCTGGTGTTGGAAAGGTGCCAAAATCCTGTGGTAACCGGTGATCAACTTTTAAATGTACGATCATGAAATCTTTTGTTTTATACCTGCTTACATCTTTATTCTATTTTTTTCTTTATTCATCTGTTCTTGCACAGCAGCTTACCCTGCAGGTGAATTATAAAAAGGCTGTGAAAATATTTAAGGACGAACCTGTGCTGCTGACCCTTTCAATCGTAAACAAAGAGGCGCAGGAAAACCAGCGATGGAATAATGCCGGTAACAGACGACTTCATGAACTGGATGAGTTGTTAAGGACAAATAAGATCAGCCGGGAAGAATATGACAAGGAGAAGCAGGAAATAATCAATAGTAAGAAAAAAGTACAGCCTCTGTCAATAGGAAGTATAGATAAACCGTGGCATTCAATTATACACTGGAAATTGCTCAATGAAACAAACGGCAAGGAATATAGTATAACCATCAGGGCTTTGCCCAATCCGGGTTCAGCACCTGTGGCTGTATTGGATGAAAAAGGGTTTTATAAAGTATGGTTTGGTATCAATGCGGCTGAATGGAAAATGCTACCAGCAGGTAAGTATAACCTGGCTGCGACGCTGTATGACAAAAGCAGCGGCTTTGTACAAATTGAAGTGATGGAAGCCAATATGCCTGTTGCTGTGGTTGAGAGTGAAGAGATGATGCTGCGCAGTGGAAAGTATCACTGGCATACAGGCGATGCAGCAAATGGTATGATCTATGCAGAGCGGTTGCTGAAAAAGAATTCCGCTTCCCTGGAGGGGTATTCTTTACGGGCAGATCTCTTTGTATTACAACAAAAATTTTCGGAAGCATTAAATGACTACCAGGCAGCATTAAAATTGTTTTACAAGGAATATCCCGGTGTGAGTGAACCACCTGAGTATCTGCTGGAAATGATCGCCTGGGTAAAAGCTGAATTAGAAAAATAAACAGCTTATTTGTTTCTGATAAACCGTTGCATCGAAATAAGTCCCAATAAAGGTCCGATGGCTAAGATGATGAATGTATTTTCTCCTGAAATAAAACTATTGGAATGAAAAACCCTGTCAGTCACCTGCAGGCTGATAACGGTGATAGCAAATCCGATTGAATTATAGATCGTCAGGGCGGTGCCTCTCAGGTGTTCGGGTGCATGCTGCGCCACAAGAGTGGAAAACTGAGGCGAATCGGGAGAAACTGTAAATCCCCATAAAAGCATACAGGCAACGAAAAATATTACAGGTAAAGAAAAAAACAAGGGTGAGAACAGGCAACAGCAACCGGAAATGAACAAAGCAATAAATGCCACTTTGGCACTGCCCCATTTTTGGGAAAGATAACCGCCTGTTATACTTGCTATACAACCGATAGCGATAACAGCAAAGCTCCACAGCGGGATATTCAGCGACAGGTTATTTTTTTGGGCATACAATTCCAGTATCAGCGGGGTAAAACCCCAAACAGTGTAGAGCTCCCACATATGTCCAAAATAACCGAATGCAGCCTGCCGCCATTTTTTAGAACTAAAAATCACACGGAATGTATTCCACTGAAAATTTCCTGATCTTTTACGAAAAGGTCCGTCTCCCACCCAAAGCCAAATAATAATACCACCGGCCAGTGCAAAAGCTGAGGTGTAGTAAAGTACAGATTGCCACGATAGTTCAAATTCGCGGTTCTTTAACAAATGCGGGAAAGCCGTACCCAGCATCAGGGCACCTAATAAAAAACCCAACGCTTTGCCTAAACCCTTATCATACCAGTCGGCGGCTATTTTCATACCCACTGGATAAATACCTGCAATACAAACACCGGTCAGAAACCGGAAAATAAAAAGCAGGGTTGCGTCTGTAGCCCACCAGGCTACCGACGCATTAAAAAAAGCGCCGAACAATGAACTGATAAAAAACAAGCGGGCTGGTGAAAAGCGGTCAGCCAGTGATAAAAAGGCAAACAGTAATGTACCGGTAATAAACCCCAGCATTACCGCTGAGGTAACATGGCTTACTGCATATTTACTGAGTTGCAGCACTTCCGTCAATTCGGGCAACACTGCATTGCCAACAAACCATAATGATGTGCCTGCAAACTGGGAAAGCACAATAAGCGGCAAAATATGTTTTGGTCTTTTTTGCAACGGGTCAGTAATGTTTGTAAATATAATTCATCGCCGGAAATGAAGATTGGCCAGAACTATGCCCGCAAATACAAGCAGTATGCTGATGATATGTATATTAGAGAATGATTCATCCAGTATGAACACCGCTTCAATACTGCTGAAAACAGGAATGAGATTGCCAAAAATGGCCGCCCTGCCAGCACCGAGGTTGCGGATGGCAATATTCCATATCAAAAAGCAAATGACAGAAGCGCCGAGACCTAAATAGAGAATAATGAGCAGCAGGTTGCCGTTCCATACGATGGGTGCACTATAAGATGTTTCCCACAGGTAAAAGGGAAGCAACAACAAAGTGCCAGCGCAGAATGCCACAAAGAGAAAGTTAACCGGCGAAACTGCAGCAGGTTTTCTTTTTACCATCGTGTTGTAAATGGCAAACGAAACGGCCGCCGCCAGCACCCACCAGTCTCCTTTTGAGAACCGGAAGTAGAGCAGATTTTGAAAGTCCCCGTTTGATAACAGGTAGAGGATGCCAGTTATACAAAGAGCAATACCGGTAACCTTTGCCCAGCCAATACTTTCTTTGAGAAAGATCCTGGCCAGTATTACAGAAAAGACCGGCGAAGAAGTGGTGCCGATGATGGCAAGATTGATAGCAGTGCTGTATTGTCCGCCGATATATACAAACGTATTGAACATGGAAATACCCGTCATGCCAGCCACGATAAAAAAGAGCCAGGAACGTTTCACCACCGGCCATTCTTTTTTAAAATATTTCCAGGCAAAAGGCAGCAGTATGATGGTGGCACAAATCCAACGCCAGAATGCCAGGCTCACCGGGGGCACTTCTTTGTAGATGCCGCGGGCAACAACAAAATTTCCCGACCAGATGATGGTGGCGAGAACAGCCAGGCTGATCCCGGTAATTATTTTTCGTTGAGACAAAACTGGCAGGTATATCTGTTAATGTGCAAAATCCATTTCAAACCTTCCTTTGATCCTTTCAATCGGCGGATTGAAATAGCCATATTTCAAATGAGGGAATTCTTCACGGATCAGTTGCTGCAGTTGTTTCACTCCCATACATTCACCGGTATCAGCCACACCTATTTTTCCCAGATACCAGTCGGGGTCAATATTGAAATTGCGCCACTGGATCATCTTCAACCCCGTTTCTTTAATGAGTTTTCTCAATGCTTCATATTCGGCCACACTGTCTGTCATACCGGGAAAAACAAAATAATTGATGGACGTCCAGCCGCCAAAGGAGTTTACCACTTTCAGGCTTTCCACAATATCATCAAAGTCATAATTATTGGGACGATAGTAGGGCATGTAAATTTCTCTACGTGCCGAGTTGGTGCTGACACGAATGGAATCCAATCCTGCTTCGCACAATGCTTTCACTGCATCCGGCTTAGAGCCATTGGTGTTGATATTGATGCTGCCTTTATCCGTATGCTTTCTTATTTCAATAATGGCATCACGGATGGTTTCCCACATCAGCAGCGGCTCGCCTTCGCAGCCCTGTCCAAAACTGATGATAGGATAGGGGGCTTGTTCCAGGTGCGGAACGGTGAACTCTACAATTTCTTCAGGAGTTGGTTTAAACGTCAGACGGTCCTGTGTTGATACAATAGGTTCTTCATCCGGTTGCAAAGAAATACAGCCCACACAATTGGCATTGCAGGCTGGTGAAACCGGCACAGGGCATTCCCATCTGCCCAATGAAAAATTTCTTGCTGCCGGGCAATGATAGGTGAGGGCACAATTATTCGTCAGGTGTTCAACGAGGCGGTTATGCGGATAATGTTTTTGCAAAAGCCGTACACCTTCTTCCACTTTCTTTTGATCGTAACCGGCACAATCCTGCCGTATGTCCGGCTCAATTCTCGTGGCGGGTACATAAAACTTTTCGTCATACCAACCGGCAGCTGTATAGCAAAACAAAGGAAGTGTAGGCGCATCCGGTGAAGTTTCATAAGCAGCCAGGTAAAAACCGGTATGTGCCGGAGGAATAAATGCTGCAACAGCCCAGCCTTTTTCACATAAACGCATTTCTCCTGTAATCGCATCAATACCAATTCCTCTTCGGCCCGGCAGTTCATATAAAGAACCGCCATCGGGTAGTTCGATCCACTCGTCTTCCGGCACCGGCAATGCATCCCAGCCACTCCTGCCGGTTACAAACAGTGATGTATCTTCAAAGATGTTTCCTTTGCCGTCAGAGTAGAGGATATATGGTGATTGGGTTAAAGTCATTGAGTCATTTGGCGCATTAGGTCATATAGTCAGGAGGCAGAGCTGGCTGCATTTAATTGTGCTTTGCAAAAGTCGTTAAATTCCTGCTCATTTACAGGTTTTGTCGTCACTTCTACAGTTTGCTGAATGATCCTGTTGTTCTTAAAATCAATCGTCAGCAGTCCATCTTTAAGAATAAGATTCGAAAGTTGCTCCCAAGTAATAACTCGTTTTGGAAAAGAAGGGTATATAACCTTTTCGCCGGTTACTCTCACATAAAGAGGTTTTTTTGCTACTGTGTAGAAGAAAAAGAGAAAACCCAGAATAATAGCAGCCGGCCAGTAGCCGACCACCACCCAATACAAAATAACAGGAGCAGCAGCCAGCAGAAAAATGTTTTTATTTTTTGATCTTGCAGGAAGGAAAATAAAAAAAATCAGCATCAAAAGCGCAGCCCCTGCACAGGTAAGAGATAAGGGATTTTCAGCGATGTCCTCATATTTATAATAAAGGAAAAAACAAATCGCAACTGCATTTAGAATGAATAGAAGGATCGCAAAACGATCATATAGTTTCAGCTTCTCATTCCTCAGTAACAGTTCAAATTGCTGCATCTTAACTATTGCTTGCCACCAATAAATTACAAAGTTTAAACAGAACCCTGGCTCCCACATTGGCATTCCAGTCGCTGTCGCTGATCCCCACTTCGCAAAGATCGAAGCCAATGATCTGCCGGCCGCTTTCTATTACTTTGCGGAAAAGGAAAAACACTTCTGCAAGTTCAAACCCGCCGGGCACCGGTGTACCGGTATGCGGGCATAGTTTACGGTCGAGTCCGTCAATATCAAAACTGATATATACTTTTTGCGGTAGTTTGCTCACTATTTCTTCAGCGATATGCTTCCAGGTTTCGCCTTCAAACTGGCGGGTCTTTATTTCTTTATCAAAATAGGTGATCACCCTGTAGTTGCTGTTGCGGATATAATCCCACTCGCTTTGGCTGTAATCTCGGATGCCCACCTGCACCAGCCTCTCCAGTTGCGGCACTTCGTTCAGGGCATTATACATAATACTGGCATGTGAATAGTTGAATCCTTCATAGGATTCCCGCAGGTCACAGTGCGCATCTATCTGCAACACACCAAACAATCCATGCTTTTCACCTATCGCTTTCATGTAGCCCAGGGGTATACTGTGGTCACCACCGACCAGCCCCACTAACTTGTTTTTGTCAAGCAGCGCTTTAGCCTGGTCATAGACCCATGTGTTCAGGAATTTGCCGCCTTCGTTCACATCCTTCAGGGTCTTGCACATAAACTGGTTGGCTGCCAGTTCTTCCCCTTTTGAGATATAATCAATGTATAGTTCAGCTTCTTTGCGCAGGTAATCGCTTTTCATCAGCACTTTCCGGTCAACAGGGCGCAGGTAATATCCCTGCTTCCATCCATCCGGCACTTCTGGATCAAACAGGTCGACCTGCATGCTGGCTTTGGAGATAGCTTCCGGTGCCCGGGCTGTGCCCACACCATAGCTCACTGTCACTTCCCACGGAATAGGCAGCAGGATAAGTCTTGAGTCTTCTTCGTTTGTGGGAAGTCCAAAGATGTTGTTATTGGGATTACTGACACTGTTAGGGTCGTAGTTCTGAAGATCAACCATAGCACACAATTATAAAAAACGGTGCAAGTTAAACGGGTTTGGTGGGGTGGCAAAATATAAGTTCGGGGGCTAAGAGGTGAAAGGAGTAAAAGAGGTTGTGCAAAATCCTTTTACCGGCGGCAGCATTTTTATTCCGCATACATAAATCACCGGAGCCTGGTTTCAGGCTGCAGTTAACTCTTTGTCTCTTTTACTCCTTCAATCTCTTAGCTTACTTGCGGCTCAGATGCTTCAGGTAAGAAACATGTGATGCAACAGCCAGCCTCATTTTTGGGTATTCGATATATGGAATGCCAAAATCAGCGCAGGCTTTCTTGATGATCTTGCTGATGGCGGGATAATGCACATGTGATATTTTGGGAAACAGGTGGTGCTCGATCTGGAAATTGAGTCCGCCCACCCACCAGGATATTAATTTATTACGGGTTGCAAAGTTGGCCGTTGTTTTTAACTGGTGAATGGCCCATTCATCTTCCATTTTTCCTGTTTCAATATTTGCAACAGGAAAATGGGTATGCTCGACTGTATGCGCCAGTTGAAAAACAATGCTGAGTACAAAACCTGCAAACAACCCGACTATCAGGAAACCCACCAGCCAATTCATAAAACCTACCTGGTAAATGGGAAGTGCAATAAAGAGAAATGCATGGACAAGTTTAAAAAGCCAGAATGAGATATGGTCCCAAACTCCCATTTTCTTGATAGGCATCGGCCCTATCTTTTTTGTAAAGTATTTTTTATAATCAGTGACAAATACCCACCAGATATACAACAGTGAATAGGCTGCCCAGAAATACCAGTGCTGGTAGCGGTGTATCTGGTAATATTTTTGTGTTTCACAAAGACGAAGCACCGGTTTGGCGTCAATGTCATCATCCACTCCATCCACATTTGTATAAGCATGATGGATAACATTGTGTTTTGTCTTCCACATGAAATTGTTGGCGCCCAGAAAATTGACGGAAATGGCCGCAAGTTCATTCACCCATTTATAACGGCTGAAACTGCCATGAGCCCCGTCATGCATTACATTGAAACCGATAGCGGCGGTAAGACCACCCAGCACCACACATTCCAGTATGGCCAGCCACACCGCAGGTGTAAAAAACACAAGATGAATATAAATGAACAGGAAGGATGTGATCAGTAAGCCTGCTTTGATAAAGAGGCTATAATTTCCTGTGGTTGATTTACCTGATTCTTCAAAATAAGAAGCTATCCTTTTTTTAAGTTCAGCGTGAAAGGATTGGGAGGCATTCGAAAATTTAGGTATCGTCATGGGTCTGTGAAAATGTGTGTGTTGTGAAAAAACAAAGGTATATTTTATTATCGAAAAGCTGCTTTCATTTTGTCAAAAAATTGTGTAGTATGATTTCTTAATTGCTGTCAGGTTTCTACCTGTACCAGGGCATCCAGGTTGCGGATACCGATCTTTTTCTCACAGGTAAAGCCTTCGGCATACTTTACACCTATGCGTTTGCCCAGCATGCGGGCCCTGGCCACTACGCTGTCGAGAAAGTCAGGGGTGGAGATATACGTCTGCGGTCCTTCTTCGCTGTTTACCGAAGTGTGAAACTGGGTGCCATAGGCTTTGATGGATTCCATCCGTTGCTCAAAGGAATCCGAAATATCAATCAGCAGATCAGGTTCATGATACCAGTCCTGCAGGTAGTGCAATACATACGAAGGCCGCCAGCGGGGTTGCAGGTTTCCGTTCTCATCTTTTGTTTCAATCTTTGCAAGCCCGGAAAGGAAACAACAGTCGGCGATCATCTTGCCGGCACGGCCGTGGTCGGGGTGGCGGTCATTCAGCACATTGGCAAATACAATATCCGGCTGGTATTTGCGGATAGCAGTGATCAGTTGCATCTGGTGTTCTTCATCATTCCTGAAAAAACCATCCCGCATCTTCAGGTTTTCTCTCACCTGCACACCGATGATCATGGCTGCCTTTGACGCTTCCTCGTAACGGGTTTCAACAGTCCCTCTTGTGCCAAGTTCTCCCTGGGTCAGGTCAAGGATGCCGGCTTTTTTTCCTCTTTTTATTTCATTGATCAGTGTGCCGGAACAACCCAGCTCCACATCGTCCGGGTGAACTCCAATGGCGAGTATATCTAGTTTCATGTTTATTATTTCTTGCTATGCTAACTGGTATTGGCGAAAAAAGTTTCTACCTTTTTTGCCGGGGCTAAAGATAAACAAAGGGGGGAGAAGCGAAAAGGTTATTGAACAAGTGATCAGCGACTGGCAGGCAGGTATGGGGCGCCATACCACATACCATCAATTTCTTTAACGAAATTTTCTATTTGCCGGTCGGTTTTATCAGTGATATCCCAATCCTGTTTCAGGTTGCCCCCGACAAAGAAGGCAACGGTTTGATAAAAACGGGCATTCAATCCACCCTTGTATTCTTTCAGGATTTCGTAGCAGTTGTTCCCGGTTTGCCGGTTGATAAGTTTCATCAGCACTTTGCCCTGGTAAACCGAAAGATTGGTCAGCGGTTCAGCAAACTGCTTTCTTAGTTCTTTTTCTCTTGATTTGATATACTCTTTTCTCTTTTTCTTGTCTTTCACATGTGCAAGCTTTGCGTTGATGTCATTGATGGTGACACCGGCAATCCGTGCATAAGGATAGGTGACATACACCGCATTACGCAGCCTTGTCCATTCCTGAATGAATTTGTCTAATTTTTTACCCGGGAAATTACCTACCCACACCATTCCTAATTCTTTATACGACATCATTTCATTCCTGAACCAGATAGCCGGAACAATGATGGTATCATTGGGTCCCCATCTTTGAGAAATTTCTTCAAAAGAAGGCATGGCATAAATGCTGTCTTCTCTTTCAGGGCCGATGATCTGTGCTTGTGTGTGGAGGCTGGTAAAAAGAAATGCCACTATCACAGGGAGAAGGCGTTGATATGGCAAATTGAATTTCATGGCACCTGAAATTACAAAATTATCTGTGCATTACACAAAAGACAAAGAGGCCGGGGAAAACGCTGTCTGAACCGGGAAAGGGGTTTTACGAAGCCCGGCGGTTTTGCAGGATGCGCTGCACCATGCTCATCAGGATGCCGATGGCCGTGATGATGACACCCGCCCACAGCAGGTTGATCATCGGGAACTTGTAGGCTTTCAGCGTCACATACTCCATGATGCTGTCCGATTCCTTCACCGCCAGTTCAAATGTTTTATCAGGATTTACTTTTTGTAGTTGCAGGATAATGCTTTCGGGATTGATCGTGTCAGGAACAGAAAGATACCCGCCTTTGGCAAAAGCAAGTCTTGGCGTGACAGAATAGGTTGAACCGGTTTTTGAATAGATCTTCAGCGGCGTTTCATACAGACTCCCCTGTTCACCGAAAATATCTGCAGGCACATCATTGTTCATTTTCACGTCTTCTACGATCATGAATCCGTTGGAATAAAACAACGAATCGCCGGGTTTCAGCACATGAGTGCGGAATGTGGCGGTATCATCTCTTTTTTCCGGGTCGGGCAGTGATGTGATATAGGTAAACACATCATGATCCCAGTAATGTCTTGCATCAGGATTGGCCATCAGTCCTTCATTGCCTTTATAATTGATAAAAGCGTTGGGCTGCAATACAAAATCTTCTTTACCATCCTTGCGCTGGAAATGGATATTATAAAACCATTGCTGTTTTTTGGGATGGGCCGAATCACTCTCATAGGTCACCCAGTATTTGCCCATATCCGTTTTCACGCCTTTCACCAATGTCAGGTTTTCACCCGGGTTTTCCTGGCTATCCTTTCCAAAGTTGATAAAAATGCCGCTGGTGTTTTTTGAAAGCATTTCCTTGTTGGAGGCAGAAATCAATATACCTGCCAGCACCATTCCAAATCCTACATGGGAAACCGAGCCACCGGAAATACCAAGTTTGCCTTTTAGACCGATCCAGATATAAGCAGCATTGGCAATGATGGTATAAATGCTACATACAAGAGCCAGCCAGATGGCGCCCAGGAAGCCGGGTCCTTCTTTTTCAAAGCGGATGCTGTAAAAGATGACCAGCAAAGTGGCCGCTGCCACAGCAATAAGTGTAGGGATGGATATTTTCTTCCAGAATATTTTTAGCGGAGTTTGTTTGTAACGGAAATATTGCGTCACGGCTGTCAGCAAGGCAATGATCACGGCAATGAACACATGCACCAGGTTATAAAAATGTTCCTCATTTTCCGGTCCAGCCATTTTCGCATTGAACACTTTATTGAAAACAGGCAGCGAAGTGATGCTGATGATCAAAATGGCTGATAAAAAGAATACCAGTGCACCAATGAACATCCAGAACTCACGGGAAGAACTGTTTTCTTCTTTATGAATTGTCGGCACCTGGGTTTGTAACTGGTAAACAACAAAACCCAAACCAGCCAGCAGGGTGAGGAAACCAATGGCCGGAACAGCGCTGAACCAGGAAATAAATAGCAACGCAGCAGCCGTGACGGCAGTGGTTATTTTTTGGTTGAAATTTTTTGCAGCCAGCAGGGCGGCGCCCCACAGGAAGGTGAACAGCAGCAGGTATAGCTGGTTATTCATTCCCAGGTCGGTGAAAGAGTGAACCGATGAATCACCAAGGATGCCGCTACGGGTTAAAAAAGTGGAATAAAGAACAAATACAAAACTGAGAATAAAAAATAAATGCGTTGACCGCAGCGAGTGCCCGGTATGTTTATAGATCAGCAGGGTGTGAATTCCGGCAATCAAAATCAGCCACGGCACCAGCGATGCATTTTCAACCGGGTCCCATGCCCAATAACCGCCAAAGGTGAGTGACTCATAGGCCCACATGGCGCCCATCATGATGCCTACACCCAATGTTGCTGCGGTGAACAAGGCCCAGGGCAGTGCAGCTTTTATCCAGTCGCCAAAGCGTTTTGTCCATAAACCTGCCACTGCATAAGCAAATGGAATGAGGGTGGAAGCAAATCCTAAAAACAACACAGGCGGGTGTATCACCATCCAGTAGTTCTGCAAAAGCGGGTTGAGGTCATTACCATCCCTGATGGAGAGCATGTAATCTTGTCGGAGCGGCTGGGTGATGTCAAAATCAACATGCAGGGCCGGGGCATTGTCCAGCACCCCAGAGTCTCGTAGCAGGATAAACGGGTTGGAACCGATCTTCTGCCCGAACACATATAAGCCTGCGATCATGGTGGCGAGAATCAACTGTGCAAAACTCACTACCGTCATCACCGGGGCTTCCCATTGTTTTGACCAGCGGATCAGCACAAGACCCAGCACACAGTGCCAGATGCTCCACAGCAAAAAACTTCCTTCCTGTCCTTCCCAGAAGCAGGCCAGCAGGTATTTGAATTCTAAGGAAAGACTGCTATGCTGCCAGGCGTATTTGTATTCAAAAAGGTGGTTATAAATTATGTAAAACAAAATGCCAAAGATGGCGAACACAGAAATCACTTCGGTGATAAAAGCATAGCGGGCCAGTTTTTTCCAGTGAAGAGTGGCGTCAACAGTTTTGGAAGTGGTAGCGAGATAATAAGAAACGGTAGCCACCAGCGAAGCTACCAATGAAAGCACAATAAAAAAATGACCAAGGCGGCCGGGTAAAAGATGCTCACCGATATAATCCATTCTTCAACTATTAATATTCAGCAGATTTTGTTTCAGCGGCTTCGTTTTCCGAATTGGTTTGAATATTCTTTTCCGCTGCTTTCATGTCGTCTTTGTATTTCGAAGGGCATTTCATCAATATTTCTTTGCATTCAAAATGCCCGTTGGCATCCTGGTAGGCTCCTTTCAGCACCAGGCGTTCGCTATGCTCCAGGTTCTCTGGCTTTGAATTGCGGTACACCACTTTCACCGATTTGCCTAAAGAATCAACAGCTGTAAAACTTAAATAGTTGGGATTGTTGATAGCATCATATTCTATGGGGCTGCTCATGTCCAGTTTGGCGATCACATGCACAAACTTGCCCGGTTTTTCCATGGCTGTTTCCACGGTATCGTATGTGCTGGCTGTTTTCAAAAAACTGATCAGCACCCCGATGGCTCCTGCAATCAGTACCAAAAGAACAATATGGATCTTTTTCATAACCTGTGATTTGCGGGGCAAAGTTAGGTCAAAAAGCATCACAGCAGGGTTCCCTGTTTCTTCTTTTCAGTTATGTAAAGTTTACCTGCCGAAACGATGAATAGCGAAAAAAGACCATATCAGTTGCCGGTGGCTTTCTTTTCAGCAGGTGCTGTTTTTTCCTTGATCCTGATCAGCCAGTACATGGCAAAATCATAGGTTGAATTATAACGCAAGCTCAGTTCAAAGTTGCGTTGGGCCATTTCCAGGTCATTCTTTTGATGATAGGCAAAACCCAAAGTGGCATAGGGAATATAAATATCCTTAAACTTGAGGTCAATGGCCTTTTTTGCATCTGCTATAGCTTCATCATAGCGTTGCTGGTTATTGCGCATCATGGCTCTTTCAGCATAGATGGGAGCAAAACCGGCATTTTGCTGAATGGCTTTTTGAAATTCGGCTTCGGCCAAAGTATAAAGTCCGGCAATATTATAAGCCCTTGCTTTATACACCTGTGCCAATGTTAACCGTGGATTTATTGTCAATGCCGAATCCAGTGTTTTGATAGCCTTGGATGATTGTTCAAGGTTGGCTTCCGCCAGTCCACGTTGCACATAAGCATCTGCATAATTCTTTTTCAGGTTGATGGCTGCATTGGCAAATTTTATCGCTTCTTCGGGTTTATTGAGAATATTTTCCAGGTAGGCTTTATCATGCAGGTCAACGGCTATTTCATCAAAATTTTTCAGTGATGGAAGAGCAGGCGCCAATTGCCCAAGCCGGTAATTGCTCTGCCAGCCATCATTCCAGCCATTGCGGATGGCGGCGAGTCGGTTAGAAAGCGGGGGATGGGTGCTCACATACGGGGGATCGCCGAGGGTGAGCATGGCAGCCTGTGCCTGTTGCAGGGTGGCGCCAAGTTTAAACATAATGAATCCTGAAAACCGGTCTGCCTCCAGCTCTTTATCAGGACGGCTGCCCAGCATATCCAGGGTATGGCCACAAAGATGATGACCGATCTCATGGGCAAAAATGCTGATGGATGACCAGTAGGTATTGGACGTGGAATCTATTTCCTTTAAAAATTTATCGCCATAGAGAATATAGCGCAGCGAACCATTCAGTCCTTCCAGGTTCACAGCCGAGCAATTGTTGTAGCCGGCACATTCCACCAAAACAAAATTGGTGGGAAGCCCCACTTCGGCCATGATGCGGTTGAGTATTCCTTCGGCCCGGTCGTGTTTTTGCAAACCGGGTAGCGTTTGCATGGAAAAACAAATTTGCAGCGAAGACAGAACCGCATCGTCTCCATAATAGCTACAATAATAAGAGATCTTGTTGCCGGTTTGGGCGGGTGAAAGGTGACAGACCAGGAAAAGGCCAAAGATCGGGATCATCTTTTTCATAAAGCAGTATTGTTGCTTTCAAAGATAAATGAATATGCCGGCAGCGATAATACCCTCCAGTTGGTATTACTGGTACTGCCGGAGTTGGGTATCTTCCCGAAAATTTTGCTCATGAGATACCTGCTGTGCTTTTTGTTACCACTTGCCTTGTTTTCCTGTACCGGAGAAAAAGAACCTGATTTTAAAGAAGCTGCCAACGGATTATATGAGGCCATGCAAAACAGCCGCACAGAAGATGCCATGAAATGGGTGCAGTATGTTTTTGAAAACAGCGGTGCCCGCCGCTTTGATGAGCAACTGGAATGGAGATATAAAGAGCCGACACAGGTGTTCAACTATTACAGTCCTATGGACATGGCGATAGTGATGGGGCGAATGCCTCAGAAAACAGAAACTGCTGAGTACTGGGAAAACTGGTGCAAAGTACTCACTAACGAAGGCTGGAACGCAGCTTCATTCTTCAAAGATGAAGAGGAGATGTACCTGCTGGCCAATTATAATATAGTGATCATTATTGCCCATGAACTGGGCCATTATTTTGCTGACAGGCATGACCTCGGAGGTTTTTTTGATGAGAATGTGAATTGCCGTGAACTGCTGGCCGACAAATTTGCCATTGGCTTTGCCAATGAATTGTCCAAAGCTGATAAAAGGTTTGCCGGTTTGCAACAACGGTATCTTGAATTGATTAAATCCATGAATGCTTCGATACCTGCGGAAAACCGGTATCATTTTTCTTCCGGGGCATTGCTGATGAATCATTGCGATACATTCTTTGTGAAGCAGGCCAATTTTAATGATCCTGAAACCATGCAGCCCTATGCTTCGGCATTTTTTGAACGCCACCGGCTTATGCTCACCGGTGAAGCACCCTTGCCGCCATTAAAAGAACTGGTGGATTCCATTTTATGGAAAAAACATTATGAACATTTGCGCAACTTCCCTTTGCTGGCCAATACGATCAAAGTGGAGAAAAAAGGAACATGGGAAGGTGTTTACCAGCAACCCGGCATGGTTGCATTCAGCAAGGAGCTTGAAATGTTTATCATCAGGGATGATGAACCCGTCAGCATTAGCGAGACAGACACAATTACCTTGCTTAGCAGCGATACCAAAGGAGTAATCAGTTCATTCAGGCAGAACATCTCCAAAGAAGGAGAGGCCTTCAATCTTTCTTTTTCATTCCGTAATGGAAAGGAACCGGAACAGTTGTTGCCTGCCGGTCCTTTTGCTGGAAATAAGATCATGTTATATCCCGAACATTTCCTGGTCATATCACCGCAGGAATTTTATGTTATCTGTTATCTCCTGGTAAAGGGTGGCATCTATAAAGCTGTTCATTATTATAAGGATGCCGGAGTGTGGAAGGCAGAAGAAAAAACATTGCCTGCAGGATTTCCCTTAGGTAAAACTGCTTCCGGTGACAGGATCGGCGCCAGCAGTTGTGTTTCAGAAGACGGACGGCTGATGTTGCTTACGTTTACTCCGGATGGAAGTGATAAACCATTGATGCAGCTATTCGAGCTGGATAAAAAAGACTTGTCCGCAACCCTGGTACAGCGCATAGAAAACAATGTTACGGGTGTGGCCGCTATAGCCATGACTGTTTCCAAAGACAATCGCCTGTTCCTGGACTTTGAAAAACGATATATTATGACATGGAAGGATGGCAAATGGAATACCCTGGCGGGCAATGCTGTTAAAGCAGACCGGCCAGACACCGACCCTTCGAAGTACGAATTGTTGGAAACCACTGCCATGGCTGTTTCGGGAAAAAATCTCTTTTTACTGGGTAACTGGACCACCCAAACCAACAAATATTTGACCGGCGCCACGCAATTATTGTTAAGCTGGAAATGATCAGCAGGCCAAATATTTTCATCGGCTCCTGTTTCTGCTACCGGCCTTCTGCCCGTGCTAGCCCTTATCTTTGCGTCAAAATCTAACTGTCGTATGTTATTTCAACTGAGCGAAGAGCAACTGATGATTCAGAAGGCTGCCAGGGATTTTGCCAAAACAGAATGCCTGCCGGGTGTGATCGAGAGAGACGAAAAGCAACAATTTCCCCGTGAACATATCATGAAACTGGCCGACCTCGGCTTTATGGGAATGATGGTGAAGCCTGAATATGGCGGTGCCGGTATGGATACTGTAAGTTATGTGCTGGCGATGGAAGAGATCTCAAAGATTGATGCCAGTGTGAGTGTGGTGATGAGTGTCAATAACAGCTTGGTGTGTTATGGCATCCAGGAATATGGCACAGAGGAACAAAAGCAAAAGTATTTAGTGCCTTTGGCGCAAGGGAAGAAAAACGGTGAATTATATATCGGCGCTTTCATGCTCAGCGAACCAGAAGCCGGCAGTGATGCTACTTCGCAAAGAACAACTGCCGAGGACAAAGGCGATCATTATTTATTGAACGGAACCAAGAACTGGATCACCAATGGAGGCACAGCCTCTGCTTATTTGGTGATGGCACAAACCGATGCATCAAAAGGTTCAAGAGGTATCAATTGTTTGATTGTAGAAAAGGATTGGCCCGGCGTGACCGTGGCTGCCAAAGAAAATAAACTCGGCATCCGCGGCAGTGATACACACACCGTGATGTTCAGCGATGTGAAAGTGCCTAAGGAAAACCGCATAGGCCCGGATGGGTTTGGTTTCAAATTCGCCATGAAAACATTGGCCGGCGGCAGAATTGGTATTGCTTCGCAGGCCCTCGGCATTGCCAGCGGTGCTTATGAACTGGCGAAGGAATATTCCAAAACAAGAAAAGCATTTGGCACTGAGATCATGAACCACCAGGCCATCGCATTCAAACTGGCAGACATGGCTACCAGGATTGAAGCGGCAAGATTGCTATGCCTGAAAGCGGCTTGGGAAAAAGACAATCACATGGATTACACACTGAGTTCGTCTATGGCCAAGGTTTATGCTTCAGAAACGGCGATGTGGACCACCGTAGAAGCTGTACAGGTACATGGCGGGTATGGATTCGTCAAAGAATACCATGTGGAACGGCTGATGCGGGATGCCAAGATCACCCAGATATATGAAGGCACCAGCGAAGTGCAGCGGATCGTTATCAGCAGAAGTATTTTGAAATAAATAAGTACTTGATAATCGTGAAGTGTGCAGGTGTTGCTACTTGCACACTTTTTCTTTAATAGTTTTGTCACAATATGTCCGTCAACAGCACAGCATACCAGCAGATCAAAACAGCACTAGATGCGAAAAACGTAACCCTTGTGGCTGTTTCCAAAACCAAACCCGTTGAGGATATACAGGAACTGTATGAACTGGGTCACCGGGACTTTGGTGAAAACTATGTGCAGGAAATGGTGGACAAGGCTGAAAGACTTCCCAACGACATCCGCTGGCATTTTATAGGCCACCTGCAAACCAATAAGGTCAAATACATTGCCCCCTTTGTGCAACTGATCCACGGTGTGGACAGTCTGAAATTGCTGAAAGAGATCAGCAAGCAGGCGCACAAACACAACCGGATGCTTGATTGTTTGCTGCAGGTGCACATTGCAGAGGAAGAAACCAAGTTTGGATTAGATGAAAACGAACTGAATGAACTGATGCAACAACTCATGGAACAACCGTTGCCTCATGTGAATATAACCGGGTTGATGGGAATGGCCTCTTTTACGGATGATATGAACAAAGTGAGAAAGGAGTTCCGGAGGCTAAAGGAAATTTTCGACAACTCACGATCATTCACCATTCACCATTCATCATTCACCACTCTCTCCATGGGTATGAGCAGCGACTACACCGTGGCGGTAGAAGAGGGCAGCACAATGGTTCGCATCGGCAGTTTGTTGTTTGGCGAAAGAGCTAAGAATATCAAAAATTAAAATCACCTGCATTGTATTTGCTTAAATAGTCGTACTTTTTTGGATTGAATCAGCCAATGAACCGTTTTTTCTATTTAGGATTTTTCTTTTTACTGCCTGTCTTTGCTATTGGCCAGGAAGAACGGGACACCACCCTTAACCGTTGTCCTGTTTATATCACTGACACACTTACTTCCAATAATTTTTTCCTGGAACACCAGCCTTCCACCATCCGGGTGTACAGGTCCAAAGGCGCTCTTGTCATTGTGGTGGAGCAGCGGGACCAGTTCTTTTCTCTTTTCTTCAAAGACAGGAAACTGAAAAGCGGCAGCAAATACAAGATCGGGACAGGTGCCGGAAAAAAAGTGGCCGTCAATGCAAAATATTCTTTTCGTTCCGGGGGCACGGCTTCCTATGTCAATGTGGCTTCAGGTTTTGTGGAAGCGTTTTATGACAAAGAAAAAGAACACTGGCAGGTGAAAGTAACCGGTCTCATGCCCAATATGGTGGGCCGCAGTGTCACCTACTTCAGGGTGAGGGCTGACTTTTTTATCCTTTAAGCAATGAGCTGAGCTTATTTCCAGCCCGGGATATTTTTACCGAGATAAATATGTCTTTCGCTTTTGTAAGGGCTCTTGCCCGATGATTTGTCATAGAAAATAAGTATGCCGTTGCCTCCGCGTTGTTGTAATCTCTTTCTCTGGCTTTCGGTCAGGTAAGGATCACTGTCAAATAAAAAATCATCAATCCAGTAAGGCGATTTGCCCGGTTCTTTGATGATGGCATGAATATGCGCCGGGTTTTGTCCCTGCGGGTAAGAGCCGGGCCGGATGGTAAAGAATTTATATTCTCCCTTTTCATTCGTCTTCATCCAGCCGCGGAGATAGCCGTGTCGTTTGGCCCATCCCTGTTCATTGCCTTTGGTGGGATAAACACCTTTCTGATCGGTGTGGTAAATATAAATGATCACTCCCGGAGCAGGTGTTTTGCCATCGGCTTTATAGACTATCCCGTTCACTGCTATTTTGCCGGGAGCATTCTCATTCCACCCGGGCAGCCAGGCAAACATGGTGAGACTGTCAAACGGCACAGGACATTCATAGATAGCCTCACAGCCTTCGCAACCATCGCCAACCCGGATGTCAGCGGCGGAAGCTTTGTTTTCCTGCAATGGCTTTGCGGCGTTTTGAGCACAACTGCTGAAGAACAGCAAACAGCCAGTGATGGCTACGAGACACTGTTTCATGGTAAAAATTTTATCCAAGTTGCGAAATAATCATCCTGTCTTTTGCATTTTTACATCTTCCGCATGCTTTTGCTGACGAGTGGAAATTTTCTGAAGGTTCCCAACCTTACAAGGGTTTTTCGGTTGGTTAAATGCATTTGCAGGGTTGGCAACCTTTGGGATACGCTACGATTGCAGTCAACCTTTCCTTATCCTGCCTCTCATCACGGAATCAGTTCCTTTCCTGTAATCTCTTTTCCCGCCCGGAAATCGTAAATTTAATTTGTACTATGCACAACAGTGGACTACTGAAATACAAATTGCATCATGTTTTATTTTGGCTGCTGGTGGCCGGGATCTGGTATTTTTTCCGCTACCAGGATTACCGCACAAAGGAAATAGCCATTAAGGTCACCTTTCTCAAAGTGGCCGATCTCGCATTGATGATCTATCTCACCAACTACCTGCTGATCCCCAAACTGCTTTACCGGAAGCATTATTTCCTTTTCGGGCTCTGCTTTGTTGTTATGATTCTGGCCAGCAGTATCGGTAAAATGTATCTTATCGGCCAGATCATGGAACGACCCGATCTTTTCACGTTGTCCAGCAATTTCAAAGCAAGGGTCTATGATAATATCCTGCCGCATTTTTTCCTGGTGATCGCCGGGGCTGCTTTCAAACTGGTGTTTGATTACAGTAAAATGCAGCAACGGCTGGCCGAGGTAGCCAAAGAAAAAGCGGAGACAGAGCTGAACTTTCTCAAGTCACAGATCAACCCGCATTTCCTGTTCAACTCACTGAACTCCGTTTATTTTTTGATCAGAAAAGATAATCCCGAGGCGAGGAAAGCCCTGCACAAGTTTTCAGAAATGCTGCGCTACCAGCTTTATGAAATGAACGGTGATAAGATCCCGATTGAAAAAGAGATCAATTACCTGAAAGACTATGTGGACCTGCAGCAACTCCGCAAAGACGATACGTTTGCTGTGCAGTTCCATTGTGCTGATGATGTGAAAGGATTCAGCATCGAACCGCTGCTGCTGGTACCTTTTGTGGAAAATGCCTTCAAGCATATTTCACATCACAGCGATGCCGCCAATTTTGTAAAACTCGGCATGAGCCGCAGCAATGGCAGCTTTCAGTTCTCGGTGCAAAATTCAAAAGAAGCGAATGGCAAACCCCCTGTTCAGTCCGGGGGCATTGGTCTGGCCAATGTGAAAAGAAGGCTGGAACTGCTCTATCCCGGCAAGCATGAACTGACCATTGATGAAAACGACAAAACATTTTCTGTCAACCTTAACCTGCGCCTGACATGAGCATCCGCTGCATCATCATTGACGATGAACCCCTGGCCCGCAAGGGTATCAGGGAATATATTGCCGACACTGATTTTCTCAGCTTTGAAGGTGAATTCGACAACCCGCTGAAAGCGGCCGATATACTCAGCCGGGGAGAAGTGCAGTTGTTGTTTCTCGACATACAGATGCCAAAGATCACCGGGCTTGATTTTTTTAAAACATTGCAACAACCACCGCCGGTCATCTTCACCACAGCCTACCCGCAATATGCACTGGATGGTTTTGAACTGAATGCACTGGATTACCTCGTCAAACCCGTTTCATTTGACCGTTTTTTAAAAGCAGCGCTGAAAGCAAAAGAGTATTACGAGATACGGGAAAAAAATGTGGCCGGAACTGCAGCCGCGGATCATTTTTTTATCAAAGCGGATGGCAAACTGGTGAAGCTGCAGTTTGATGATATTCTTTTTGCCGAAGCTTTGCAGAACTATGTGGTCATTCATACAAGTGAAAAAAAATACATTACCTATCTCACTTTTAAATCCGTGGAAGATTACCTGCCGGCGCAGTTATTTATTAAAACCCATAAGTCCTATATCGTGGCCGCCTCCAAAATTGAAAGCATAGATGCCAGTGACATCCGCATCGGTCCGCATCATATACCCATCAGCCGCAATTTAAAAGAGGAGGTGATGGAGAGATTATTGAAAGGCAGATTTTTGAAGCGATAATGTTGCCTGACGAGTTATTTCATTCTCCTGGTATTCTTCATTTAATTTAAATACGAATTCCCTTTGTCTTAAATTTCACTTCAAGCGGTATGAGCGGATAGCCTTCTTCAGAAATGAAACTAAGATCTGATATGATAAACTCATATTCATGATTGGGTTGAAGGTTTAGTTTGATTGTCAAAATGGTCCCATCTTCTGAAAAACCAACAACACCGGCAACCGGCGAATAATCTTTCCCCCTTGCTCCATAGTGAAAAGAATACAGTTTAGTATTCATTGGTGCTGAGAAAATGATTTTCAATTCTTTGATTTCAGCTGCTACCGAGCTGTCTCCATTGTTAAATGGGTCAAGTTTTAGTACATAAGGTTGTTTCGCTTTAAATCTTTGTACCAGTTCCGTTTTGTTGACAGGTTCTTTGTAATACTTTGCTTTGGTAAGAAATCCTTCAACAGCGGCCGTATCGGAGTAATTCAATTCAATGATTTCACGAATTGCTTTTTCTTTGTCATCAGAGATATTGTAAAAAGCCTTGCAAATCGTATACCCCATAAAATAACCCAGATCAGCTACGGTTTTGGCTGTTGATCCATTGTACAGCCAATTTCTGTAAGCTGTTGTAAACATATCCAGTTTAAAGGCTTCTTTAAGTTCTTCTTCATTTTGTCTTCCGTAAACAAGGTAATTGTTTTGTAAAAGCCTGCCCGTGACCAGTTCTGTAATAAAATCGCAGGCCCCTTCTTTGATAGCCTGGCCTAAAAGATTGTTGGGTTGCCCGCTCTGCTGTGTGTGCACATATTCGTGAATGTTCAAGGGAACAATATTGTCCGGCTGCTGGCTTTTGAACACTCCTTCCAGCCATTTGTTGGGAAATTCCGATACATCCGTTGTGACATTGCCGGTGGCAATTTCTGCGCCAATCAAAACCATATTGTTCAGCGTGGTGCCGCCAGAACGTAACCCGCCAATTGTAAAATACATGCTTGCTTCTTTCAATCCCGGGTACAACTTCTTGAATTTTTGAATACTTTGATCAATCTGTTTTGCATATGATTTTACCGAAAGGCTATTAGACCGGATGGATTTCCAAAAGCCTGGATATTTGCGCAAAAGGCTTACCCAAAGTTCTGTTGTATAATCCCTGAGTTTCATAAAAGCTTTCAGTCCTTCTGTGCCCTTATCAACATACAGTGTTTGGATAAAATGCAACTGTTTCAAACTGTCGGTTGTTGTTTGGCAACTGTCATAAGCACTCCAAAAGTTGTCAATATCTTCCGTAAAAACTTTTTGACCTGCTAAGTTGAGAAAGAGGACGAAAACAATAAAAGTTGTTATTGCTGCTTTCTTCATGATTCAAGTTTCCTGGTTGGATTCCAAAGGTATGAATCGTTCAAGTATTGGAGATGTTGTGGTCTTCTGGATTTACGCCGTTGATTTCTAAAAATTACTTATACCCCTCCACCTCCACGATCTCCCCATAGTTTATAAGCAGTTCGGCACCAGCGGGTATATCAGTGAGTGCTTCAAAGTATTCACCATGGTTCACTGAAATGATATTGGGAGCGGCGGAGTGATTGAGGTAGTTCACCATGTCCATCACTTTAAAACCATAGTCGGGAACAAAATAATGTTCGGCATCATAAAGACAGTAGGTTTCCACCAGGTGGCGGGAGTGTTCGGGCAATTGCTCCACATCGGCAATGGGCAAGGGAATCCATTCACCAACAGCTTTGGAGAAAATTTCACGGCAGCCTTTGGGGATGTCGCGGATGGCAAACACGCCGATGCCATGTACGGGGGAGGGTTTCAGCGTGGCATAGGTATGATGTGCCAGCTCCTGCAGAATTTTTTCTTTCATGGAATGTTACATGTGTGATCAGCTTCCCCGCTGCGAGCCGGTGTTGGCCTGTTTGCTTACAAAGCCGGATGATTTGGGTTTCTGGATGAATTTGGAGCCCTGGCTGCCTGTTGTGTTGGCTTTTTTCTGGCCTTTCTTTTTGCCTTTGTTGTTTTGCTGGTTCAGTAGCGACATATATCTATTAATTTAAATCCCTGTAAAGATAAACAACAGACCGTTTGCGGATGCGATTTAATCCTATTTAATATCCGTTAAAAGATTTTTCCCGGCTTTCACAAGGGTTAATATTTTTTCAGAAGCAGATAACCGTTGATAAGCTTTCGGTCAACCTTGCGGCAATTTGTATAACTTTATACTGCTTTCACCTGCCTCATGAAAGTGGCGCTTACGATATGCCTGCTTTTTCTTTATTCCGTGGTTTTTGCACAAAGCCATGCGAGAGATTTCAGCAAAGCCGCCAAACCGGTGAAACAGGCAGTAGAAAATGATCCTGCTAATCTTGCCCTTCGCATCACCGCTTCCTGCACAACAGAACTGCAAAAAGTGAAAGCCATCTTTTACTGGATCACAGAAAATATCGCTTACCGCACTGCTTTGCCATTTGCCCGAAGAAAGATCAAAGACAAAGGTTGGCCGGTTTTTCCGGAAGAAAATGACACGGCTGCACTGAAACCACTCACCGAAAGGATGGCTGAAAAAGTGTTGCAGGACCGGGTGGCTGTTTGTGAAGGCTATGCCCGCCTGTTCCAGTCGCTATGCGATCATGCTGGCATCCGTGCAGAGATCATCACAGGTTATGCCCGCAGCGGCCCGCATGAAGCAAGGGCAAGGTTCCGTTCCAACCATTCCTGGAATGCAGTGAATATTGACGGCCGGTGGCACCTGCTGGATGTTACCTGGGCAAGCGGGTATATTGCCATGCCTTCCGGGCAGTTTGTGCGGCATTATGATGATTACTATTTCCTGACCCCGCCGGAAAAATTCAGCCGTCATCATTATCCCGATGACATCCGCTGGACATTGCTGCAAGACCCGCCGCTGCTGCAGGAGTTCCGGCACACTCCATTTCGACAACGTTCTTTTGTAAAGTATGGGATCACTTCTTTTTCCCCGGCCAGCGGCATCATTGAAGCGGCAGTCGGAGATACCATTCACTTAGAACTGGAAACAACCAGGATGATTCCGGATATAGTACCTGATTCACTTTGGGATCCGGATTCGCTGCAAACACATCTCTATGCCTATGTGCATCCGCAGGAGATGGGCAGCAGTTCCAGAGTGCAATACCGCTTTGCCGTTCTTTCAGAAAACATTCAATGGCTGCATGTGATGTATAATAATGATGCGGTGTTGCGTTACAGGCTGAAGATAAAAAAGAGAGATTAAGAAATTGGGAAAGTATATTCAATAGGTAACAGTTAATGGTAAAAAAGTTAATGGTTAATAGTTAATAGTTAATAGTTATTGGTTGATTGATCGAGACTTCCTGCTTCCGTTTAACTACCGCATGATACAGGCTGCAGCCTGTAGGTTGAACTTAATCCATTTGTTTCACCTTAAATCACTTCGTTATGACACAGCAAATCATTTCCCGCATTGCTATCTACCTCTTGTCTGTAGTGATGATCGTTTTTGGTGTTTATCATTTTCAGTATCCCAAAAACCTGGTAGAATATGTACCGGGTAACCTGCCCGGCGGAATCAATGCGGTTTATGTGGTGGGAGTGGCCTACATCCTGGCCGCATTATCATTAATCATCAACAAATTTGTGAAAGTGGTGGCCTTTCTGCTGGCCTTGTTGCTGATCCTTTCAGTGCTGATGATACATTGGCCTATATACCGTCAGGCAGGCTCACCGGAAACCAGCCAACTGGCTTTTATTGCTGTGCTGAAAGACATGGCTATTGCTGCTTTTGCCCTGTATATTGCAGGCAGCGCTGACAGGCATGGCATTAAATATTAGTAATTATCAGGCCCGGTGAAAATAAGTGTGTTTTGGAATTGCGTTATATTTATGCAAACAGATGACTATGATCTCTAAAGCAACCACACCTGATCAATATATAAAGGAATTACCTGCTGACAGAAAAGAAGCCATGATCAAACTGCGGGACACGATCCGCAAAAACCTGCCCACGGGTTTTAAAGAAATGATGGGGTATGGCATGATGGGCTATGCAGTGCCGCATGAGATCTACCCGGCAGGCTATCATTGCAATCCCAAAGACCCGCTGCCCTTTGCCGGTATTGCCTCGCAAAAGAACTTTATTGCTTTCTACCATATGGGCATCTATGCCAATCCTGAGTTGCTGAAATGGTTCACCACTGAGTATCCCAAGCACAGTACGGCTAGGCTGGATATGGGCAAAAGCTGTGTCCGCTTCAAAAAGCCGGAACATATACCTTATAAACTAATTGGTGAACTGATGAAGAAGATCAGTGTGAAGGACTGGATCAAAACGTACGAAGAGAAACTCAAACGCTAATTCTTATTCTTAAAATCCCCCCGTTTCCATGCCTGTATGAATTCGGCCCATGCAGCCGGGTTGAAGATATTCATGGGTGGTGTTTGCCCCTGGTAAACGGCCCTGTTGGCAATCTTGTTGAACTGCATCTTGGTGGCTTCGCCTCCATCGCCGGGCACTGTCCGCATCAACACCCTTCGTTTGGCTGCTGAAGTATTTTTCCGGGCAATTTCGTATTCGTCATCATCAACTTTGGTATTGACAAAATCACGGGCAAACTGTTCTGGTGTCGGCCTCGGCCTTATGATAGTGGCAGGAAGATAAACAGTATCGGCCACCATCAGTTGCACCACGCTGTACTGGCTGCCTTCCAATGTGCGGGGAATGCTGATCGTTTTGGATTTATAACTGACATGGGTGAACTCCACTTCATCTCCTTTGAGCACAACAATTGAAAAGACTCCCTGGCTGTTGGTAATGGTTCCGCGGTTTTGTCCTTTCACCACCACACTCACGGCAGGAATACCCACCAGGCTGTCGGCGGTCATAATGATGCCATACAATTGAACAACTGAATCTCTGGCGGTTTCAAATTGGGCTTTTGCGGTCAGGGGAAACAGAAAAGCAGCAAGCAGGGTGTATTGTAAAATTTTCTTCACTGTGCCAAAAATAAAGACAAGTTCCTATAAACGTAAAACATTTTGCCCCGGTCAATGGTTACCTTTGCAGTTCAAAGATTTTTTAACAAGTATTTGGGGTATTTGGCCCGGAGAAATAACCGGGAACTAAAACCGGAATTCATTTTCATATTAAAACTTAGCAGTAAATGACACAGGAGAAGATACTCGAAGCCCTTAGTAATGTGCAGGAACCCGATCTCGGCAAAGACCTTGTGACACTGAACATGGTAAAGGATATAGAAATTGAAGGCAATTATGTTTCCTTCACCGTGGTGCTCACCACCCCGGCCTGCCCGATGAAAGACATGATCAAAAATGCCTGTGTGAATGCCGTGAAGATGCTGGTAAATAAAGAAGCTGTGGTGAATGTGAAATTCACTGCCAACACTACTACGAAACGGACTGATGCCGGCGCTGTACTGCCGAAAGTGAAAAATATCATTTCAGTGGTGAGTGGCAAAGGCGGTGTGGGAAAATCAACAGTGGCTTCCAATCTTGCTTTGGCCTTATCACTCGGAGGTGCTAAAGCGGGACTGATGGATGCAGATATTTACGGGCCGAGTGTACCTATCATGTTTGGCCTTCGTGGTGAAAGACCAATGATGATGGAGGTAGAAGGCAAAGGCATGATCATCCCGATGGAACGTTTTGGCATCAAACTGATGAGTATCGGTTTTTTGGTGGATGAAAAAAATGCCGTAGTGTGGAGAGGCCCGATGGCGAGCAGCGCTATCCGGCAATTTGTTACCGATGTATTTTGGGATGAACTGGATTACCTCATTATTGATATGCCGCCGGGAACAGGTGATATTCATCTTACACTGATGCAGATCGTGCCGGTGACGGGAGTGGTGATCGTAACCACTCCGCAGGATGTGGCGCTGGCCGATGCCAAAAAAGGCATTGCCATGTTTGGACAGGCGCAACTGAATGTGCCCATCATCGGGCTGGTGGAGAACATGAGTTATTTTGTTCCCGCTGAACTACCCGGCAACAAATATTATATTTTTGGAAAGGACGGGGGCAAGAAACTGGCTGATGAATATGAAATGCCTTTCCTGGGACAAATACCGCTGGTGCAAAGCATTCGTGAAGGAGGCGACCAGGGAGTGCCGGTGATGATGAGTGATGATGTAATAACCAAAAATGCGTTTGAAAATTTTGCAGCACAGGTGGTTCGTAGTGTGGCTATGCGCAATGCCAACATGAATACCGGTAAAGTGGCGGAAGCTATCAGCTGACATTGTAAACAGTATATAAAAAAAGAAGTTGCTCAATCGCAACTTCTTTTTTTTGAACTATAGGAATAAGGTTTGGCAATCATCAGATACGACGGCTGAAAGAAAGCCCCATGGAAACAGCGTTGGCAGAGTTGGGAACACTATACACCCCTAAAGTTGTTTTTCTCTCAGCATTTTTCTTATGCATCGCAAGATTCATGATGCTGCTGACCAGTGTGGCCGTGCCGGCAGCAATGTTTACATAGGATAAATTATTTTGTGAACGGTAAGAAGTATAAGTACCCGGGCCGTTTATATTACCTGAGAATGTTGTTCTGCGGATATTGGCTAGCCCCATCACTATCTGGGTGGTGCCACTGGCTAGTCCTATATAGGAAATCGTTTTGCTGTTCTTCCATTTGCCGTTCAAATTGGCCGCTGTGATAAAGATATTGCTGCCGCCAACTAATGAAGAACTGATACCATAACCTGTTTTGATGTCAGTATAGCTGGTTCCGGGATCTGGTAAGGGACCATAGACAGGTTGTATCATTGCACATTCTTCGAGGGTCAGACCAAATTCTTCTGCCCAGGCCGCTATCGCCGGTTCATCCATATCCATTAAAAGTTCATACTGGTATTTTGCATTGATGGCTTCGGCCATTTCCCTGCCTTTGGTTTGTTCGATGAGATAACCCACTGCGCAAATATTGCCGTCAGCATCAATAAAGCAGGGTTTTCTTTCGCCGGGATAATCCCTGTTTACAGGAAACCGGCCCGCTTCATTGTATTGATGAAGTATGTCAATTATTTTCCTCCGGTTCATCCATTGCTCATAGCTGAGATGATCGGAAGAAGCTTTCAGCAGCAGGTTTCCCACATAATATAGATGTGTGCGGATACGAAGCTTTTCATCCGTTTCGGCACCTGGCTGCTGCCCGAAAACAGCGATATAACTCTCATCGTTCAGCACGGCATTCACAGTTTGCAGGGGCTGGCTGAAACCTTTCAGGGTGAGGCAGAAGAATGTTAAAAGGATAAGTGTTCTTTTCATAACGATCAATTTTTTTGGACTGACAATGGCTGTGGAAGAAACGTTGCGTGGCTTTTTTGGGGAAATTGTAATTTCACCACATGTATAATTATCCGCATTATAAAGAACATGACCGGGAAAAAATTCTTGACTTCATGCGGCAGCATCCCTTTGTGCTGTTGATTGCCCATGACAAAAAAGGAAGGGCCGAAGTGACACAGATCCCGGTATTGATTGAAGAAAGGGATGGCAAGCTTTTTTTGCAGGGACATATTGCCCGGAAAATGACCCATGAAAAGGCTTTGGCAGAAAACCCTCAGGCACTGGTTGTGTTCACCGGGGCACATACTTATGTCAGTGGCACTTATTATACGGGAAATTTACAACAGGCCAGCACCTGGAATTATATCTCCATTCATGCAAGGGGTGAAGTAAAATGGAAGGATGAACAATGGCTGATAGACTTTCTGAAAAGATTTACCTTATACTTTGAAAATGGAAATAAAGCTTCTACCACCATTTATGACAATTTGCCGGAAGAATACCTCTCCAAACTAAGGAAAGCGATCGTTGGATTTGAAATGGAAGTTACGGAACTGGATAATGTGTATAAGCTCAGCCAGAACCGGGATGAGAAAAGCTATGATAATATAGTACGGCAACTGAAACAACAGGAAGGCGACGGAAAAATAGTTGGCAACTGGATGGATGAAAGAAAATCAAAAGTATTTGATAAATGAGATGTTTGCTTGCGGGAAAAATTCTGCTGTTGGCATTGCTCTTTTCATGTAAAGGCAAACAGAAAGCAACAGGAATGGCCAGTCCTGCTGTAAACAGCAATGATTCAATCAGGATGGTTACAAATTTTGACAAACAAGGACACCGCGGCAGCCGCGGCCTGATGCCCGAAAACACCTGGCCGGCTATGCGAACGGCTTTGAGTCTTGGCATGACCACATTGGAAATGGATGTGGTGATCACAAAAGATAAAAAAGTGATCTTATCGCATGAGCCATGGTTTGGCCATGAGATTTCCACCAAACCTGATGGCAGCTATGTGACCGCTGAAGAAGAGAAACGACTGAATATTTACCGGATGGATTACGCTGAAGTGCAGCAGTATGATGTCGGTATGAAACCTCACCCGAGATTTCCCTGGCAGAAAAAACTAAAAGTGCAGAAGCCACTGCTAAGTGATTTGCTCGACAGTGTAAGGGCTTATATGTCGGTGGCCCGGAGACCGCCTCCATATTTTAATATCGAAACAAAATGTTTACCGGCAGGCGATGATATCTTTCATCCCCAACCCGCAGAGTTTGTGGAATTGCTGATGGCGGTGATCAAAGAAAAGGGGATACAGAACAGGGTGATCATACAGTCCTTTGATTTCCGAACATTGCAATACCTGCATGAAAAATACCCGGATATTAAAACAGCCATGCTGATTGAGGATTATGATAAGCGAACACTTGATGAGCAG
>CAYPOD010000005.1:110470-134298 GCA_964412375.1 uncultured Chitinophaga sp. | reverse complement strand
TTACAATTCCCGAAGCCAGATATTTCTATAGCTGATCGGTTCACTCGGATCGCCATGTGCCTGCAGCTTTATGGGAGAAGGACCATGCTTACTGTAAACATGTGTTCCGATATAAGCCGTTTCACCCTGCAGTTCAAAATTGTTTTGCACCAACACCCCGTTTAAAAAAGCTGTCATGCGGGCTTTTGATTTCACATTACCGCTATCATCAAAAACTGGAGCTGTCCAGATAATATCATACACATTCCATTCACCGGCTTTGCGGGCAGGATTAACCAGGGGAATAGATTGTTTATAAATGCTGCCTACCATGCCATTTACGTAGGTCTTGTTTTCATTGTTGTAACCATCCAGCACCTGTATTTCATAACCGCCGGCTTTCCCGTTTGTTGCTGCCAGGAACACACCGCTATTGCCCCGGCTCTGCCCGCTGCCGGTGATGTATGAAGGAATCTGGAACTCAATATGCAGCTGGTAATTGGTGAATGTTTTCTTCGTTTGAATATCACCGGACTTTTTATCAACGACCATAGTACCATTCTCTACCTTCCATTTTGCATCCGATTTATCCCTGGAAGATTCCCATTCATCCAGGTTTTTTCCATCAAATAAAATAATAGCATCGGAAGGCGGCTGGTCAAAGGTCTTACCTGCCTGCACCACTTTGGGAACCGGCTCATACACTTCCGTATCTGCTGGCTTTACAGGAGGTTTATTACCATTGGGTGATAGTATCTGTGCTAAAGTATCTCCTGTAAAAAGAAATATTGCAATAATACACAGCCCAGTATTTTTCATGATTGCCTGGTTTATTTTTAAAATAACTATTATTCAGCAATTGAGGAAACAACACTTTCCGGAATGATGACGCCTCGATTTCTTTTCCTGTACACAAACTCACTTTTAGCTTTATATAGGTTGGACCGGATACAGAACTTATGCTAATTTACCAATCTTCTGTTTTTGCCAAAACTGTTACCCTTTCATATTCAAAATAGGAAAATATTTTTGTCCGGAAACGTTCCCGGAATTTCTGCAGGTTTTTCATATTGATGTTTGAATTAGCTTTACTCCCGCAGCTTTATTTTGCCATTACTTACCAAAAATCTCTAGCATGAAGATCATTCACCAGGTGCACCCCGAAGATTTTGCAAAATATAATACACAACAGGTAAGAGATAAATTTCTACTTGAAAATCTCGTACAGGCAGATAAAATTGAATGTGTCTATACGCACTACGACCGGATGATCGTTGGCGCTGCCCATCCTGTTGACCAGTCTTTGCAACTGGGAACCTATGAGTCGCTTAAAGCTGAATATTTTCTGAGCCGCCGGGAGATAGGCATCATCAACATTGCAGGAAACGGCTATGTGACTGTTGATGGAGAAAAGTTTGATATGGAAAAGCAGGACTGCCTTTACATAGGTAAAGGAAAACAGAAAATTGTTTTCAGCAGCGTCAACAAAACTTCCGCTGCCAAATTTATTTTCTTCTCTTGTCCTGCCCACATGGAATATCCTACCCGTTTAATGAAACCTGCTGAAGCATCACCGGCTGAAACGGGAAGTCTTGACAACAACAATCACAGGGTCATCAATAAATACATTCACAACGACGGCATTCAAAGCTGCCAGTTGGTACTGGGTGTAACCAACTTCAAGAAAGGAAGTATCTGGAACACTATGCCGCCGCATTTACATGACCGCAGGATGGAATCTTATTTTTATTTCGATCTTCCCGAAGGACAACGTATCATTCATTTCATGGGTGAGCCGCATGAAACAAGACATATATTTCTGAATAATGAACAGGCCATTCTTTCTCCAGCATGGAGCATCCACAGCGGAGTGGCAACAGCCAGCTATTCCTTTATCTGGGCCATGGCCGGAGAAAATATGGTATTCACTGACATGGATCCGGTTCCGGTTCAAACCTTACTATAACTATTAATGATTAACTATGCTCAATTTCAGGGTAGATGGGCAACTGGCTCTAGTAACCGGCAGCAGCCGTGGTATTGGTAAAGCTATCGCCATCGCATTGGCAGAATCAGGCGCCGACATAATAGGTGTAAGCTCCAAACCCGAACCGGGCAGCGAAGTGGAAAAGGCAGTGCAGGCAGCAGGAAAGAAATTCTATACTTATCAATGTGATCTTGCTGATAGAAAATCGCTGTATAGCTTTATTGAAAAAGTAAAAGCCGATCATCCGAAAATTGATATTCTCATCAATAACGCCGGGCATATTATGAGAAAACCCGTTGCAGAGCATCCTGATGAATACTGGGACACTATTATCAATATCAATTTAAATGCGCAGTTCATCCTGACAAGAGAGATCGGCAAAAGAATGGTTGAACAGGGAGCTGGTAAAATTGTCTTCACTGCTTCGTTGCTTTCTTTCCAGGGTGGCATCACAGTTCCCGGCTATGCAGCCAGCAAAGGTGCTATTGCTTCTTTGATAAAAGCTTTTGCCAACGAATGGGCAAAACATGGCGTGAATGTGAATGGAGTTGCACCCGGCTATATTGCCACCGACAATACCGCACAATTGAGAGCCGATGCAGAAAGAAATGCAGCTATCTTATCAAGAATACCCGCAAATCGCTGGGGAACTCCTGAAGATTTGACCGGTGCTTTTGTTTTTCTTTCTTCTCCAGCTTCTGATTATATGAATGGGACGATCGTAACAGTAGATGGAGGATGGATGGGGAGATAATAAGGAATCAGAAAAAGCAATTTATCCCTTACTTCTTTAGTAAAAGATTCTTGCCAATAAGCAATTAATCTTTATTTTTGCCACCCCCTGAAAAAGGGCAGCCGGTGAGGTGGATGAGTGGCTGAAATCAACGGTTTGCTAAACCGTCGTACGACCTTAAAGTTGTACCGAGGGTTCGAATCCCTCCCTCACCGCAGCGATGAAGAGGATTATGATATTCCTGTAGAGGAGTGACGACCTTAAAGTTGTTCCGCCCAATGGCGGATCAAATCCCTCCCTCACCGCAGCGATGAAGAGGATTATGATATTCCTGTAGAGGAGTGACGACCTTAAAGTTGTTCCGCCCAATGGCGGATCGAATCCCTCCCTCACCGCAGCGATGAAGAGGCTTATGATATTCCTGAAGAGGAATGACGACATTAAAGTTGTTCCGCCCAATGGCGGATCGAATCCCTCTCTCACCGCATAGCCTGCAAAGTCCGACAGGCTGTTTTAATATGGCACGGGAGGTAGTTCAGCCGGGTAGAATACCTGGTTTGGGACCAGGGGGTCGCAGGTTCGAATCCTGTCCTCCCGACAAAAGCTCTGCAAATGCAGGGCTTTTTCTTTTCTATATGCCAGGAAACAAAAAACCCCAACGATTCGGCCGGGGTTGATTCAATAAATTATTGGCAACATTGAAAATATCTTACATAGCAGCCAACTGCACTTTTTGCTGCAGTTCCAACACATTTTCCCTGAAAACGCTGTCCGTATCCATCAGGTCCTTCACCGTCTGGCAGGAATGGATCACGGTGGTATGATCACGGCCACCAAAATGCTCGCCAATGGTTTTTAATGAGTTTTTAGTGAACGCTTTTGCGAGGTACATTGTTATCTGGCGGGCCTGTACGATCTCCCGTTTGCGGGTTTTTTGTAATAACTTATCGTAAGAAACATCGAAGTATTCGCAAACCATGCGCTGGATGGTTTCGATGGTGATCTCTTTACTGGATGATTTGATGAAATTGCGTAACACTTTTTTGGCTAAGTCTAAATCAATCTCCCTTCGGTTTAGCGAAGATTGTGCCAAGAGTGATATCAAGGCCCCTTCCAGTTCCCGCACATTGCTATTGATATTATAGGCAATATATTTCACCACTTCTTTGGGCATTTCCAACCCGTCATTCTTCATTTTTCTTTCCAGGATATCAATCCGGGTGTCATAGTCCGGCACCTGCAGATCGGCGCTGAGGCCCCAGCGAAACCGGCTCAGTAATCTTTCCTGCACTCCTTCAAGATCTTTCGGGGGTTTGTCAGAAGTAAGAATAAGCTGTTTGCCCGACTGATGCAGGTGATTAAAAATAGCAAAGAAAGCATCCTGAGATTTCTCGGCCTTTGCAAAAAACTGCACATCATCAATGATCAACACATCAATCAACTGGTAGAAATGAATGAAATCATTAATCGCATTGTTGCGGCTGTGATCCATGAACTGGTTGATGAACTTTTCTGAACTCACATACAACACCACTTTGTTTGGATGAGATCGCTTTACTTCGTTACCGATAGCCTGGGCCAGGTGTGTCTTGCCCAAACCCACCCCACCATAGATCACCAATGGGTTAAAAGAATTGGCGCCGGGTTTTTCCGCCACTGTTTTTCCGGCACGGCGGGCTACCCTGTTGCAATCACCTTCTATAAACGCTTCAAATGTGTAAGCAGAGTTGAGCTGCGGGTCAATCTGCATTTTTTTCAAACCCGGTATAACGAAGGGATTCTTTACAGGATTACTTATGACTAAAGGAAAGTCCATTTCGTTATTGGAATAAGTTTTATAACCATGCCCGCTTACATCCATGGTGACTGGTTTGTTCTTGCTGTTACCGCTGTCCACCATGATGCGATATTCAAGACGGGCCTCTTTGCCCAATTCTCTTTTCAACGTCTTCGCTAATAAATTTACATAATGTTCTTCGAGATATTCGAAAAAAAACTGGCTGGGCACCTGGATAACGAGAATATTATTTTTCAGGGAAACAGGATGGATAGGTTCAAACCATGTTTTGTAATGCTGCCATTCAACAATATCCTTGATGATCTTTAAACAATTGCCCCAGACTTTTTCAGCATTTTTCTCCATCTGTCAATAAGCAGTTTGTATATCGGGTTAAGTTATATTCTTTGAAAAAATGTCCTGGAATCTTCTTCACACGATGTCAATAAAAAAAGTTGGACAGGACGGCGAATATCTACAATTCTGAGATAAAAAAAAATTTTTATTCGGGTGATTTTTTCGTAATTGAAATAGCCTGCGATTTCATCATTTTTTTGCCCGAAAATTTGGAAAATTCAAAATCAAGTCTGCCTAAAACCAGCCCTGCCCAACCGGCCTGGTTTATCACCACATCATTGCCATTTTTATTCTTCACAACAGCAGGTTCATCCATAAAAGTATGTGTATGGCCGCCGATAATGAGGTCTATATATTCTGATTCAGCAGCGACCGTTACATCATTCACCCTTTCATAACCTTTGTAAGGATAACCCAGGTGAGACAAACAAATGATCATATCGCATTTATGTGACTTTTTCAACTCATAGGCAGTCTCGTTTGCTTTCTGGACTGGATCAAGGTATTTCGTACCGGCCGCAAGATTATCCGGTACCAGTCCTTTCATTTCAATGCCCACACCCAATATGCCGATTTTCAGTTTTCCTTTTTTTATCACTTTATACGGGATTGATTTGTTTTCCATCGGTGTGCCGCTGAAATCATAGTTGCAAACCAGCATCGGGAAACTGGCATAGCGGGTCAATTGCGTAGCGAGGTTTTCCAGTCCTGCATCAAAATCATGATTGCCTATTGTGCAGGCATCATAACCCATAGCCGACATGGCTTTAATTTCAGGTTCACCTTTATAAAAATTAAAATATGGAGTGCCCTGGAAAATATCACCTGCATCCAGCAATACAATATGTTCTTCCTGTTGTCTTATTTTATGGATCAGCCCGGTTCTCGCCACCACACCTCCAAGACCCTGGTTGCGGCTTCCGTCCATAGGGAAAGGTTCCAGCCGGCTGTGCACATCATTGGTATGCAGGATTGTTAACTTTACCGGTGCCAGTTCCGCTGCAGCTTCCAGCAAAGAAGGACCGGCCAGCAAGGCACCGGCAGATAATGCCGCATGTTTGATAAATTTTTTCCTAGTCTGCATGGGTCACCCGGTTTTCAAGTTTAGGAGCAATATTTTTTCCCTGGGCTTTCAGCCATTTTATATAATCAAAAAATGAATCCCGCACCAGGTAGCCAATATTTTGCTGGGGGATACTCCTTAAAAAGGTGAGGCCATCCCCACCATTGGCTACATAATCTGAATTGGCCACCACATAAACAGCTGTTGGATCAAGCGGCTTGCCGCCAATCAACACATTTACTGCCTTCTTATCTTTTATCTGCATCGTCATTCCGGCTACGGGCCAGCCGTCCCAGGCTGCGATTTGATCAAGAAACTCCTGCAAAACCGAACCTTTTATTTCCTGAAGGACCAGCAAATTCTCAAAGGGCATCATTTCAAAAATCTTTCCCCTGGTCAATTCACCGGCTGCCACCTGTGTCATCCGCATTCCTCCATAATTTACAAAAGCCACGTCCACCCGTTTGCCGAATTTTTGCCGGGCCATCTCCAGTATAGCATCTGTCATAAAATTGCCCATTGTACACTCCGGACGCTTTTTTTCCAGCATGACAGTTGAAACTCCCACTACTTCGTTCATGCTTTTGTTAACACTATCACTATAAGGAAGTAATAAAGCAGCAAGTGCAGTATCTGCAGTCTGATCTGTTTTAACCTGGTAATTGGTATATCCTAAGGATGCCGGCCTGAAATACCGGGTACAGGAACCAGCAGCGATCAGCCAGCTGGCAGATATGAGAAGAATAATTTTTTTCATGCTGCAGAGCCAAATTGAAGGTAGCCAGAATTCGCCTGCAAATAAAAAGAATCCTCACTTTTTGAGGAGTATTTTGGTCTTTTTTCTGCGCATGCAAAAAACAATGGCTGACAGCAGGCCGAATGGCAAATATTATTACATTTGTATATTACCAAAACATGATCTGACATGAGAAAGTATTTTACACTATTTATCTTTTTTGCCATAACTGCCACATATGCTTCAGGGCAGGAAAAGAAAACGACTACCGGGGTAAAAGCCGGTGTGAACATGAGCACATTCCGCACACCGGTTGAATATGACACTTATGACATCTCACACAAAGGCGGTGTTGCATTCGGCTTCTTTGCAGAAAGAACCATAGGCAAAAAATTCGCCATAGAAGCCAGTTTCCTTTATTCCCAGATGGGCGGAAAAGTAGAAGACCTGGATTTTGGCTTGGAAAACTTCCGTTTCAATTATTTCTCTGTTCCGCTTGTTCTCAAGTACAACGTATTTCCGGAAGTAAGGGTTTTTGCAGGCCCGCAATGCGATTTTTTGATACGGGCAACAAACAGAAATAAGCAAGCCCCGGATTATGATGTTACAACCCGGACCAAGGATATTGACCTGGGATGGACTGCCGGTATTGAAACATGGGCAGCCAAAAAAGTAGGTATTGGCGCAAGGTATATGAGCGGCACCAAGGATGTGAGCACCCGACCGGAAACATACACCTGCCTGAACGAAGGCATACAAATTTATGCAGCAATTAAAATGTTCAATAAAAAGAAAAAGAAATAAAGAAAGCTGATAATAGTTCTAATTCGACAAGGCCGGAATTTTCATCCGGCCTTTCTTTTTTATACTACCGGCGGGACTGTATATTTTTGATCTGCATTTCTGATCGTTTCAGGATAAAAACCTGGCCGCATGCAAAAAATCATCACATTAAAACTGCTCCCGGCTGAAGCAGCCGACGATGAGACCGTAAAAAAATACATTGCCCGTGCTGAAGCGGTGAAGCCTGCTGCAGTAACCGGCTATCATATATTGAAAAGCTCCGTGGATGCCCGAAGCAGGAAGCCTGTGGTAAACATTTCAGTGAAAGCTTTTATCAATGAACCTTTGCTGCCAAGGGATAAACCGGAATTCCGTTTCAGGGATGTGCATCAGGCAAAAAAAAGAGTTGTAATAATAGGCGCCGGCCCCGCTGGTTTATTTGCTGCACTGAAACTGGCCGAAGCGGGTATCCAACCCATCCTGCTCGAAAGAGGAAAAGACGTAAGATCAAGAAGAAGAGACCTTGCCAGGCTGAATAAAGAAGGAGAAGTGAACCCTGAAAGCAATTATTGCTTTGGCGAAGGCGGTGCCGGTACATACAGCGACGGCAAATTATATACCCGCAGCACCAAAAGGGGTGATTTGAACCGCATCCTGCATCTCTTTGTTCATTTTGGCGCTGAAGAAAAGATCCTGTTTGAAGCTCACCCGCATATTGGCACCAACAAGCTGCCTCAAATCATCACAGCAATGCGTAAACAATTGCTCAGTTGCGGCGCCACCTTCCAGTTTGAAAAAAAAGTGACCGATCTTCTTTTGAATAAAGGACGCATTACTGCCGTAAAAACAGCCTGTGGAAATATCTTTGAAGCAGATGCCTTTATTCTAGCCACAGGACATTCTGCCCGTGATATATTTCAATTGCTGTATGACAAACAACTGCTGGTTGAGGCAAAACCCTTTGCCCTTGGTGTGAGAGTAGAGCATCCGCAGTCATTAATTGATAGTTCGCAATATCACTGCACTTTAAGAGATCCTTTTTTGCCGCCAGCATCTTACAGCCTGGTGCAACAGGTGGAAGGGAAAGGCGTTTTTTCCTTTTGTATGTGTCCCGGCGGTATCATTGAACCTGCGGCTACTTCTCCTGGCGAACTGGTAGTGAACGGCTGGAGCCCTTCCAAAAGAAATAATCCATATGCCAACAGCGGAATTGTGGTGACGGTGGAACAAAAAGACGCCTGGACCTATCTCAAAACAAAAAATGAAAAAGATCCTTTGCTGTTAATGCATTTTCAGCAGGCAGTGGAGCAAAAAGCTTTTGCTGCAGGGGGTGGAAAATTTGTTGCGCCTGCTCAAAGGATGGTTGACTTTTCAACCCAAAAATTATCATCTACCCTTCCTTCCTGCTCTTACCTTCCCGGCATTCAATCTGTAGAACTGAAAGAGGTGCTGCCGGAGTTTATTCATTCAAGGCTTCAGCAGGCGTTTAAAGAATTTGGCAAAAAAATGAGAGGATATTTCAGCAATGAGGCCGTTGTTGTGGCCACAGAATCAAGAACTTCTTCGCCGGTCCGCATTCCCCGGCATCAGGTAACATTGCAGCATCCGCAGGCAGAAAATTTATATCCCTGTGCAGAAGGGGCAGGTTATGCCGGTGGCATTGTCAGCGCAGCGATGGATGGAGAGAGAGTGGCGGAAATGATCACGGCTGTTCTGGCGCCTGCTTGCGGGCAATAAGCAGTTTCTTTGCAATCAGTTCATTGTTTTTCCAGGCTTTCAATTCTTGTTTCAATTGTTGCTTTTGCTCTTTTCCATGCGGAATAGTCATCAGCCCGGAAAGATCAGGCTTACCCGCATCCACCCATGCTGTATACCAGAAATCAGCGATCATTTGTGCGGAATGGAGTAACTGATCGTTGATCGTTTTACCCAATTGTTTGCTATAGGCTTTTGCAAATGCAGAAGAAAATGACTTCACTTCCCTTCCCCTGCGTACCTGTGTCCTGAATTTAGAAGAGTCCGTAAAATCCTTAGAAGCTTCTATTTCTTTTTCAAACACAGCCGGCAACAGTTGGTGTGCCCGGCGAATACAATTCCAGACTGCTTGCTCAGGGTTAGCAATATATTTTGCTTTTTTACTGTTGTAAAGTTTGTATTGTTCTATTTCGATCTCGGGTATCATGGACTCCCAAAGGCTGTGTAATCCTTTCTGATTGGTCAGCTGGCCGTCATAATTGAGTGACGTGTGCAATGGCACATTGGCATCACCAATGTAATGACCCAAATCGGCAGCATAAAATAAAATGCTGTCCCTGCTGCCTGAGCGGAATGCATTCGTCAGCCTGTTTTTCATCGTGGTAATATGAAAAGGAACATATCCATATTTAACCAGGCTGTCTTTTGTATGAATTCGCACCGCATCTTCCCATTTGAAAGGCATTTTCCAGGCGGCTGAATCGCCAAACACTTCCAGGTCTATGAAATGTTTTGGCGCTTCGGTACTGTCATCATTGCGGCGCTGATCCGGTCTCACCGAATGTTGCACCAGGTACTCCATATGGTTATAAAAGAAAGGCTGAATGGATGAGGGAAGCTGATACACTGCAAGTTGGTGCACGGTGCGATGCACCAGGAAACCCCAACTGCTGAAAAAAACTGACACAACAATGATAACACAGCTCCTGAAAAAGATACGGTACATTTTTTAAGTAGTATTTCGGAGCGAAATTGATAAAAAAACAAGAACAGGGTCTAATTATTTTTATTTAAACATGCAGTTTACTCCCGATTTTTGGCTTTTTACCGATTATAAACTGCCGGTTTGTTGTGGTATTTTATATTTGACCCGCAAAACCATGCATTATGGCCTTACTGGAACTGCGAAACCTGAAAAAATATTTTGCCAATCAAAAGGCAGTAGATGACATCAGTTTTTCACTGGAAAAAGGAAAAATATTTGGTTTGCTCGGCCCCAATGGCGCCGGCAAGACCACAGTAATCCGGATGATCACCGGCATTTTCTATCCCGATGAAGGGGAGATCATTTTTGACGGTAAAAAATTTGACCCTATCAATGATGTAGGACGCATTGGTTATATGCCCGAAGAAAGAGGGCTGTATAAAAAAATGAAGATCGGGGAGCAAACCATGTACCTGGCGCAATTGAAGGGGCTGCCCCGTCATGAAGCCCTTCGCAAGATCAAACAATGGTTTATCCGGTTTGAAATGGAGAGCTGGTGGAACAAAAAAGTGGAAGACCTCTCAAAAGGAATGAGCCAGAAACTGCAATTTGTAACCACTGTGCTGCATGAACCTAAACTTATCATTCTCGACGAACCCTTCAGCGGGCTGGACCCGGTGAATACCAACCTTATCAAAGACGAAATTTATAAGCTGGCGCAAAACGGCTCCACGATTATCTTCAGCACACACCGTATGGAGCAGGTTGAAGAAATTTGTGACCAGATCGTCCTTGTAAATAAAGGCAAAAAAATACTGGATGGCACTGTGAAAACGGTGAAGCAGGATTTTAAAGAAAACCTGTTCAGCATCGGTGCCGACAAGCTGCCGGTAAGCAATGGCCTGGCGCCGTACGATTTTGTTTCAGGCAAAGAGCATACACATATCGTAAAAATCAGGGAAGGACACCGTCCCAATGATGTACTACAATTCCTCTTGCAACAGGGCGTCGAGATTCATTCATTTAATGAAATACTTCCTTCACTCAACGATATTTTTATTCGACTGGTGGAAGGCACACCCACTGCCCGCCAGTTTGATCAAAACTTAGTTTAAATCATTAATCACTTCATACCATGAATAAGATATTACTCATCATACAACGGGAATACCTTACTAGAGTGAGGAAAAAAACATTTATCATCAGCACCATTCTTTTTCCGCTGCTCTACCTAGGACTAATTTTTGGTCTGGGTTATCTCGGCTCAAAAGGACAAACGAGGCTGAAAGTGGCGGTGATTGATTCTTCCGGTTATTTTGACAAGGGAAAAATTGAGCGGGAAAATCAACAGGACAGCTCATCGGTTCTTTCACTGGTAGATATTCCGGTTGACAGTTTGAAAGAAAATTTCAAAAGACTGGGATATGATGGTTATGTATTAATTCCGGCCGATGTGCATTGGGAAAGCGGCTTAAAGGGACTGGAATTGAAAACAGACAAAACATTGGGCACCACGGCGTCTTCACCTGTTGAGAACAAACTCAACAATATCTGGAACGAGATCAAAAATGAAAAACTGGGTATTGATGAAATTAAAAAAGAAATTCTCAGCAGCAGCAAAGTAAACCTGGTATCCAAAAACATCAACGATGAAACGGCTGATTCCAGGATTGCCGGGAGTATCGGCTATGTGGCCGGTTTTCTTATTTATATCATCCTGCTCATCTATGGTTCACAGGTGATGATGGGTGTGATGGAAGAAAAGACCAACCGTATCGCAGAGGTGATCGTTTCCTCGGTGAAACCCTTCCAGCTGATGCTCGGCAAGATCATCGGCATTGGCCTGGTAGCGCTGACTCAGTTTTTTCTCTGGATAGCTTTTATTTTTATCGTGTATAATATTACCAAAGCTTCAGGCGGCGGAAATGCCGTTACCGGGATGGTGGGTGGTGTGCAAAAGGTATTCACCAGCATCAATGTGCCATTGATCCTTTTCAGTTTTATCTTTTATTTCCTGGGCGGGTTTTTCTTTTATTCTTCTTTGTATGCAGCCATCGGCAGTGCTGTAAACGAAGACATGCGGGAAGCACAGTCGCTGAGTTTTCCTGTAACCATGCTTGTAATTTTCTCAATTGCGCTGATGACCCTGGCCATGAATGACCCAACAGGACCCTTGGCCGTTTGGGGAAGCATTATCCCATTCAGTTCGCCTATTGTGATGATGGCGAGAATACCTTTTGGTGTGCCGGGCACAGTACCCTGGTGGCAGTTAGGGTTCTCCATGGCGTTGCTTGTAGGAGGCTTCATTTTCACCGTGTGGCTGAGCGGAAAGATTTATCGTACGGGTATCCTGATGTATGGCAAAAAGGTGAACTGGAAAGAAATGATCAAGTGGGCCTTCAGAAAGAGCTAAAAGAGAAAGGATATCAATTATTATTCTCCTGACTTTTTAAAGGTTGCCAACCTCGTAAAAAACTCTTCCCCTGCTCATTGAGTTTCAAAGGTTGGCAATCTTACCATCTCCAACATTGGACACAAAAAGTTACCAATTCCTCATTTGTTAAAATTATCTTTTTTAAAAGCTAACTGTTGTTTTATACGAAATCACTCGTATATTTGATACGAAGAACTTCGTTATACCAATTATTCTAAAACATTTGTCATGAAACAACAAACCTTAACCAGTATGCGTCTCTGGTTGCCCCTGATTGCCGTAGCACTTACAGTTTTGCTGGTCTCCTGGGATCATCAGCAAACTCCCGGAGATTACCGCGGGCAGCATCCTGCAGCAGACACCACACCCAAAAAGAAAACAGATAAAAAGATCCGTGACCTGGATGAAGCCCTGGCTGAACTGGAATCACTTGATCTGAAAGCTGAACTGGAAAAAGTGCATGAGGAAGTGGCCCGAGCCATGAAGCAGATAGACAGGGAAAAAATTCAGCTTGAAATTGAAAGATCGCTGAAGGAAGTGGATTTTGAAAAGATCAAACAGGAAATTGAGCATTCCATGGCAAAAGTTGACTTTAAAAAGATACAGGCAGAAATTGAATCAGCGATGAAGGAGGTGAACATGGAAAAGATACAGCAGCAGGTGAAAGAGTCCATGGAAAAAATAAACTGGGAAGAAATGAAGAAAGAACTGGAAGCTGTGAAAAACATGAATGTTGACCTTAGCGCCGAGATGAAAAAAGTGGAAGAAGAACTGAAAAAGATCGGGCCCCAGATAAAAGAAGAAATGGAAAAAGCCAAAGTGCATATTGAAAAGGTCAAAGCCGAAATAAAAGAATACAAAGAATTGGTAGACGGCCTGGAAAATGACGGCCTGCTGAATAAAAAGGAAAACTACAGCATAGAACATAAAGATGGTGAGCTGACTGTGAATGGTAAAAAAGTCAGCAACCAGGTGTATAATAAATACAGGAGCATCCTGGATAAACACAAAAATTTCACCATCAAAAAAGATGCAGATGATTTCAATATAGATATAGATTAATGCCGCTTGCCCTGGCTAGCCATGAAAAAGTGATCCCGCCCCGTAAGGCGGGATTATTTTTATACACTACCGCCGGAAATGAACAGGATACAGCAAATAAAAAAGGGACGCTCCTGCGTCCCTGAACTTTTTTATATAGGCCATTTAAAAATCGGAAAAATGAAAAGGCGATGGCATCAGGTCATAGTCTTTGTTCTCAATCATCTCAATACTTAACTGGAAGCCTTCATCGGTTTTCACCACCACTTTCTCTTTGGTAACCCGCTTGAAACCGGCTTTCTCAAATACAAATTTGTACGTGCCGGGTTTGAGTTCATCAAAGGCAAAACTGCCGGCGTCATCTGTGAGCACCATTTTTTCTTTTTTGGAAACAAGATAAGCGGTCACCGAAACGTCTTTCAATGGCTTTTTAGATTCAGCATGAGTGACAAGACCGTTGACATCATCCTTCTTTGGTTTACCAATTCCCGGATCGGGGCCGTCAGCATCGCAAGCATGTGCCACCGCAAACCCGAGGAGGCCGGCAGCAAGAAGAATCAGCTTAGGTTTCATGCAAACTTTTTTAATGGTTGGTCTTCTAAATGGTTTATTGTGCTTTCTCTTAAACCGGAATAAAGTTAAGGCATTTTAAGCGGATTGGCCAAGGCCTCACAAAATTCCTTCCACACATTTTTCACGATGTCGCCTGCCGGTAAAATACTGCGTAAAAGGGAGCTAACTTGCCCTATTTCCAGTTCACCCTCGTCCAAATCTCCTTCAAACATTCCCCGTTTGGCTCTTGCCCTCCCTAATAACGTTTTTAATTCTTCCGGCGTTGCCCCTTTTTGCTCTGCTTCCTGCACCTGCTGGTAAAATTTATTCCTGATCAGCCTCACCGGTGTAAGTTGCTTCATCGTCAATACAGTGCTCCCCTCTTCGGCCTTTATCACGGCTTCTTTGAATGCAATATGTGATGATGCTTCTTCGCTAGCTACGAAACGGCTGCCCATCTGTACTCCTTCCGCACCCAGCACCATCGCTGCCAGCATTTGTCTTCCGGTGGCTATACCTCCGGCTGCAATCACCGGTATCTTTACAGCTTCCACCACAGCGGGTACCAGCACCATAGTGGTGGTTTCTTCTCTCCCGTTATGACCTCCGGCTTCAAATCCTTCTGCCACCACAGCATCACATCCTGCATCCTCAGCTTTCTTTGCAAATTTGGAAGAACTCACCACATGCACCAGGGTGACACCTTTTTCTTTTAAGACGTTGCTCCATGTTTTCGGGTTACCGGCTGAAGTGAAAACAAATTTCACTTCTTCTTCCAGGATGATCTGAATATGTTTATCAATATCGGGATAAAGCAAGGGAACATTGACAGCAAAAGGACGGGTGGTCGAATTTTTGCACTTGCGAATATGCTCTCTTAATACATCAGGATACATGGATCCGCTGCCGATGATGCCCAGCCCGCCTGCATTGCTTACCGCACTGGCCAGCCGCCAGCCGCTTGCCCATATCATTCCAGCCTGGATCACAGGGTATTCAATCCCGAAGAGTTGGGTGACACGATTGGAGAAATTTTTTGTGTTATTAGTCATGAGCAGGTCGTCATTAGTCAGTCATAAAGATAATTCAAGGCTTCCGACTCTATGCCCTGCTCAGCCCAAATCAATGCTTGTATTATCCCCGATATTCAATGTTCTTGTTTCACCTTTCAGGTCGGTGTCGCTGCCGATGATTGAAGACTCCAGCACAATGTCAAACAAGCTGGAGAAAGAACCGATGATGGAATTTTTAATAATAGAAGAATCGATGGTGGTGTTTTCACCAATGGCCACATTGGGGCCAATGATGGAATTTTTGATGACACAGCCCGGCGCAATGCTAACGGGCTGAACGATCACCGTATTTTCAAATTTTTCTTCGTTTGCTACTGATGAACCAAATTTCTTCAACAGGATGGCATTAGATTCCAGCAAGGTCTCCCTTCGTCCGCAGTCAAACCAGCTGTCAACTTTGAAGGAACGGAAACCTGTCCCCATGCTGATCATACAATCCAGTGCATCTGTCAGGCTGTATTCGCCATGACTGCGCAGTCCCTGCCGTATATTATTCTCCAGGCACTGGAACATTTGTTCACTTTCCCTGATCTTATACACTCCCACCAGCGCCATATTTGATTTGGGGATATTCGGTTTTTCCACCACATGGTCAATGATACCCTGCTCATTGATCTCGGCAACACCAAAATCTCTCGGATCATCCACCTTTCGTACCCCGATCATGGAGTGAGGACTGTTCACTACTTCTTTCACATCATATTCGCAGATGCTGTCGCCCAGCACCACAAAGATTTCCTCGCCATTCACAATATTGCGAGTGAGCCGGATGGCATGTCCCACTCCCTGCCGGTCCATCTGGTGCACATAATGGGCTTTAAGGCCGGGATATTTTGTTTTCACATAGTCCTGGATCTTATCACCTAGATAGCCAACTATAAATATGAATTCATTGATACCGGCTTCCCGCAACTGGTCAACAATAATGCTGAGCACCGTTTTTCCCGCCAGCGGTATCAGCGCCTTGGGTTGTGTATAACTATGTGGACGCAATTTGGTGCCTGCGCCTGCTACTGGTATGATTGCCTTCATGCCTTAACCCCTGAAGGAGAATTTTGTTAATGAATAAAACAAAAGCCAACGAAAATAAGACTTTTGATGTAAAACAAACCAGCCGAAAAAGTTTAATAAGTTTCAGGTGTTCAAGAGGTTAAAAAAGGTAATTTTGCAAACCCTCCCTGTCTTCAGACAGGCTTTTAAACTTTAAACTTCTTCAACCTTTGGAACACGTAAAAGACACCCCCGTATTCGACCTCATCCGCAAAGAACTCAATCGCCAGCGTGATGGTATAGAACTGATCGCTTCCGAAAATTTCACTTCCCTCCAGGTGATGCAGGCAATGGGTACGGTGCCTACCAATAAATATGCAGAAGGGTATCCGGGCAAACGCTATTATGGCGGTTGTGAAGTGGTCGATGAAATTGAAACTCTTGCAATCGAAAGGCTGAAAAAAGTTTTCAATTGCAACTGGGCCAATGTGCAGCCACATAGCGGCGCCTCTGCAAATGCAGCGGTGTTTCTCGCCGTGATGAAGCCGGGAGAAAAATTTTTGGGACTTGATCTTAGCATGGGAGGTCACCTCACCCATGGCAGCCCTGCCAATTTCAGCGGCAAAATTTATAACGCTTTGCATTATGGTGTGACCAAAGATGGTATTGTAGATTATGAACAGCTCGAAGCAAAAGCCAGGAGTGAAAAACCAAAGATGATCATTTGTGGTGCTTCGGCTTACAGCCGCGACTGGGATTACAAACGCATCCGTTCCATTGCCGATGAGATCGGTGCTATTGTATTTGCCGACATTGCACATCCTGCCGGTTTGATAGCAACCGGATTGCTCAATGATCCTTTTGATCATTGCCATATTGTTTCCTCTACCACGCATAAAACATTGCGAGGGCCGAGAGGCGGTATCATTATGCTGCGCCATGATTTTGAAAATCCCTGGGGCATCAAAGACCCGAAAGGAAATTTGAGGATGATGAGTTCTTTACTCGATCTCGCAGTTTTTCCCGGCTCGCAGGGCGGACCGCTGGAGCATGTGATCGCTGCAAAAGCCGTTGCTTTTGGTGAAATACTGTCAGAAGATTTCAAAGCTTACGGGCAACAGGTGATCGCTAATGCGCAGGCGATGGCCAAAGCATTTGTGAGCCGCGGTTATAACCTTATCAGCAATGGTACCGATAATCATTTAATGCTGATAGACCTGCGCAGCAAGAACCTCACAGGAAAAAAAGCACAGGAAACCCTGGATAAAGCCCATATTACACTAAATAAAAATGCTGTTCCCTTTGATGACAAATCTCCTTTTGTCACATCGGGTATCCGGGTGGGTGTGCCCGCCATCACGACCAGGGGCATGAAAGAAACACATATGGAAACCGTAGTTTCCTTTATTGACAAAGTGCTGATGAATGCCGATGATGAAACAACCATTGCTGCTGTGAAGACAGAAGTAAAAACATTTATGCAGCAGTTTCCGTTGTACCCTGAGTTGGGATAAGACGTTGTTTTATTTATTCGATCGTTTTCAACAATAAACACTGTGAAATGTTTATTGTTGATATGTTTGTTAGCTTAAACTTCATAAAAAATTAACATGAAAATATCTCTCCACAACATAAAAATGACAGTTATCAAAACGGCTTCAAAAGGCGTGGTGAACAAACACACAATTTTCAGTTTTTCACAAACTGATAATATTGTCACTGCAGAATACTCCGGTGGCCGGGTCAGGAAAGGTTATCTCGTAGGCACCATAAGCAGGAATAAATTAAAATTCTCCTATTGCCAGTTGCACCGCGATGGCAAACTCGACAACGGTGTCTCATCCTGTGAACTATCCCTGAATGAGAATGGCAAGATCATCCTCACCGAACATTTTGAATGGAAAACAAGACCCGGGGAAACCGGCACCAATGTTTTTGAGCAAATCTGAAAACCCCTTTTCCACCAGTATAGTATTCATTCCAGCACAAAATCTCCGGGCAGACCTGCATACAGCAGGCCTGACACTATTTCTGGAATTGCCATAAGTGTTACATTTATTTAGTATCACTTCCGATGTTTTTGGTGTTTTTTATCAACAACTTTAAATATCCATGCCTTCTGTACTTTAATCACATCTGCCCATGTTGGTCTGAAGCAAAAGAAGTTATAATATATCCGGCCTCTCAGCAAAAGTGCCTTCCTCGACGATCTGTTCGGGTTTCTTTTTATAAAACACCATCCCCAGCGCCATGATGATGCTGGTGGTAAGGATGATGTAGAAAAGAATGCCGTCGTTAAAACTGCTGAGTTTGAGGCTATCCGGTATTTTATAAAATAACACAATGGTGATAAGACCACGGGGAATAAAAAAGGCTTCGGGAAAAAGATTGGTGCGGACAAAAAAACGGAGATAGAGTATCCGTATCAGGAATAATGCCGCCACGATAAGACTGCCGACAAGGATGACCTCCTTTTCCGAAAGAAAGCGCAGCGATATGGAAAAGCCGAACAATAAAAAGAAAAAAGTGCGGATAAGAAAAGATGTTTCCGCCGTAACGGAATGCAGCAGTTGGTACAACGAATTGACCTGCTCATGCGGGAAATACCGGAGTATCTTCGGCCATTTGATCATGTCCCAGTTGTTGATGAGCAATCCAAACCCGATGATGATGATCAGCGAAGGCAGGTGTAATAGCTTGCCCGCTGCATAGATCAGGATCAGCAAAGAGAATATCAGGAAGAACTTTATGTTCAGTTTTGTTTTGGCCAGGATAAGGAACAGGAGAAAAGACAACAGGATGGCCGCCACCACGGAAAGGACAAGGTTGATGCTGAATGTTCCGACCGAAGACCAGGTGAGACGGTCATCAGCAATAAAATAATTAAAGGCAATGATGCCGATAATATCCGAAAAGGAGGCTTCATACACCAGGAATTCTCTCTTGCCGCCACTGAGCGGATGGATGCTCGGGATAACGATGGAACTGCTCATGATGGAAAGAGGAATGGCATAGACAAGACATTTATCTATCGGTTCCTTCAGCCAAAAGTTCAATATATATGTAAGCAGTACCGTGGACAAAACAAAAATGATAAGGGCCGAAAAAAAAGAATTGCGTATCACTTTCGCCTTATCCTTTCCGAGTTTGAGGTCAAGCCCTGCTTCGAGTACGATCATGATCAGCCCCACCACTCCCAATATTTCTACTAACTGGTTGGAGAAAGAAATATTGAAACTGTAATAGTCGGCAAGAACCCTGAAACCGATACCGGCAAACAACAGCAAGAGTACTGACGGGACCCGTATGTACCGGCTGACAATAGAAAAAAGATAGGACAACACAACCAGGCTACAGGCAATGATCAGGATCTCATCAGTATTAACATTCCACATTGGCTCAAATTACAGGAAAAAAGCCGAACCACTCTCCTGCGGTTTCCCTTCTCAGCAAGACTTTCTCCAAAGGCAGAAAAGAAACATGTGAAGCGAAGAAATCAACTTTACAGGAATAGAAATTTTTCGTGGGGTTATGTACATTTAGGGACAAAACCAGCCTTCATGTACAAAGCTCTCTACCTAAGCCCGATGATCCCTTCCTTTAACCTGGCGGAAACGGGCCGGTTCTTCAAAGACGTACTGGGATTTTCCACAGCTATGGATACGGACACTTATGCGATTTATCATAAAGATAATCTCACGGTTCATTTGCTGCGGGCCGGCACTGATATCGGTCAGATGGAATTTTACCTGGAAGTGGATGACCTGGATGCCCTCTGGATTTCGATAAAAGATAAAGTAAAAGACATGAAAGTGAGAGAGCCATTTGACCAGGAATATGGCATGAGAGAACTGCATATCGGCATTCCGCAAACCAACACCCTGCTGTTTATAGGGCAGGAGATAAAGACGTGATGCCTTTGCTGGTAGTGGCACATTTTAAAATCTTAACCACATAGAATCCTTTAGATCAAATTAGTTCATTGACATATGGGATAGCAGAAATAAAAGAGATAGAATTTTGTGGAAAGGAAGTGGGGTGAACTTGACATAGAAACAGACTTGAGATCTAACCTATGTATTAGTCCCCACTGCCTATCCACGGTTGCCGAGGCCCAGTTAGAATAGTAAGTCCTTAGAGACTAATTAAAGGTTTTAGGCTAGGCAACTTTTTTGTAAGTCCTAAAAACAAAGTTATGAAACTCCAACACATCATCGGAGCTGACCTCTCCAAAAGAACTATTGATCTGTTCTGCCATTTGCTCAAAACTCACATCCAGGTTGAAAATACACCTTCAGGATTTAAAGATTTGCTCAAATGGTTTTGGCAACACAACATCAATCCTTCTGAAACAATGATCGTGATGGAGCACACAGGATTTTACAGTTATTGCTTTGAACATTTTTTGCATCAGCATCAGATCGCATTTGTCAAAGTTCCTGCTCTTGCTATCAAGCGATCTATTGGTCTGGTACGTGGTAAATCCGACAAAATGGATGCCCGCCGAATTGCGGAGTATGGCTTTGAAAAAAGAGCCAAGCTGATCGCTGAAACACCTGCCAGCGTCGAGTTACAGAGACTACAAATGTTGTACTCAACCAGAGAACACTTGGTGAGACAAAGGGCAGGCCTGCTCAATGCGCTAAAAGAATACAGCAACATCGGGCTATTGAAACAGGATGCTATCATCCAATCACACACCCGGCTCATCAAATGCCTTGGCAAAGAGATTGACAAACTGGAAGATGAAATGGATGCTATCGTTCAAAGCGACCCTTCGTTGAAGCAAAATCAATCCTTGCTTCAAAGTATCAAGGGTGTAGGAAAATTGGTGTCGATAGCAACAATCATTAAAACCAGAAACTTTACCCGCTTTGCTAATGCCAGAAAATTTGCTTGCTACTGTGGAACGGCTCCTTTTGAAAATACATCAGGGACCAGCATCAGAGGCAAAACAAAAGTGAGCCACCTGGCCGACAAACGAATGAAGACTTTACTTGATCTTGCTGCAAAATCTGCTATCCAACATGACAAAGAGCTAAACGAATACTATCTGAGACGAACCAATGATGGCAAATCAAAAATGAGTACCATCAACATCGTCCGTAACAAGATCTTATACAGGATGTTTGCTGTTATTAAACGTCAAACACCATATGTCGAGAACTTTTTACAAGCTGCCTGAAAACTATTTTTTGGCAGTTTGTGAACCTTAGAATACATGGGTACATAGCTTCACATAGGCTATAAATCTATGTGGTAAAAGAGGTTTCATGCTCAAACTGTACCACTTCCCCCTTTGCTAAAGAATTTTTTGCCCCGTTTTATTTTTCCCTGCTTATTAACTGGTGTCTGCAAATGGTATAGCTTTTTTTTGCTATAGAGCCAGTTGATTCTTTGCCTACTATTAGGGATTGACTCCGGTAATACACTTCCATACTTTTGAGTTTGCCTCCGCCCTTTAAAAAATCGTTATCCCGCCCTGCTTCATCACTCAACTTCTGTTTATGAAAAAAAATCTTGTTGCTTTTTGCAGTATGCTAATCCTATTGTGCGGCATTTGCACCCATTCATTTGCCAGGATATGGCGGGTAAACAATACAGCGGGCATCACTGCCGATTTTACCACTGCACAGGCAGCACATGACGCAGCAAGTGCAGGTGATACTATCCATTTTGAACCATCGTCAACGTCATACGGCAACCTGACCATCAGCAAACAACTGGTGCTGGTAAGCCTGGGCAGTTTCCTGGGTGATAATCCGGGTCTGCAGTACAACGCTGTTTCCGGCACTTTGAATTCCGTAAGTGTTTCAACCGCCGGTGTGGTGCTCATGATCAACGCATTTTCCATCACCATCAATGCAGGCAATCCCAATACATCGATCCTTCGTTGCAGAATTTCAGGCGGTATTACTTTAAACAATTCCGACAATACCGTTATCATGAACTGTGTTTTCAACGCCTTGTCCATTAACTCCGGATCTACAGGATTGATTGTTAAAAACAATATTATTGAGAATTATACCATCATGGATAATGCCAGCAGTGGTGAGTTTGCTAACAATGTGATTTCCGCTGTTATTGGCACCACAGCTCCAACTTTTCACAATAGTATAGTTAAGAATAATATTTTCAACAAAACCTCTTCCTTAGGAACCGGGTCTGCTTCTTCATTTTTGAATAACCTCGCAGGTGCAAATATTCTGCCTGCAGGTAACAGCAACCAGAATAGTGTGACTATGGCTACAGTTTTTGTAAACCCTAACGGTAATGTAGACAATCACTTCGTATTACAAACAACAGGACCAAACCCTGCACAGGGTGCCGGTGAAGGTGGAATTGACTGCGGTGCTTTTGGTGGCACGTCGGCCTTTAAACTTGGACTGATACCCCCCATCCCATCAATCTATAAACTGGATGTACCCACACTTCCATCCGGAAATACATTAAATATTGTTATCAGCACCCGTAGTAATAATTGATCGTCAATACTGCCTGAATGCACCAAACAAAAAAAATACTTCTATCACTTTGCTGCTGCTTCCCGTTATTGGCAGCATCACAGCATATTTCGAGGATCGAATATTTTTTTGATTCAGACCCCGGTTTTGATAATGCTATCGCTGCATCTTTCACTCCCGGGCCAAACCTCAATGAACTGGCGGTGAATGCAAACATCGGTTCTCTCAGCAACGGGTTTCATAACCTTTATATCCGTTCGTTTGATGGTGTTGCCTGGAGCTTAACCGCAAGACAGTCTTTCCTGAAAGGAACTGGAGCATCCGGTAATATTTCAAGTATTGAATATTTTATAGATACTGATCCCGGTTTTGGTAACGGCAGCAGCATTCCTTTTACACCCGCCGCTAATATTATCAATCTTTCCCATGCTATTGATATTAGCGCAGCTGGTGATGGACCTCATATGCTGTTTATTCGTTCGTTTGACGGGACGAAATGGAGTTTGGCCGGTGCTGCAGTTTTCATCAAAGGAGTTATCAATACAGGAAATATTACCTACCTGGAATATTTCATTGACACTGACCCCGGCTTTGGTAACGGCATATCCGTTAGCTTTTCGCCGGGAATGGATATTGCCGATCTCCCAGTAGCTGTCAATGTAACGGGTTTGTCAACGGGTACACATCGCATATTTGTCCGTTCCCGTGATGGTAACGGCAAATGGAGCATCACCGGGAACAGAACCTTTGATATTGCAGGAAATGTTCCACCGATTGCCAATGCAGGAACAGATCAAACCATCACCTTACCAACCAATAATATTACCCTGAACGGCTCCGCATCCTCCGATCCTGATGGAAGCATCAGCACTTATGCATGGGCTAAGATCACAGGGCCGGTTGCCGGAACTATCACCAATCCTTCGCAGGTCTTTACAGCAGTGACAGGATTGGCCCAGGGAGTTTATGAATTTGAATTAACTGTTACTGACAACAACGGTGCAACAGATAAAGATACCGTGCAGGTAACTGTGAATGCTGCACCCAACCAACCTCCCGTTGCCAATGCAGGAACAGATCAGACTATTACCTTACCTACGAACTCCGTTACACTAAACGGCTCTGCATCCTCCGATCCTGATGGAAGCATCAGCACTTATGCATGGGCTAAGATCACAG
>CAYPOD010000005.1:0-110370 GCA_964412375.1 uncultured Chitinophaga sp. | reverse complement strand
ATGAATTTGAATTAACTGTTACTGACAACAACGGTGCAACAGATAAAGATACCGTACAGGTAACTGTGAATGCTGCAACCGAACGGGTAACCTGCTTTTATCCCAATCCTGTTGGCGCAACCAACGAGGCAAGAATTGAAACAGGTAATGAAGTGGTCCGTACCATTATCCTGGTGAACCAGTTTGGCCAGCAGGTACATCCTGATTTTAATTTTACAACGAAAGTATTGAAAACAGGAGCATTACCATCCGGTATGTACCTGGTGAAAGTGGTAACGAATACTTCAACCCGTACCTGCTATTTGCTGGTTTTGCGATGAATCATGAAAGCCAACATCGGGTATGGCAGGTTTTTCTTAAATTACCAGCAAAGGCCGGTATGAAACCTGCACTTTTATTTATTCTGAATGTGCTGTCCATGTTTGCCCATGGGCAACTTCAACTGCATTTTGAACGCTTTGGCACCGACCAGGGTCTTTCTCAAAATGTGGTGTATGACCTGCACCAGGACAGCAAAGGTTTTTTATGGATCGCCACCCATGACGGTCTTAACCGCTATGATGGTTATGAGTTCAAGAAATATTATCATATCCCCGGCGACAGCAACAGTTTAGGCAATAATACCGTGTTGTCTGTAAAAGAAGATGCGGATGGTTATTTATGGATTACTACACTTAATTACCTGCACCATTTAGAACCATCAACAGGTGTTATGAAGAGATTTCCTTTTCCAACTGATACAGGCAGGCCTCAAAACAAGCAGCACACATTACCTGCAGCGATGAAAGACATGATTCCAGTTTTTTCACCGCAGTTTTCTGCCCTCTTTGATAAGCGTCTGCATATTTTTTACCCGTTGCCGGTAAATAAAAATTTTACCTGGATGAACCCGCTGTATGATAGCGAAAAAAAACTGGCCGGGCTTTACGCTGTTGATGAAAATGATCAGTGTATCACTGCCTATGACTATTCAACCAACAGGCTTGAGGAAAGATCTCCCGGCTTTTTCCCCGGAAAAAAAATACGCAATGCCATGTTTTCATCTTCCGGTCTTACCTGGGGTATTGATGATGCCTTTCAACTGCTATCTTCCGGGAACGGACAGTCTATGACGAGTAACATAATGCCTGCAAGAATAAAACTACCCGGACTGGATAAGATAACTGCAGTGGCTACAGACCGGTTTGGCAACGGCTATATCGCCCTTCGCAGAAACATTTATTACTTTCAACGAGCAACATCGGCTGTTGTAGAAATTGTAAATAAAACAGGTGATCATCTTTCATCAGGCAGCCATATTTCGTCAGTGCTTGTAGATAAAACTGATAACGTATGGGTGGGCACATTTGGCCAGGGGTTAGTACGATTCAATCCGCATATACAAACTTTCCATTCATTGGTGCCATCCAAAGACAGCCGTATTTCCATATCAGGACGTTTTCTGAAAACCATTGTTTCCGACAACGATGGATCCGTTTTTCTCGCTTTTAATGATACAACTGATGTCAACATTATTGATAATACCTGGCAAAAGGTGAACACCATAAAACGCAGTGACTTTTTTGCTTCTGCAGGCAGGTATCTGCTGCAATTGCATCGTCAAACGGATCTCTACCACAATGAAGAAGTAAAGGAATTAACTGCCGCAGTAAAAGAGCTGCCCAGCCCGGTCAATCCGTATATCTTTCGGGATAAAACAGGTGAGGAATGGCTTAGAACTGCCACTGCTATTATCAATACCAGCCGTGACAACCTCACCATAGAAACTGGTACGTTTATTCAAACAAACACTGTTGACAGGAATAATAATATCTGGCTGGGCACAGCCGGCAGAGGATTGTTGCAGGTAAATGCAAATACTGTGGCAAAAAAGGAGTATAGATACAGTGATGCAAATGGTTTACCAGACAACACTGTGAATTGTATGCTGTATGACAGCCTGCATCATCGCCTGTTTCTTGGCACTAACAATGGCTTGAGCATTTTTGATATTTCCGCTGAAAATTTTATAAACTATACTGTTGAGTCTGGTCTTTGTCATAAGAATATTTATAGTATGGTTTTCGATGATCATGGCCGTCTCTGGCTGGGCACAGGCAACGGGCTAAGCATGTTTGATATGAACAACAGGTCGTTTACCAATTACAATAAAGCCGATGGCCTGGTCAATTCAGAATACAACCGCTATTGTGCTGTGAGAAAACCAAACGGCGAACTGGTATTTGGCGGCACCGCAGGCATTGATCATTTTTTGCCACTGGCAATAAACATGTCGAGAAAAGCCCCGCAAGTAGAGATAACAGATGTATATGTATTTAATAAACGGATACCAGTTCACAATCCTGTCCGGTTATCGCATACGGAAAACAACCTGGTGATCACATTTTCTGCTATGGATTTTACCAATCCCGGCAGAAACAAATATTTGTACCGGCTGAAAGAAACCGATAAACAATGGACCCTGCTGGAAGGAAGGGGATATGTCTCCTATTCTTCATTGTCTCCCGGCCACTATACATTTGAAGTAAAGTCCGCTGCTTTTACTGATGATCCCGGCCAGCCTGTCACCACTTTTTTGTTCAGCATCAGTAAACCCTGGTGGAAAACAGGATGGTTCTTCTTTACTGTTTCTCTTGTTATAGCTACAGTAATTTTTTTATTATTTCAATATCGCTTGCGAAAAAAAATGGAAGTGCTGCAGTTGCGGTCAAGGATACACCGTGATCTTCATGATGATATCGGCGCCACGCTAAGCACCATTAAAGCTTATTCAGAAATGCTGCGGCAGCATCCGGACAAGAAAGAATATTTGGAACAGATAGCAGGCAATACAGACGAAATGCTGGACAAATTGGAGGTAATCACCTGGGCCAATAACCCGGAAAACGACAGTTTCAGCAACCTCTTAGAAAAAGTGAAACTGGCTGCCAATCCTATTTTCTATCACAAAGGTATTGAGCTGGAATTTAATATTGCGCCGGGTGTGGCAGGTATGATACTTCCCGGTCCTGTGCGGCAAAATATTTTCCTGATCATAAAAGAAGCGCTGAATAATGTGGTGAAACATGCTGCGGCAGATTATTGTTCGATTACGATTAACAAACAACGTTCGCAATTCATTATGCAGATAAAAGACAATGGTAAAGGGATCAGCAACGACAACAAAAAAGCAAATGGAAACGGGCTTGTAAACATGCAGAAAAGAGTAAGTGAACTTGGTGGTCAGTTTACTATTGTTTCGACAGCAGGCACTATAATAGATATACGGTTGCCGTTTCCTTTCAAAATCCGGCAAAACGGACATACATGAAAAAATTAGCCATTATAGAAGATAATCATCAATACCGGAAAGTGCTGGAATACATTTTCTTAGAGCATGATACCGTTCGTATCATTCATTTGCTGGAGAATGCTGAACTGGTAAAAGCTGCATTTGAAAATGAACTCCCTGATATTGTTATCATGGATATTGATCTGCCCGGAAAGAACGGAATAGAAGCAGTGATAGAGATCAAAGGTCTTTATCCTGCTACCCGGATTTTGATGCTTACCGTTTTTGAGGACAGTAATAAAATATTTGACGCTATCAAGGCAGGGGCTGATGGCTACCTGCTAAAGAAAGACCCGCCTGCCCGAATTATAGAAGCTGTAGAGCAGGTGGGCAGGGATGAATCACCTATCAATAGTGTTATTGCCAGCAAACTGCTTGATTACTTTAAACAAAAACAGCCGGTATTGCCGTCTGCGGTAGACAGCAGCAGCCTCACAGCCCGTGAAAAAGAAATACTGCAGCACCTGGTCAATGGACATTCCTATAAAGAGATCGCTTCTATTTGCAATATCACTTTCCAGACGCTTAATTCACATACCAAGAGAATCTACCAGAAACTGAATATCCATTCCCGTGCAGAAGCAGCAGCAAAATTTGGCAGATCATTATCCTGATCCTGATAAAGCGGGCCAAGGATGTATTTTTTTGCCAAAAGATTTCTGTGTAATCATATTTTTTTACATTAGCAAAAAACTAACTGTATGATACAGCGCCAGCAAACCATTTGGCTCATAGTCTCGGCTATTTGTGCCGCTTTCAGTTTTAAATTCCCTTTTGCCACCGGCACCAGGATGATCAAGGATGTGCTTACACCTGACAGTACCCTGAATGCGGGCAGCAATTTTATTTTAATGGTGCTTACAGGAGCTGCCGTTCTGCTGGCTGCTGTCTGTATTTTCTTTTACAAGGACAGGAAATTACAGATGCGATTATGCCTGGCTGGTATGGCATTGGCAATACTAATCCTGGTCATCTATTTTGTCCAGTTACAGAAATTTGAGAAAAGTACCATGGCCCTGGCCAGCATCCTTCCTTTTGCTGTTACCGCCGGCTTTTTTATGGCTTTTCGTGGTATCCGGAAAGACGAAAAACTGATCAAAACACTTGACAAACTTCGCTAAATAAAAAAAGAGTCCGGGTGGACTCTTCTCGTTCGCAATTAGTACTTGGGCTTCCTTATATCCATTTAATTAACAACAAACATTTTTATCAGGTCAGTCTTTACGCCATTGGTGCTGTTTATTCGGAAATTGTATATTCCTTTTGTTGTGTTTCCGGGAAGTTCTATAAGTTGACTGATGGGTCCGCCGGTATGATTTAATGACTGCCGGTACACATGCTTTCCGTTCAGATCATATACAGACACCTGGTATTGTCCCTTAGCCAGGTTACCCAACTGGAACGAAATCCGTTTGCCCACTGCAGGGTTGGGATATAATACCAGGTCATTGGATGACTGGTTCAATACCAACTTAACAACTGTGCTGTAGGTGGGTTTACCATCATTGTCCACTGCCCTGATGCGGTAAAAAACAGAACCAGTGCCGGGTGAAGAATCATTATAGCTATAACTTTTCTTTGCTGTTCCATTGCCTGTAGCGATAACATGTCCGGCCGTCGTAAATGATCTGCCGTCAGCTGATCTTTCAATTTCATAACGGTCAACATTTATTTCTGTAAAACTCACCCAATCTATCTGCACCCCGTTGTTTTGTTTAAATACCTTAATATCACCAAACTTCAACGGAAGCGGAATACCTGATTTGCCAACACTGAAAGGTGAAAAAGAAAGAATATAAGGACGGGTGGCGGTGTTTTGCAACTGGTTGCCATTGCCAAAAGGCAGGTCCCAGTTGGAGCCATCATAATGTGATATCCCAATTTGCGCATCAGGAACAGATTTGAAGGTTTGTCCTTCCAGGGCATCCGGCCAGGAAACAGTCATAGTAGGACTACCGCTGCCGCTATTTCTGTTTACCATCCAGGTGGCATCCACTATACCCTTTTTGGCTGTTTCAGATAAAGCAGTTCCATTGGGTTGACCATTCTGTGTGGCTCCCGGGTAGGCACATACACTGAAATCATTCTGACCGGTGGTTATCAAAGTTACCGGTAGATAATAAGTGCCATTGCCTACAGGAAATGTCATGGTACCTGTAAAATTACCGATACGCAAAAAACCCTTTGCACCTGTACTGTGGTTAGCCTGAGTAACGATATGTTTGGCATTTCCAAACCCACTGCCTTCAATGGGGGCGCCGGAAGAAACGGTAACAAGATAGCCGGGAGGAATAACGAGTTTCCCGCTTTGTAATTTTAAAGCCCCGGTTATCGTAACATCTTTATTGATGGTGATGTTTGCATCAACAATAACATCTTTGGCTGTCACATTGCCGGGAATAGAAGCAAAAGGCGTTGTGGTAGCAGATCTGAATTCATAAGTTGCGCTTTGCCCCAACGTTAATGAGCCAGTGAGGGCAAGTGAGCCACCAACACCCGAAGGATGCGAAGTGATAAGCTTCCCCTCTTCCGCAAGCTGAAAGCTGCCTGAACCGGTAACGAGTTTGTTTTGGACATTGAGGGTACCATTCACTACAAGGGACCTTGATGAAGCAACGGGCAGATCATTATTGAGGGTAAGTTTGGCCCCGCTGTTCACTTCCCAATTTAATTTTTCATTTGATAAGGTGCCGCCGGTTTTAGTAAATTGGCTGTTTTCACCATTAAATCTTATTACTAAATTGGGTTGGTTGCCGGATCGTTGCAATGTTCCCCCGGTCTGGCTAAAAGAGCCGTTAAGAATAATTGTCTGGCTGTTGTTACCATTATTGGAAGCCACATCTATGATTCCTCCTTCAATGACCAGGTCGCCGCCTATGTTTAATGTGTACGTTTGATTTGTTCCCAGCCGTAGTTGTGATGAATTTTTCCCGGTAGATTTAATCGTAAGATTTTTGGCAACGTTTGTCAATTTTCCGGCCTGGTTCCAGTTTCCATTGAAATCATCGTCCAGGTCAATTGTAAGATTTCCCCATGTGGTAGGGTTAGGCAATGAAGTGCCGGCAGCACCCCAGTTTCTTATTTCCACATGGCTACCCGCAGCAAAATTGCGGGTGCTGCTACCAGGAAAAGTTGTTGAGGCCACTTCATGAATATATTTCCCTCCATCCTGTATTTCAAAGTTGGAGACAGAGATCGTTTTACCATTTGCTTTTAATATTCCACCATCTTCTACAATCACTTTCCCACTGTTGCCATTAATATTCCAGTTAGATGATGTACTGAGAATATGACCTGACTGAACCACGAAAATGTTGCCTCCGTTAAAGTTGCCTGGTGAGGCACCGGTTCCGTTACGATTTACATGCCAGATACTTGTTGAGTTGGGAGAACCACTGCCTTCTGAGTAATAGGTGGTTTGTCCAGAAGCGACTACTAAAAGGAATAAAGAAAAATAAAGAGTCAAAGTTTTTTTCATAAAGAATGGATTTTCGACTAACAAGGCCGTAAAACTATCTAAGTGAAACCACCTAAGCAACCATGAGAAAGAACATTTGATTTTTATCAACCGTATTTCCACTGTAAACAATACTATTATACATTCCTAAGAACAATAAAATAGTAGTATTACGATATAACGTAGCAGCATAAGCGATTGAAAACTAAATTGCGAAGAATGAATAGCTGAAAAGAAAAAAATTATCAATAGGAAAATCACGATGAAGAAATGAATTTTTCCTATTTTCTTGCACTTTGATTATCAATCTTAGCAAAAATGACCGCCCATCGAAGTTTTAAGGGCTTGCTACAGGAACTTTCCGGTATGACTTTGCAGTTCTTTCTTAAGCCCGGCTGGAATTCCCGCAAATACCATTTGTCCGCCTTCATCACCAGCTTCCGGTCCGAGATCAATCACCCAATCTGCACAGCGGATCACATCTGTGTTATGTTCAATTACAATGATAGAATGACCTTGTTCAACCAGCGCATTAAAAGAACCCAGCAGCTTTTTGATATCATGAAAGTGAAGACCGGTCGTAGGCTCATCAAATATGAAAAGTATTTTACTGCTGTTCCTCCCTTTACCAAAAAATGAAGCCAGTTTCACCCGTTGTGCTTCTCCACCGGACAACGTGCCGGATGATTGACCTAACTTTACATAACCAAGACCTACATCGCTCAATGGCTGGAGTGCTCTGGCCAGGTTTTTTTCTTCATTAAAAAAACTGATCGCTTCATCTACACTCATCTCCAGCACATCAAAGATGTTTTTGTCCCTGAACTTTACTTCGAGCACTTCTTCTTTGAATTTTCTACCGCCGCATGATTCACAGGTCAGGTGCACATCTGCTAAAAACTGCATTTCCACCACCTGTTCTCCTTCTCCCTTGCAGGTATCACATCTTCCTCCATCCACATTAAAGGAAAAATGCTTGGGCTGAAAGCCCCGCATCTTGCTCAATGGTTGCCGGGCAAACAGGTCCCTTATTTCATCATAGGCTTTGATATAAGTGACCGGATTGCTGCGGGATGATTTCCCGATTGGATGCTGATCAATCATTTCAATTTGAGTAATACTGTCAATATCTCCGCTGATCTTTTTATGAAATCCGACTTTTTCACCGTATTCCCCCTTCAGCTTTTGCAAAGCAGGATAAAGAATATGTTTCACCAGTGTTGTTTTACCACTGCCGCTAACACCACTCACTACACAAAGCACATTCAGCGGAAATTCGACAGTGATATTTTGCAGGTTATGCTGTCTCGCTCCTTCCACTTTTATGGAACGATTCCATTTTCTTACCTGTTTTGGTGGTTCAATAGTCAGTTCATGATTCAGGTATTTACCAGTAAGACTCGCAGGATTGCTGATGATGGCTGCATAATCACCTTCCGCCACCACTTCACCACCCAAATGCGAAGCCAGCGGCCCCATGTCAATGATATGATCTGCTTCCCGCATCATCATTTCATCGTGTTCCACAACGACTACAGTATTGCCTAGGTCTCTTAGTTCTTTCAGCACTTTGATAAGATTGGCAGTATCTCTTGAATGCAGGCCAATGGAAGGTTCATCTAATATATATAAGGAGTTGGTGAGATTGCTTCCTAAACTTCTTGTTAACTGTATTCGCTGGCTTTCGCCGCCGCTCAGTGTATTGGCCAGCCGGTTAAGCGTAAGATAGCCTAAACCTACTTTTAACAATGTGTCAAGTCTGCCGTTCAGTTCTATAAATATGCGTTTCGCAATAGTTTGATCCTGTTTACTCAATTTCTTTGCTGTTTGATCGAACCATTCTTTTAAATCCTTCACCGGCATTTCGCTCAGTTCACCAATATGTTTATCATTCACTTTTACATAAAGAGCTTCTTTTCGCAAACGATAGCCTTTGCAATCCGGGCAGGTGGTTCGACCCCGGTAGCGGCTCAGCAACACCCGGTACTGCACCTTATATAACTGTGACTCCACATCTTTAAAGAAAGCATCAATGCCGATGCCGTCTATTCCTTCCCACAATATCCTGTATTGCTTGTCAGTGAGATCAGCAATGGCTTTATGAACAGGAAAATTGACCTGCTTCGCTTTTTTAATGAATTGCTGCCGCCACCAGTCCAGTTTCTCTCCCTTCCAGGGTGCAACAGCGCCTTCATATACACTCAACCGCCTGTCTGGTATCACCAGGTCGGCATCAATACCCAGCACCTGCGAAAACCCCTCACAGGTGGGACATGCACCAAACGGATTATTGAAGGAAAATAAATTTGGTTGTGGTTCCTCAAACTGCATTTCGTCCAGTTCAAACCTGTTATTGAAATGAAGCCGCTTTTTTCCATTGATTTCCAGGTAAACATCTCCCTCCCCTTCATAAAAAGCAGTTCCTATTGAATCAGACAAGCGGTGTTTGTCATCTTCGTCAAATTCCTTCACGACAATTCTGTCAATCAAAATATGGGTGATCTTTTTTGCCTTTAGTTCTTTGTCACTTAATTCCAACAATTCTTCAATTCTGAATGGTTCTAATGCCCCTGCTTCAGCAGAACCAGGGGAGACAACCCTCGAAAAACCTTTTTGAACCAGGATATTCAGTTCTTCTTTTACATTCCGGTTGCGGTGCTGTTTAAACTGTGACAGGATAAAGACCTTATCGCCTTCTTTACATTGGATGATTGCATCCAGCACATCGGCCACATCATCTTTTTTCACTTCCCTGCCGGAAACTGGTGAAATTGTTTTCCCGATGCGGGCATAGAGCAACCGCAGGTAATCATAAATCTCGGTCATGCTTCCAACGGTACTTCGGGGTGTCCGGGTAATCACCTTTTGTTCGATGGCAATAGCAGGACACAGTCCTTTTATATAGTCCACATCCGGTTTGTTCATCCGGTTGAGGAACTGGCGGGCATAGGCGCTGAGACTTTCAGCATATCGGCGTTGCCCCTCAGCATACAGTGTATCAATCGTTAAAGAGGATTTTCCTGAGCCGGAAACCCCTGTTACTACCACCAGTTTATTCCGGGGTATAACCACCTCTACGTTCTTGAGGTTGTGCACCCTGGCTCCCTTTATGATAATATTCCCTGCGGAATTTACGGTCTTTGCTGCTGCGGGATTTTTCCCTTTTATTTTTACGTCCATTATTTGAATTTATCCTTCAAACCCTTGACAGGCTTGCATTTTGGCCTGAACTCTTAACATTTTCTTAGCACCCTTACATACAATTTGCTTTTACAAATGTTTGGCAATTTCGTGAAATGGTCTATTTTTAAATTCCAATATCCGAAAAAATGAAAAACCAAAAACTTACACGCCTATCGCACAAACTTCTACTCTGTTTTTAACCAATCACTGATTTCGCAACCAATATCCATTTGAATTATCTGCCAAGGCTGCTGCGCACCCCGGCGGAGACAAAACTAAACCTGTAGGAGTTATGAAAGCTTTTAACAAGAAAACTGACCACGAACTGATCCACCTGTTCCAGGATGGAAATTCAGACGCCCTTGAGACCCTTGTGCTGCGTCATAAGGACAAACTCTACACGTCTATCCTGTTCCTCGTAAAAGACAAGTACCTGGCAGAAGACATCTTCCAGGATGTATTCATCCGCATTATTGATACGATGCGGGGTGGCCGCTATACAGAAGAAGGAAAATTCCTTCCCTGGGCCATGCGGATTGCACACAACCTGTGTGTGGATCACTTCCGTAAGGTAAAGCGGACACCAACCATCCGCAACGGCGAGGACAAAGACATTTTTGAAGTGCTGAACTTCTCTGAAGACAGTGCCGAAACCAAAATGATGAAACGCCAGAGTCATGACCGGGTAAGGGATATGCTGGAGCGTCTTCCCGAAGACCAGCGGGAAGTGATCATCCTGCGACATTATGCGGACATGAGCTTTAAAGAAATAGCAGCAGTGACCAACTGCAGCATCAATACGGCGCTGGGCCGTATGCGTTATGGTTTGATCAACCTGCGCAAACTGATGACACAGAAACAAATTGCTCTCTAACCACCCTCTCCATTTTGGAAAGGGCCGGGGCGAGACCGCTCTTGTCATTCTGCATCTCCGGTCGCACCGGGAGTTCTTATTTCGAAAAAGAAATTCCCCTGCTTGCCAGCGATGGGTTGCTGCAGAATGACACCAAACTGAAAGACCTCCCGGATTGCATCCTGCACCGGGAGGTCTTTTATTAAAAGCTAAACCCTTTTCTATTTGTTTTTCCGGTAAGTCTCCAAACCGCACCTGAGCCATGTTGCGAATTCCTCCGGATCAGGTGTATAGAATTTAGTTTTGGTCAATGCTTTCTCATCAGGGCTGAGAATGGCATACTGCGGCTGCGACGTGGCACCAAAATTCTCTGTCTGAAAAGTAGACCATTTATCTCCTACTGTTACAATAGATTTTTCGGTACCGTTGTTCAACACTACTACCGTTTGCTCCTGCACCGGTAATTTCTTTCTTTCATCAACATACAGGGAAAGCACCACAAATTCATTCCGCATCAGGCTGTCCACTTCTTTGTCCGGCCACACTTTGTCTTCCATGCGGCGACAATTGACACAAGCCCAGCCGGTAAAGTCAATCAACAATGGCTTATTTTCCTTTTTCGCCTGGTCCAAAGCCCTGATGTAATCATTATGAATGGGCTCAATGAGGTCGGCTCTATCCACTTTATACAGGCTATATGTTCTTGGCGGCGGGAAACCGCTGATGAGTTTGAGATCGGCCCATTTGGTATTGGTCAATCCGGGAACCAGGTAAATGGTGATGGAAGCAAACAAAACAATAAAGGCAATCCTGGTAAATGAAAATCTTTTTACCAGCGAGCTATGGGCCATTTTTAAAATACCCAGCAGGTACAGCACCATACATAAACCTATCAGCACCCAAAGCCCGATGAAAATTTCTCTTTTCAGCAAGCCCCATTGCTCAACGAGGTCTGCATTGGATAAGAACTTAACAGCAAGGGCCAGTTCTAAAAACCCAAGTATCACTTTCACATCCGTCATCCATCCTCCGGATTTTGGTAATGATTGCAGCCATTGTGGAAACATAGCGAATAAAGCAAAAGGCAATCCCAGCGCAATGCCGAAACCAGCAGCGCCAACTGTCAGCGGCCAGGCGCCTTGTTCGGCCACCCCTACCAGCAAGGTTCCAAGAATGGGTCCTGTGCAGGAGAAAGAAACAATGGCTAACGTTGCCGCCATGAAAAAGATGCCGCCGAGATTACCCAGGCCTGATTTTGCATCCATTTTATTGGCCAGCCCTGCCGGCAAACCGATTTCAAACAAACCAAAAAAAGAAAGAGCAAAGAAAACAAAGATGGCAAAGAATAGCAGGTTAAGCCAAACGTTGGTAGAAATGTTATTGAATATCTCCGGGCTGATGGCTTTACCCGCCACATGAAAAGGCAGTGTGATCAGTATATAGATCAGGAAAATAAACAGCCCGTATAAGATGGCATTTGTCACTCCTTTTTTCCTGTCCTGCGATTTCTTGGTAAAGAAAGTGACTGTAACCGGTATCATCGGAAACACACAAGGTGTAAGTAGTGCGATAAGACCGCCGAGTAATCCCAACAGGAAAATGGTGAACATGCTCTTGTTCTTTGTATCATCATCACCACATGGTTCGGCGGGATTATTAATGTCAATTGTCTTTCTTTTTATTTCCCATGCTTCCATTCCTCCTTCCAGCTCCACCACAAATGGGTGGGGATTGGAAGGATAAAACTCATCGCCTTTTGCATAGGTGTAAAATATCGTACCCGGTAGTTTTGCAGGAATGGAGTCATTGGTGAATGAAATGGTCATTTTCCATGATGCTTCCCCCTCAAAAACATTGATCTCCTCACCTTCAAAAATAGAACTGCTGATCTTTTTAGGAGTGGACGCCAGAATGAATTCTCCTTCCTGCATGATGGCAGAATCAGCAAACTGAAGATCAGTGGTCTTTACATCAAACATTAACTGGTTGGGAGCATACAATTGCCACCCGTTATTGGCAGACACCTGAAAGGTTAGTTCATATTTTCCCTGTGCTATTCTTTTACTTTCTACTTTCCAGCCGGTGATGGCGGTTGAATCCTGCGCCATAACTGTCAGTGAAAAAAGCAGACCGGCACAAAATGCAGCAAGGGTTCGAAAGGTGCGCAACATAATTTTCCTGTTTACAAAAAACGAGTTCTGCGTAAGAACCCGTTCAAATTTATTCGCCAGATGGTTTCACCCCCTATTTGATGGCGATATTAAAGTTCACTGTTTTAGGCGGCAGGCATTTGTGATCATCACAGGTCTGAAATTCTACATTGCCGCTGAAATTGGTTTTCACATTGCCCTTGAGTTTGATCACCTGGACAAAATCCACTTTATTGGAATACTGGTTGGCCGACAGATCAAGTTTGGGGTCATGAAATTTTTCCAGTTTACCCACTTCTTTGATCTTTCCCTCGAGGGTAAACAGCGGGTTGGGATTGATGGTGAAAGTGGTAGGCATGGCTATCGCATCTTCCGGCTGCACCTGTGAATAGAGATGCCATTTGTTTTGCATGGTAGCTGACATGTAAACCTCATAGGTCTTATCGTCGATTTTTTTGGCAGAAAAAGACCAGCTCACCGGGTTTAACTGCGCCTGGCTGGTCAAAGCAGCCATTACAACAACTGATAATATGATAAAATTCTTCATGCCTGATTTCTTTTATTCAATACGGCAAAATTCCTGATTTTGGGCCAGTTTTTCCTGTTAAAATTTTGCTTTCGCAAATTTACGATGCAAATGCTGTTTGCCCGGTCATAAAATGGACAAACAGGAGGAAATCGCTGACAAGACGGCCCTTGCCCTATATCGGTTGGCACTGCTGTGTGGCCAACTTCAATAATAAGTTGGGGATTCTAATACGCAATTGATCTCGACTGATCATTTTTACAGATCATCATATTTATATTTCCTCACTGTCAAATACACATATAGGCCCGCAAATGCAAGAGATCCAATCAACATTACAAATTCCGAAGGAAGGTCGGAATAGAATTCTTTCATCGGGGGAAAAGGAATAAGTGAGTCGGCAACCTGCAAAGGAAGAAAATATTGCGCCCCTGGAATGATCTTGCTTAAGAGCCAGACAAAGAACAATTCCAATAATAACCCGTAAATAAAAAAAACAATAATGGCCACACCGCTGCGCCGGAAGAATGTGGCCAGCAGTAAAGCAAACATCAGGTAAACAAAAGACTGCACAAATGAAAGTCCCAATACTTTCACTATACCGATAGAAAGGGAAGCATTTGTGATCTGTGCCATGATCATGATGGCCAATAAATTCATCACCGTAATGACCAGCGACATACAGAGTATAAGGCTGATTTTTGTGTAGATGAAGGTCTCTCTTTTCCAGCCGTCAATGATATTCTGGCGATGAGTTTTGAAGTTGACCTCGTTAATGAACAGGTTGATGATGATCATCCCGGGTAAATAAAGCAGCAGGCTGGTCCAGTAACAAACCGTTGCAGGAAGGGAGTCTGAAACAAATAAATTCAAAGCATCCACTCCTTCACTGTCCACTCCCGTAACCGTTTTTTGCAGGCTTGCAATAATACTCAGGTATATCCTGTAAAAAATATAAATAATGAGCAGTATGCCGAGCATATACAGCACTGAAAACACCTGGAACACCCGGTAGTTCTTAATTTTCATCCATTCTATCTGTAAATTCTTCAACATAGCATTTTGATTTAATGATTAGCGATCACTTTGGTTTCCGGTGATCTCCAGAAAACGCTTCTCCAATGATTTGCGTTTGGGTGTTAGCTGGCTTAACACAATTCCCTTTTCAAAGCAATACTTATTGATGGCATCGGCGCCTAATGTTTCCTCGGCTTCTATTGTTATTGTTTTGTCATTGGGATAAACATGCAGAATGCCGGGTATTTGCCGGAGTATCTCTTCCAGCGCCGGAAGATATTCAGCAGCAAGCTCTATTTCAACAGTTGCTCCTGAAGCCCTGTCAGACGGTCCGGCATTGAGCACATCCTGCACAGAACCCACTGTTTTTAAAACCCCTTTTTGAATGATGGCCACATGGGTGCAAACCTTTTCTACTTCATCAAGAATATGGCTGGCCATAATAATGGTCTTGCCCTGGCGGTTCAATTCTTTGATCAGTTCTCTTATCTCGGCAATACCCGCCGGATCGAGACCATTGGTGGGTTCATCAAAGACCATTATATCCGGGTTTCCCAGCAAAGTGGATGCAATTGCCAGCCTTTGTTTCATACCCAGTGAATAAGTGCTGAATTTTGAATTTTTACGCTGAGCAAGATTCACTTTCTCCAGCACAGTTGGGATGTCCTCTTTTCCTCTTTCCTTAATAGCGGCTGCTATTTCCAGGTTTTTCTGGCCACTGAGATAATGATAAAAATTAGGGGTTTCCAACAGTGTACCGATCTGTTTACGCATTTCATTGCTGCTGCCGGGCTGTCCCATCCAGAGAAAGTTACCTGCAGTAGGTTTTAAAATATCCATCACAATGCCAAGCAAAGTGGTTTTGCCACTTCCATTAGGACCCAAAATGCCAAAGACAGAACCTTTGGGCACTTCAAAAGAAACATTCTGCAAAGCACGGACAGGGCCATAATTTTTGCTGATGTTTTGAATAGACAGAACTGAACTCATACATATTGATTACCGGATGAAGATAAATATTTATAACAAAGGCGGCGGATAAAATACATGAATGACTAAAGGCTGGAAATACCGGAAGAACAATCCCTGTACCTCTTTGTTATAATCCGTAAATTGAAGCCATGGCAACCGTTTTGCTGACCGGGGGAACCGGGTTGATAGGCCAGGCGCTGACCAAAGCCCTGCTTGAAAAAGGTTATTCCGTTATTGTTTTATCCAGGAAGGAAATTACCATTACAGAAAATAAGCGGCTTTCTTTTGCTCAATGGGATATCCGCAACCAAACCATAGATACATCCGCAATTGCAAAAGCGGAATATATTATTCACCTTGCCGGGGCTGGTGTTGCAGATAAAAGATGGACAAAGAAAAGAAAACAGGAAATTCTTGACAGCAGGGTGAAAAGCAGTGAGCTGCTGGTAAAATCGCTGAAAGAAATTCCGAATAAAGTGCAGGCGGTGATCAGCGCTTCGGCTATTGGATGGTATGGTCCCGATCCGGCAAAAGAAAATGAAAGTGGATTCACGGAAGATGATGCTCCTGCGGATGATTTCCTCGGCAATACCTGTTTTCAATGGGAAAAAAGCCTCGATCACATAGCCGCATCCGGCAAACGGGTGGTGAAATTAAGAACAGGTATTGTTCTCAGCAATAAAGGCGGTGCATTGAATGAATTTATCAAACCCTTACGGCTGGGCATTGCGACAATACTTGGCAACGGGAAACAGGTGATAAGCTGGATTCACATTGACGACCTGGTGAATCTTTTTATCAGCGCTTTGGAAAATGAAAAATTTAACGGGGTCTATAATGCTGTAGCAAATCTCCCTGTCAGCAATAAAGAACTGGTGATCACATTAGCCAAAACAAGAAACGGCAGGTGGTTTATTCCTATCAGGGTTCCTGCTTTTGTTCTTAAAATTGTGTTGGGAGAAATGAGCATTGAAGTGTTGAAAAGCACAACAGTCAGCAATCAAAAAATACAGGATGCCGGTTTTCTATTTCATTACCCAAAGATCGGTGATGCTTTGAAAGCATTACTGGCTAAGCCATGATGCCGGTTTGAAAGAATTCATCCGGCGATATGTCTTTGTGGTCAGGGTGCCAAACACTGGTAAACCCGCCAATAATGGCTTTTTCATTTTCAAAAGATAATTTGTGCAGCTTTAATTGTTTGATATCCTCTTTTCGCACCTTTCGAAATTTCGGGTGCATGGTGCCGCCATTTGTGTTATCACCGGGTTCAGCACCCGGATTGTATTGGTAGGGTGGGTCGGTTATTGTTCCCCTTGGATACATTATCCCGGGAACCCCCTGGCCACGGATATCAAGATCATCCGGGTGAACCAATCCCAATGTGTGACCATATTCATGCGCCGCTGTGGTGGAGCCTTTATAAAGATTGTCCAGTTTGAAATAACCACTGTTACAACCAATCGCATCAACAAAAGAAATATTGACGTGAGCATATTCTTCAATACGAAAATAGTTGTTACGGGGATCCAGGTTTTGGTAAATATCCAGGGCAGACAGATCAGGGATATACTCAGCGGTTATTCTGAAAATTACTTTGTATGGCTGTTCCCTCAGAACGATCACTCCCTCCGGTTCATTCCACATAGTCTCCACTTCATCCCGTATCATTTCGGTGATGGCTGAATCAGCTGCATTGCCATAGATGATGATGTGGGAGTGAATAAGCAAATACTCATTGCCAATCTCTGCGATGCCCATTGAACGTTTTGCAGGTCAGCATTTAACAGGCAGACCGCCATCAAAATTGCTCATTTATTTTCATTCAGCTTTCCCTGAATCTGAAAAAAATCATATGGGGCAATTACAAGGACAGTCTACCATTCCTGTTGCAAGAAGCCGGTTGCAGTCTTCCGTTTTAGTCAACACTGCTGACGAAGATGAATCAGCGTCACTTAAAATAAACTTTAAATGCCTCTGTGAGGCGGGTAAATTCCTTTTTCACCTGGTGCATGCCAACTGCTCCTCCCATCAGCCCGCTGGCATCTTTTTGAATCCTGACTGAAAAAAGATCATTTTCCTGCTTGATGCTGACATGCATCCGAAAGAATTTCCAGAAGGCGCCGAGGATGACACGCAGTGTCTGGTTTCCTTTTGTGTAAATACGACCTCCGTCTTTTTCACCTTTGAATTTGTAGCCTTCAGCAGAAAAGAAAAGATTGAGTTTGTTGTCCAGTTCTTCCTTTGTACAACCGGTGAAATTGTAAACAACCTGGTCTTTGGCGAAATCAACAAGTGTGGCTTGCATATTGGTGGTTTTTGTTAAAGAATCTTTATTACAACCTCCCGCATAAATCAGTTTCTTACCGGTTTGCCTGCCTTCAGCACACTTTGAATTCTCTCCAGTGTTTTCTTTTCTCCGCAAAGCGACAGGAAAGCTTCTCTTTCCAGGTCAAGCAGGTATTGTTCGGAAACAAACTGTGGTTCACTCAGGTCACCGCCACACATCACATAGGCCAGTTTTTTGGCCACCAGCGCATCATGTTCTGTTGCATAACGGGCTGTTTTCATAGCATGAATACCCGAATATAATGCACCAAGAGCAGAACGTCCGAGAACTTTTACATCTTTTCTTTGTACAGGAGCCGTATAACCGCTGTCATATATTTCTATCACCGATCTTTTTGCTTCAGCAATTCTCCGACCCTGGTTCAGCACTACTTCATCCAGGCCTTTCCGATAAACGCCAATGTCAAATCCTTCAAACGCTGAGGTGGCAACTTTGGCCGTGGCAATGGTTAAGAAGCGGTTCTTTAACGTGATGGTTTCCGGTTCATCTTCGTGCATTTCATCAGATGCCCGCAACACAAATTCTTTGGTGCCTCCACCGCCGGGTATCAGGCCCACGCCTAATTCCACCAGGCCGGTATAAGTCTCTGCTGCCGGGCAACATTTATCTGCATGTAAACTCAATTCACAGGCTCCACCCAATGCCAACCCATGCGGAGCCACCACTACCGGTACCGATGAGTACCTGGCCCGCATCATGGTGTTCTGGAAAAGTCGAATGGCCATATCCAGCTCATCATACTCCTGGTCAATGGCCAGCATGAAGATCATTCCCACATTGGCGCCAGCGGAAAAATTAGCGCCTTCATTGGCGATCACCAATCCCTTGTAATTTTTCTCTGCCTTCTCAATTGAAGCCTGGATACCTGCCAGCACATCGCCGCCGATGCTTCCCATTTTGGTGAACCATTGCAAACCCAGTACATCATCTCCGAGATCATACAATTTGCAGCTTCCGTTTTTCCAAACCAGTTTGTCCTGGTAATTACTCATGACGATGAAAGCCTCCCCGCCGCCTGATGAGGAGATCATGGAGCCGGTAAGTGGAGAGTAACATATACGATTACCGTTTTCAATTTTATAAAATGACTTGATACCCTTAGCCAGCATTTCATCCACCCATGAAGCCACTTTATACCCGGCTTCCTTCATGGCTTTCACTGTTTTCTCCACTCCCAGCAGATCCCAGCTTTCAAATGCGCCGATCTCCCAGCCAAAACCGGCCATCATGGCATCATCCACCCGGTAGAGTTCATCACTTATTTCGGGAATGCGGTGAGAGATGTAGGAAAACAAACCATAATGAAAGTGCCGATAAAATTCCCCGGCTTTATCCTGTCCTGCACAAAGCATTTTCAACCGCTGGTGCAGATCGTCAATGGGCTTGGCTGCTTCCAGTGATGCAAACTTTGGTTTCACCCTCGGGCCGTATTCAAATGTTTGCAGGTTAAGAGTCAGAATTTCTTTTTCACCGCCTGTTCCCTTTGTTTTCTTAAAAAATCCTTGACCTGTTTTATCACCCAGCCAGTTATTCTCTACCATTTTGTTCAACCAGGCGGGGATAACAAACGAATCTCTTGCTTCATCATTGGGGCAATTATCATAAACACCTTTGGCCACTTTCACCAATGTATCTATGCCCACTACATCCGCAGTCCGGAACGTGGCCGATTTGGGACGGCCAATTAGCGGCCCGGTCAGTGCATCCACTTCATCTATAGTCAAACCCATTTTATCAACAAGACCAAACAATGCCATAATACCATACACACCAATCCTGTTAGCAATGAAAGCAGGAGTGTCTTTGCAAAGCACAGTTGTTTTACCTAAATAAAGATCGCCATACTGCATCAGGAAATCAACGATAGCCGGATCGGTGTCGGGTGTGGGGATGATCTCCAGTAACCTTAAATAGCGGGGAGGATTGAAAAAGTGTGTGCCGCAAAAATGTTTTTTGAAATCATCACTTCTTCCTTCTGTCATCAGGTGAATGGGAATGCCGGACGTGTTGGATGTGATCAACGTGCCGGGCTTCCTGAATTTTTCTACCTGTTCAAATATTTTTTGCTTGATATCGAGCCTTTCCACCACCACTTCAATCACCCAATCACAGGCGGCAATATCTTTCATATTGTCTTCAAAGTTGCCGGTTGTGATTTTTTTGACAACATCTTTATGATAAACAGGAGCAGGATTGGATTTAAGCGCTGCCGCCAGCGCATCGTTCACAATCTTATTTCTTTCTGCCGGTTTTGCATCAGCCGTAACATCCTTTGGAACAATATCAAGCAACAAAACCTGTATGCCAATGCCAGCAAAATGACAGGCAATCCTTGAGCCCATCACGCCAGAACCCAGCACAGCTACCTTTCTGATCGTTCTTTTCATGTGATAAAATTAGTTAGTTATGCAACTATTCGATAGTCGAAGTTAAGGGATTTTGGTTAAGCAACTATGTTGCGGCTGAAACCCTTAGCAGGGTTCAGGTTCAGCTCATAATAAGCAGATATCTTTCCATTTTGCGGTTTTTTGCACAGGTGTTTTTCCTATTCAAAAATGCCGGGCTTTTACGAATTCGGAATAGAAACAGGTGTAATTCCTTTGCAGTCATAGGGTAAAGTTTCTACTTTAAGCGACTGTTTTACTACAGTACTATTGGTCTTTACCCAAAGAAAATCCAGGCAAATCCTATGCAAGGCAAAACTGTAACCAAATTTAAAAGCCCAGATCACCTCTTAGTGATACATAAAGCCACCACTGCACAAGCAGAGGAACTTTTTCACCTGAACGATGCTGTTATACAAACAGACCTGGAATTGAATATTACCGGCTGGAACGGGGTTGCCGAAGCTTTGCATAAAAGACCCGGCGCCATGGGAAGAAATTTGTTTGAGCTGGTTGATCTTGAGTTTGTCAACAGTTCGCCGGAGAAAATGAAAGAGAACCTAATCCGCCAGCGTTACTGGTCGGGAGAGGTCATTTACCATCGCCATGACGGGCAACACATTTACCTGCGTTGCGCTGCCAATTTCATTATAAATGAATACGAACAACCTGTTGCCATATTGATCATTGCCCACAACATCAGCGACCTTAAAGCAAGAGAAGAGCAGGCAGCTATGACCGAGCATAAATATGAAACATTGGTAAACACCCTTACGGATGGAGTACTGATGATGAGCAGGTCAGGAAAGATAGAAGCTTGTAACAGCCGGGCAGCGGAAATTCTCGAAATACCCGAAGCAGAACTACTGCAAACGTTTCCCAATCCTGATCGCTGGAAAGCTATTCATCCTGATGGCAGTGATTTCTTATTTGATGAAATGCCAGCCGTTTTAACCTTGCGTACCGGCCAATCTTACCGGAATGTGGTGATGGGGATCAAGACAAGGTCAGGAAAACTCGTATGGCTGCAACTTACGAGTCAGCCCGTATTCAACCAGGCTGACGAAAAACCCTATGCAGTGGCCATTTCTTTTTCTGACATTTCCGGGAAAAAAAGGTCAGAAGAGGAACTGCGCAAAACAAATGAAAGGCTATACTATGCCGGGCAGGTGGCCTCTGATGCCATATGGGATCTTGACCTGCAGACCAATGAAATATACCGGAGTGATGCCTTTAAAGCCCTTTCAGGATATTCAGAACATGAAATTTCGCCTGACCTTGACTGGTGGTTTGAACGAACCCATCCCGAAGACAGGGAAAGGGTGAGGTATCATGTACGCAATTGTATCGAAACAGGTAAGGCAGGATGGCAGGATGAATATCGTTTTTTATGTGCCGACGGTGAATACAAATACCTGCTGGATAAAGGCATTATCCTATACCGCAATGAAAAACCTGTGCGGGTTATAGGCGCCATACAGGACCTGACTGAACGGAAATTGCTGGAACAAAAACTTATAAACAAAGAAATTCAAAAACAAAAACAACTGAGCCAGGCATCCATCATTGCGCAGGAGCAGGAAAGAAACAATATCAGCCGCGAACTGCATGATAATGTAAACCAGATACTGATCAGTGCCAGGCTGTTCATGAATTCGGCACTAAAAGATCCGGAACAGCGAACCGGGTTATTGGAAAAAGCAATAGAATATCAAACACTGGCATTAGAAGAGATACGCAAACTGTCAAAAGTTCTCAGCACTTCACTTGTCAAATCAATAGGTCTGAAAGAATGTGTGGAAGACATTGTATACAATATGCGGACACTGGAGAAACTAGAAGTGGAATTTAAATTCAACCAGCGTGTAACAGAAAAGTTATCCGAAGATCAGCAACTGATGCTTTTCCGCATCATACAGGAGCAAACCAGTAACATCATCAAATATGCACAGGCAGATTCGGTTAAAATTCTGCTGAATGAAACCGGCAGCAATATTCACCTCCTTATCAGTGATGACGGTAAAGGCTTTGATGTGAAACAAAAGAAAAAGGGGATCGGGCTGGTAAACATTATGAGCCGTGTTGAAGCCTTCAATGGCAAGATCAGCATTATTTCTTCACCCGGTAACGGCTGCACCCTGGAAGTGCAAATGCCTGTCAGCATCAATATTTAGTTTCAGGAAGACGCAAGTGGCTGCAGCATACAATCAACTGTAATACGGATGCTCTTAGCGATATTATTCCTGTGAATGCGTGGAATGGTAATATTATAGTCTGCCACCAGCACATCAAAAACAGCAGTTGCAGTGATTTTCCCGTCTTTTATGACCAGGTTTCCTGCTGTTTGCACATCTTTCGTGACGCCATGAATTGTAAGGCTGCCTTTCACCGTCACCGGATAGGAGCCATTCTGCGAATAATTCACAGCACTGTTATTTATGATCTCTCCTTTGAATGCTGATTTCGGAAATTTGTCACTTTCCATATAATCCCTATTGAAATGCTCCTGCATCAGCGCTTTTTTAAACTCAAATCCTTTTATTAGCATTGAAAAACGCAATTCACCGGATTGTGCATCCAGGATTACCGACACTGCCTTGTTGATTGCCTCAATATCTTCTAATGAAGTGGATGAGAAAAAAGAAATCTTGCCTGATTTTGTAAAAAATTTTTCCTGCCCGGCAGCAGATATACAACACACACAAAAAAATGCCAGGTATATTATCCGGCTCATTTGTATTCTTTTTTAATAATTACACAGCGGTTGAGAATGACGTCTGAGCCAAGCCCCAGTTCATCCCTGATAAATCCTGTGCAAACGCCTCTCACTACAGTTGATATTCCCGGTTGCAAATTGGCTGCTTCCTGCCGGTAGGCAGTATCTACCAAACACCGGACTGAAGATGAGCCTCCCGCATCCAGAATCACTGTATAGTCATCTTTCTCATCTTTTTCTGTTCTTTTTACCACGCCATTCACATCTATGATCTTATCGTTGAACTTTGAAGCAGCTGCTGTTTCCCCCTTTTCATATGCTTCAGCAATTGCGGCAGCAGTGACAGTAAAATCGGCCTGAAGGGTATAAAGATCTCTGTGTGTACGGTTGTATTCACTGTAAGCATACCAGGCAACTGCTGCAGCAACGAAGACGATAACCAGCCAGATAATTTTTTTACGATTCATACCAGGGAGTCACATACACCTGCTAATCGTATTCAAAAGGCGGGAGGTTGCGCCGTTGCACCTGTTTTTTCCATGAACGAAGATTTTTCTTAGTGCTTTTCACACCAATGCTGCTGTTTACCCCGCTGAGAAGGATCTTAATCAGATAATTTATAGAAGACCTGTCCCGATGGCGTATGAAGAATACATCAGCTGATTTTCCTTTGTTATTATTTTTTATCACAAATGTGTTGACAAGAAAATTCAGCATTTTTCCGGCGGGCTTTTCTTTTCCGGGACGGGTGAGTAATTGAATTTTCAGGTCACGGTAATTCATTTGCATTTCACCCCATGCCATATATTCATCGCCATTCACCCGCATATGAAGACTGTCGAGAAACCCCGAACGGAGTTTCACATTGGCAAGAGGTTCCAGCACGGGGTTCAGTATCTGCATAGCTGAGCTGCCAATTCTGGCAGTGAGCAAAAAACCTGATAATGAATCTGCATACGATTCTTTCACTTTCAGTATCACCTCTGCTGAATCCATCAGTTTTCCTGACGCCAGGATCAATAGACTATCCGTCTCTTTAAGATTATAATTGCGAACCGGGTTAAACTTCAGATCAAGGTTTGAAACATTTAAAGTGGCTTGCATGCCCTTCCTGGGTTCCGTTTCAGTATACGCCAGCGTAACATTGTGAAGCAGGATACTGTCAATGCTGATTTTGAAAGGAATAGATTTTATCCTGTCTGTGAGAAGCGGTTTGATGACTCCGTGTCTGAATGGCAACCGGTTATCCCTGAAATCGGAAAATTTGATATCCGCAACATTCACTACACCAGCGGTCACTACCGTGTCCCGGATATATTTTTCAATATCAAACGGGCCTATCATCACAGCCCCGGTGTTCACCCGGATATAATCCGACTGGAATTTGCTGGTCTTTACAAAATCTACCTGTTCCTGCACAGGCCTGTAGCGAAATGAATCAAGCAATAAACGAAAATCCTTTTTATCATAGCTGGCATTGAACCACTCAAAACGATCAGAAGCAGTAGCATAATACCCGTTGAATTGCTGCAATCTGAATTGCTTGTTTTGACTCACCAGGTCAGGCAGGTTTTTGATAGTATTGGAATTAATCGTAAAATCTTTTAGCGCCACTGTGTTCAACCGCAGCGTGCCGTTATTTTTTCCGATACTTTCTGCTTCAAGATTATTGCCTTCCAGCGAAGCCACACTGCCTTGCCAGTAAACCGGCTGACCCAGTTTTTTTGACAACGAGAAATCCTGCAATAAACCAGTCACTTCGCCCTTGCCAGTAGTGAAGCTTCTGCCTTGTGCATTTTCCATGCTGAAATGCTGCAATGACAAATACAACTGCTTTGCTGAAAGTGTGGTACTGTCTGTTGCAACATCCATCAATACGATGGAGTTATTACTGCTGTTGCTTCCATCCCAGTTCCACCGGGTGTTGCGATCTTGCTTCTTTTTTGAATAGTTGATGACAGGTTCCCGGATGACGATTTTATCCATTTTTCCTTCAGGGAAAAAAAATGCGGGTGCTGCTGTATTATTGTTCCCGGTATGAATAGCAATGACAGGTCGCAGAAAATTTATATTCCCGGCTATAATTTTACCTTCAATCAGGGACTGTATTTGCGGGATGAATGTCAGACTGGGAACCCGCACAACAGTGGAGTCACCATTACGTTTACCTGCATAGCTGGCATTATTCACCCACGAATATGCACCGTCGTTGAAGCCAAAAGATTCAATACTCAATGAAGAGGCGCTGTCTTTCACAGCAACAGCTTTTCCTGCAAGAGATGCTTCCGCAATAACCGGTTTCGCACCGGGTTTTAGCAAAAAAGCTTTAGCCTTTATTGTTTCCAGCAATGCTGTTGTCCGTTTCCCGCCAATCATTGAATTTAGTCGTGTATTCTTTCCGTTAATATCCGTGAGGCTTATAAAAGAAGCTCCCGCCGGTGGTTCAGACAATGCCTGCATCAACAGGTGCACATCGGCGTTTTGCCAGGAAATTCCGCCAATACTGATATCACCGGTAGCTTCATTAATGAATATTTCATTCATCCCCACCCCCCTGGCATTTGCACGAAACGTTCCGGTATCATTGCTAACAGATACTGAAGCGGCATTAAAGCGACTAGTGATTCCGGAATAGTTGGTGCTGTCAAGTTTGACCGTAAAATCATTGAAACGAAAAACTCCCTCGTCAAAGTCAAGATAGTTTACTGAACGCCGAATACCTGAAAGCTTATTCGCCACTAATAAGTCACGGCTTTCCACCGACATGGTAGCCCTGTGCAATTCCATCGCCATACCCCCGCTTAGACGAAGCTTTATGTTTCCATTTATAACATTCATATCCTCCAGCATCAGCACTTCATTCATTTCTGCCAATATATCAAAGACATTACGTTTAGTTTGCCTGCGGTTTCTTGCTGCAGGTTCGGTATAGCTGATCTCCGGGTTGAACAAAGTGGCTTCAGCAGCTTTTAATTTTCGTTCAAACAAAAGGTCATCCCAGGATAATCCTGTCAATTGAAAACGGGGAACATTAAAGCTGTTTACAGGCCTGCCTTTTTCCAGGTGCTGAAAAGAAAAATTATTCAGGTAAATCTTATCATTATTCACATGGATGCTGTCAAACTGCAAAGAATAAAGGCTGTCCCGGAGAAAATTTTCATAATTTCTGACAGCCATGGCAAACCGTTCCACCCGTAGCGGCTTCGTCGCATCATTGTCAATATGAAGCCCCTGCATTTCAAAATTATTGTGTTGCGAGGTAAACGAACTGGGCTGGCCATTCCGAACAGTATTAATGTCAAAACTGGCATTATTCACCACCACAAAGTTGAGCTGCAGATCACCGGTGAGCTTGCGGATGATCTCATCCAGCCTTTGCCGGTTTTCACTTTCCTTTTTCCGCTGATCCAGATCAGCAGTCAAGCTAAAATGCGGGTTAACACAATACACAGAATCGGCTTTGATCATCTCTGCATGATACAGTGTATCAAAATCTATATTGGTCATCTGTAACCTGTCAAAGAAAATGCTGAAACCGGTTGGCTGTTTATCTGTTTTCAATGCTGCAATGGTGCAACTGTCAAACTCCACCATTTTCTTTTCAATATTGATCCTGAAATGCCGAAAACTAAGCCGGTGTCTCCCGTCCGGAAATAATATATCCTGGTTACGGGAACGGGCAAATACATTATCACTGAAAAAGATCTTTTCTTTTCCGGTTAACCGGGCAGTATCAACAGTAAGGTTGTCAATCCCCAGATCAATATAGTTGATCACAACCGGTTGTTGTTCCGGTTTGATCTTGTTGACAAGTGTAAAAGAAGCATTCTCCAGGTTAAATTTTTTAACCTGCAGCACCTGCAGCGCATCCTGGATGGAATTATAGATGCGGCCCATTTCATTGGTCACCGAAACATTATCTCCCTTTGAGCTGTCATTTGAAGTTCGCAGCCGCGTCACCGTTATATCCGGTTCTAACAGGATCAGTTCATTGATAAGCACTTTATCTTCAAAAACGAGGGGCCAGATTGCTTTGGCTCTCACCCTGATATTCTTAACTTCAAAACGATAGGCTGTACCGGCTGTGGTGGTATCTGTGCTGTAAAAAACTGCATGACGCAGTTCCATTCGTTTAGTGAACCAATTAAACCTGAATTTTTCTACTTCCAGTTTCAGGCGGCCATTAGACCGGGTTTCCACCATATCCTGAATAATTTCCTCAGCATGGTAGACAAACCAAAAGTGAAAAGCGATCAGCAGGGTCAGCACAACGCCCAAACAGATCCAGACGATCTTCAACAGTTTTTTTCCGATGCGAATTACAGGCAAGGTGCGGAGTGTATTTAATCCTAAAATTACTCAAATAAACCCTTCTGTAAAATGAAAAACCCGCCATGTATACGAACAGCGGGTTTTTTCTGCATAAAATAACCGGTTAACTTACGCCGGAACCAGGAGTAACCGGGTTTTCAGGCTTCAATAATTGTAGTTTGCCATCACTGTCTTCGGCTGTAAGTATCATCCCCTGGCTTTCGATACCTTTCATTTTTCTCGGCGCCAGGTTGGTGACAACGATCACCTGTTTACCTACCATTTCTTCCGGGGAATAATGCAATGCGATGCCGGAAACAATGGTTCGTTTTTCTGTGCCAAGATCAACTTCCAATTTCAACAGTTTATCTGCCTTTTCCACTTTACTACAAGCCGTGACCGTACCTGCTTTGAGTTCGAGTTTGGCAAAATCGTCATAAACAATTTCCGGTTTGCCGGTTGCTGGTTTTGTGTTTTCCATTTGAGGTGAATCGGGTTTAATCATACCTGCTTTTAATTTTTCTGCCTGGTATATGATCTCTGCATCTTCAATTTTCCGGAACAACAACTGCGGTTCCCTTAAACTATACCCTACACTCAGCAGTTTCAGCTTGCCGGCATTTTCCCAATCCAGCATCTTTTCCACCACCTTCATCATGTGCAACATGCTTTTGGCGGTATTAGGTAAAAACGGATTGATATAAATAGCAAGGTTGGCCGTGAGTTGCAGGCAAAGATGCATGGCGTTATCTATGCTTTTCTGTGCGGACGGGTCATCAGCAATCTTCTTTGCCTGGATCCAGGGTTCTTTTTTCTGCATGTACTGATTGCCTTTACGGGAAAGATCAATTACTTCGTACAAAGCTTCTCTGAATTTATATCCTTCCAGTAAAGTTTCAATTCTTGCTTTTGCATTTTTGATCTCTTCTATCAAGACAGCATCATTGTCATCAAGCACCTCCTCATGCAGTTTCGGCACTTTACCGCCGCAGAGTTTATGCATCAGTACCCAGGTTCGGTTTATAAAATTGCCAAAGATGGAAACCAGTTCACTGTTTACGGCATCCTGGAAACCTTTCCAGGTAAATTCACTGTCTTTTGTCTCCGGAGCTATTTGTGTGAGGTAATAGCGCAGCATATCCACACACTGACCACCACCATTCTCTTTTTTTACAAAATCATTGATGTAGTCCCCCATGTCGAGTTTCCAATTGCGGCTGGTACTCATTTTATCACCTTCGAGATTCAGAAACTCATTGGCGGGGACATTGTCCGGTAAAATGTAGCCGTGCAATTTTAGCATCACAGGAAAAATGATACAATGAAAAACAATATTGTCTTTGCCGATGAAATGAACAAGCTTTGTCTCTTTATCTTGCCAATAGGGTTTCCAGTCCCTCTTATTATCAATAGCCCATTGTTTGGTAGCGCTGATATAACCGATAGGAGCATCAAACCAGACATAAAGTACTTTTCCTTCGGCATCTTTCACAGGCACCCTGATACCCCAATCCAAATCTCTTGTCACGGCTCTTGACTGCAAACCGCCTTCTATCCAGCTTTTGCATTGACCCACAACTGTTGGCCTCCAGTCTTCTTTGTGTTGCTCCAGGATCCATTGCCTTAAAAACGCTTCATGTTTGCCCAATGGCAGATACCAATGCGATGTTTTTTTCTTAACCGGTGGTCTGCCGCTTAATGTACTTACCGGGTTGATCAATTCATCAGGACTTAATGTTCTGCCACAGGTTTCACACTGGTCGCCAAAAGCCCGGTCGCTGCCGCAATTAGGACAAGTGCCCTTGATGTACCGGTCAGCCAGGAAAGTTTTTGCCTCTTCATCATAATATTGTTCTGTTTCTTTTACTTCCAGTTCGCCACGGTCATTCAAATAAGCAAAAAACTCCTGTGCTGTTTCATGATGCAATGGATCGCTGGTACGATGATAGATGTCGAAGCTCATACTCAAATCCTCAAAATCCTGTTTCATTGCTTCGTGATACTTATCAATAATAGCCCTTGGCGTAGTTCCTTCTTTCGCTGCCTGGATAGGAATGGCTGTGCCATGTTCATCACTGCCGCACACAAAAACCACATCTCTTTTTTGTGCCCGCAGGTAACGGACATAAATATCAGCAGGTATATAGGCGCCTGCAAGATGCCCGACATGTTTTAGCCCGTTGGCATAAGGAAGTGCTGAAGTGATCAAATATCGTTTCGGATTCATCATGTAATTAGGCTGTCTTTATTAGCCTGCAAAAATACCGGAATAGCAGCCATTGCCCAAAATGACTGATTTGAGATAACTTTATCGCTCAAGATAATTGATGCTATGGTTAAAATTCCTCCCTATTTACGAAAAGGTGATACGATCGGCCTGGTTTGCCCAGCGGGTTTTATGACATTGGATAAGGTCCAGACATGTATCCATACATTGCAGGAATGGGGCTACCGGGTGAAGTTGGGTAAAACCATCGGTGGCGATTCACAGAACTATTTCTCCGGAACAGATGAGGAAAGGCTCAGCGATCTTCAACAAATGCTGGATGATGATGAAGTGAAAGCAGTGTTATGTGCAAGAGGTGGTTATGGCATGGGAAGGATCATTGAACGTATTAATTTCAAAAAATTCAAAAAACTTCCCAAATGGATCATCGGTTACAGTGATATCACCGTGCTGCATTCGCATCTTTATACTAACTACCGGATCTCCTCCCTTCATGCCCCGATGGCAGCCGCTTTTAATGAAGAGGGTTATAAGAATGAATTTGTACAATCACTTAAAAACGCATTGGAAGGAAAAAAACTCAAATACCAATGTGCAGTACATGAGTTTAACCTTAAAGGAGAAGCTGTGGGAGAACTGATCGGCGGCAATCTTGCCTTGCTGGCCCATTTGGTGGGAACGGATTCGGATATTAAAACAAGAGGAAGGATATTGTTTGTTGAAGATGTGGGTGAATACCTTTATAATATTGACCGCATGTTCTGGCAACTGAAACGCAGCGGTAAACTTGACCGGTTAGCCGGACTCATCATTGGTGGTTTTACAGAAGCAAAAGATACTGATCGTCCTTTTGGGCAAACAGCATACGAGATCATCCGGGATATTGTGAAAGAATATGACTACCCGGTATGTTTTGGTTTTCCTGTGAGCCATGATACAGAAAATTATGCTTTAAAAGTAGGCGTGGGTTACAAACTGAAGATCACAAAAACTAAAGTGCTGCTGGAAGAATAGCAACTTCAAAAATCTTCCCGTTCAATTTTTCAACAGCGAATCAAGCTGCCGTATCATTTCCGGAAAATCATAGAGATCATTATGCCTTCCTCCATCCAGAGTGATGAATATATCTTTTTGCATCAACAAAGGTTTTAGTCTTTTTGCATTGCGGTATGTGGTCACCCTGTCCTTAGTGCCATGAAAAATAGCAACAGGAGCAATTACATTTGGCAAATAACTGTGAACAGGAAGCTTGTAATGCAGCATGGAATGAACAGGATAAACAGGCAGGTACTGTTTCACCACCGAAGGGAAATCGTAATAAGGAGTTTCCAATATCAGCCTTTTGCAATCTCTCACCGAAGCCAGCTGTGCAGCAATACCTGTGCCCATGCTTTTACCATATATTATGATACTGTCTGCTGAAAAACGGCTGCGGGCCAGTTGATAAGCCTGCTGTGCCCATTCATACAATATTTTTTCTGTGAATCGTCCTTTGCTTTTCCCAAAACCGGGATAATCAATCATCAATACTTCGTAACCATGCCTGGTAAAATAGGGCGGATACTTTGCATACCAGGAAATGTTCTTTTTGTTGCCGTGAAAATATAATACGACGCCACGGGAAACAGTATCTGTGTTCAAAAATTGTACAAGATTCAGCGTGTCTTCATTATTGATCGGGATATTCAGTTCCTTATGTGGCACATTAAAGTTGTAGGAATGATCCCGTTTAAGCGAAACGGGACGAAAAAGGATTCTATCCTGCAAAAAGTAAAAAGCTGTGCCTATGCCGAGGTAAATTATAACAATTGCAATAAGCCATTTTTTGATCTTCTTCCAATTCATGGACGCAAAGATGAAAAGAAAAGGGACATGAAATTCATGCCCCTCTATATGAACGGAAAAACCGGAGATGTTCTAACGCTGGTAAAAATAATCCCTGATACCGCACTCCACTTTCCCCTCTATCTCATTCATGATGATACGGATGATATGATCTTCCGAAGGAGGAAGCTCCCTGCTTCGGTTCAATAACTGTTTATCTGCTTCACTTAATGCACGGGAATCACCGGTGTAGGTAGCATAATCTGTAGCCCAGAAATGCTGTCCATTATAAGTACTACTCCAGTTGCGATAACTCACCTCATCCCGGATGTTCACCTGCATAAATCCTTCTGACCGGATGCTGGTAGTGGTGGTGGTGATCCTGGCCGATACTTTTGCATATTCTTTCACTACGGAATCTGGACGATAGACTGTTTCTTTCACCAGTACATCTTTCGACACTGTCCGGGTGTTGTGCTGGTCCTGCCTGCGGCCAATGTTCAGCCCGCTGAAACGGATGTCCACTACATAATCTGGCTGGAAGTTTCTCCCGTTGGCATCCCATGCTGAGTAATATCGGACAAACTCATTGCTGTTATTGCTTTGAAGAAAACGCATCACGTTATCATCAAACCGGCTATAGCTTCCGTCCAATGAACTGAAGCGGAATCCATCTCTTTGCTCCAGCGGCAGCACCACCACGTTCACCACCGCATATTCGAAAGCCTCATTCATTTTTTCACGAACAGTCAAATCACCGGGAAGAAAGGCCAATGCTGTTTGCAATTCACGATAAGCTTTCCGGAAACTTGCTTTATCTCCATTGCGCATCAGGTCAAGTCCTCTTTGAAAACGGGCTTCCCCGGCTTTTTCTTTGTAGGTGATGACATATGAAGAGTAATCAACCGGGTTCACCAAATGAAATATTTCCGGTGAACGGCGGATAGCATCATAGAGACGTTGCAGGCTTAGATATTCATTATAGGTCCATTCCCATTTCAAGTCATTGCGGCTGTTGGCATGTGCGGCAATTCGGCCTTCATGGTCATCAACGGCATAGCGATAGGCATTTTGCAAAACATCCAGCAGTTTGGGATCATCAGGGTCTTTCTGTAATTTTTTAGCTGCCAGTTCCACGGCTTCATCATAGCGGCCTTTTTCGTACAGTTTGGAAGCCGTTTTGCAGGAAAACAGAAAAAACACAAGGGCCAGGAGGAGGAGGATATAACCCAGCAGCCTGAGCGACGAGTGCAAACTCATTACCTGTTTGTTTTTCTTTTGATTGTTTGTGTAGAAGTTTGTGTTCATATACACCTCCGCTTTGAGGTGTGACGGACAAAGGGCATTCCATGTTAAAAGAAAAACCAGCAATTAGTTTAACCTTAACAAGCCTGCAAAAACCGGCTCAATACTTCAGTATATCCCGCACAAAATTGTGGTAGTCGTCAAAAGAAGGAAGGTTATTATGCCCGCCGCCGTGAATGCGGATCAGGGTGATCTTTCCGGGGTTGAGTTTTTGCAACTTTTCGCTATGGCGGATTGGAATGAGCCAGTCCCTGGTGCCATGAATGATATAAGTGTGGCAGTTCACTTTGCGTATCCATTTATCCGTTCGCAGGTGAAAACGCAAAACAAACCGTACCGGCAATATTGGCAAAAATCTTTCCACCACTTTAATAAAACTATAATAAGGTGCATCAAGAATAAGATAGCGGGGTTTGTTGTCCGCTGCCAGTTTGCTGGCAAACCCGCTGCCCATGCTGCGGCCATAGACGATCATGTGGTGCTCGGTATATTCTTTGGCCAGTTGTTCATAAACAATCTGCATATCACTGAGCATCTCCCTTTCGCTCCGCTTGCCGGTGCTTTTGCCAAACCCGCGGTAGTCCACCAGCACCACGTCATAGTCATAGCGGTAAAAATCCTTTGCATAGCGGGCCCAGCCTTTTATGCTTCTGGTGTTGCCATGGAAATAAAGGATTAGTCCCTGTGGATTTTCCCGGTAGAAATGAAGCCCGTTGATGCGGACCCCGGGTTCAATATCAAAAAAATATTCCCGGAATGGAATGTCGTATTTGAATTCAAAATCCTGCTTTAGTTTCTCCGGTTTGAAAATGAGTTTTTCCTGGATGAAATAAGCAATAATGGAAAGCGCAGCAATGCCAATGATAATATACCAGATGAAAGAAGGCAAGTTAGTTAGCAGTTGGTGATTTGTAGTTTATAATTGCCAAACTACAAATTACAAACTATATATTACAAACGCTCTACTCGTCCACCCGCTTCAGTTTCAGATTGGTGACCGGCGCCACGATCAGCGGGAATTTTTCCACCGTAACATTGGCCAGGTCGAGTCCAAACCCCTTTTCTTCGGAGAGGCTGTGGTCTTTCAGCCAGAAATAGAATTTCATGATCACCCTTTCCATAAATGGCAGTTCGTTATCCTGGCTCAGGTATTTTTCCATCACCATGAACTGGAAATCACCGACCGTGCTGTTACTGGCCATGCTTTCATATCGGCTGATGATATTTACTTCTTTGTTTGCTACCAGGTCTTCTACCACCTTGCGGAACATCAGGTTGATACGGGGCTCCATCCGGAAACCCAGCCTGAAATCAACCCGGATGATATCGTTGGGAATGATATGCTCCACTTTGTATTCACAGGTGTAGGGGTCATCTAACGTATCAATATGCACAAACCAGTAAATATCGGCCCGTTTGGGTTTTTTGTTCAGGATGGAATAAATGATTTTATGCTCAATTTCTTTTGGGTTATTGGCGCTGGTCATGTACACCAGGTGTGTCGCATACTTGGGCACGGATTTGTCATTACTCAGTTCCTGTATTTTAGGAATATAATGCTCCAGCCGTACAAATTCTACGTAACGGTTCTTGATCTTCCGTGCCCTGTACCAGATATACATGACAAGGAACATCAGTCCGCCGATCATCAGGGTGATATAACCACCATGAGAGAATTTTTCCAGCAATGCCACCATGAAAGCAAACTCGATGATAATGTAGCAAAACAAGAAGATATATATTAAAACAGATTTCACCCGGTGAAGGACCAGGTAATTAGCAAAAAGAATAGTGGTGGCCAGCATGGTAATGATTATAGCAAGACCATACGCTGCTTCCATTCTCGATGATTCCCGGAAATACAGTACGATTCCGGCACAACCCATGAACATTAGAAGATTGATGGCAGGAATAAATAATTGTCCTTTGGCTTCTGACGGGTAGCGAATTTTTACTTTGGGCCATAGATTCAAACGCATGGCTTCACTGATCAGTGTAAAAGCACCGGAGATCATGGCCTGGCTGGCAATGATGGCGGCAGAAGTGGCTATGATAACACCTGCAATAATGAACCAATGTGGCATCAGGTCATAAAATGCATTAATGTTCAACGCTTCCTTGGCCTCAGGAGTGACATGTACCCCCATACGGTTGGAAAGCAAAAAAGCACCTTGCCCGAAATAATTAATGAGGAGGCAGCTTTTTACATATATCCATGATTTGCGAATATTATCTCTGCCGCAATGTCCCAGATCACTGTACAGGGCTTCAGCACCGGTGGTACATAGAAACACAGCACCTAAGAGCCAAAACCCTTCGGGATAATTGCCCAGGAAATTAATAGCGTACCAGGGATTTATTGCTTTTAAAACCGCCAGGTTGCCTGCCAATTGAACAATGCCCAGCACGGCCAGCATGGTAAACCAAACCAGCATCACCGGACCGAACATTTTGCCAATAGAAGCAGTGCCAAACTGCTGCATGAAAAAGAACAGTGACAGGATGCTTAATACAATGATTACAATTGTATCGGTAGGCATTCCTTCCAGTGCAGGTAATTTACCTAATCCTTCTACTGCTGAAGTGATAGAGATGGGGGGTGTAATGATACCATCGGCCAACAAAGCTGCTCCGCCTATCATGGCCGGAACTACGAGCCATTTTTTTCGCCTTCGCACCAGGGCATACAAGGCAAAAGTACCCCCTTCTCCCCTGTTGTCTGCCCGGAGGATCAGTATTACATACTTGATGGTGGTCTGCAAGGTGAGTGTCCAGATGATGCAGGACAATACACCGAGGATCAGTTCTTCGCTGATCACTCTTCCGTTAATGATCGCATTGAAAACATAGAGAGGAGATGTTCCTATATCACCGTAGATAATTCCAAGTGCAATAAGTAAACCGGCGGCTGTAGCTTTGTTAGCGGGTGCTTTCACTTTCTGTTGTTGATAGATGGTTCCTGGTACAGATCACTATGTTTCAGGAACATGTCTGCAAAGGTATATGCAAAAAATAATTACCGGGAAATATCAGTAAAAACTTTAAAGAATGGCCGTTATTCAGCTCTTTAGACCGCCCGGGCAAAACAACACCTGGATTTTAGCTCCCCGGCATTAAATATGCAGCATTTTTGAACCTGCCGCCGTCGTAGAATGTAATATTACCTGCTGCTGCATCTGCTGAAAGAAATTGAATTTGTTTGACCGGGTTACAGTAATTTTAAATCACAAAAAATCAGGTTATTATGTTTACAAGAGGAATTGTGTTGTTAATGGTGCTGACCATTTTTTGCCTCCCAGCTTTTTCACAAAGGATCGTTTATTCAGAATATGAAACCGACGACACCCGCCGGATGAATTTTGAAATAGCCGGCAAAGTCGGAAATAATTTCCTGATTTATAAAAGCAGCCGCAATAATCACTGGATTTCTGTACTGGACAATGATATGAAACAAGTGGCCAAAGTAAAACAGGAATTTGTGCCGGATAATGACCGTATGATCAATGTTGATTTCTTCCCTTATGATGATTTCATTTATATGCTCTACCAGTACCAGCGGCGGAATATTGTTTATTGTATGGCCGCTAAGATTGATGGAAACGGCAACCGGGTGGGTGATGTACTGGAACTGGACACGACAAAACTGAATTTTTCGGCCAATAACAAAATTTACACGGTGCTTTCCAGCGAGGATAAAAGCAAGATCATCGTGTTTAAGATTAACAGCCGCAATCGTAAAAACTATATCATCACCACCATTCTGATGGACGACAAGCTGAAGGAACTTAAAAAAAGCCGGCTGCATATGGATATGGAAGAACGTAACGAATACCTTGGCGAATTCAGTGTTGACAACGAAGGTGACCTGGTCTTTAGCAAATTCACTCGCAGCAATAACGATAACATTTCAAAGGCAGCATTCGTGGTAAAACCTGCCTACGGTGACAACTTCCGCTTCCAGGAACTGAAACTTGAAAAAACCAACCTTGATGAGATCCGCATCAAAGTGGATAATTACAACAAACGTTATTTCCTCACTTCGTTTTATTATAGCCAGCGCAGGGGCAGCGTGGACGGCCTCTATTATTATATATGGGATAAACAGCAGGGAGCACTGGTAGCAGAAAATAATGTTGCTTTTTCTGAAAACCTCCGCCGGGAAGCAAAAGGAGATGCCAATGTGAAGACCGCATTTAATGATTATTTCATTAAAAACATAATTACCCGCCGGGATGGTGGTTTCATTATCGGGGCTGAAGCTTATTACACCACTTCCCGCTTTGGCAACTGGAACCGCTGGGATTTCTACCGCTATTCCTACCTTTCGCCAATGGATTATTATTACTATTCTCCCTTCTACAACAGTTGGTGGGGCAACCCGCGGTGGGGCGGCGGTGGCCAGGGTGTCCGCCACCATGCAGACAATATCGCCGTTCTTTCCTTCGATAAAAACGGAAACATGGAATGGAGCAATGTAATCGTGAAAGAGCAGTTCGACGACCAGGGCGATAACCTGTTATCTTACCAGCTTATGATCACCGGTTCTTCTCTTCATTTTCTTTTTAACCAGCAGGAAAAAAGAGTGCAGTTGCTCAGTGATTACAGTGTCAGCCCCGACGGGCAAATGAACCGCAACCCCACACTCAAGAACTTAGACAAAGGCTATGAATTCATGCCAAAATTTGGCAAACAGGTCAGTGCAAGGCAAATGATCATTCCCTGCCTGTACAGGAATTATATTTGCTTTGCAAAATTAGATTACAACTAAACCGCATTATATCCTATATCCGTGACAGGAATATTTAAACAGAAAAACCCATCCAACCTCCTGCTGTTGCTGCTTTTCGGCTTGCTGATCAAGTTGCCAATTTTTTTGCACCCGCAACAGCCGGTTGACCGCTACGGCGATGCCCTTTTCTTCCAGGCCATTCTTGATTTCCTTACACCTGCTGGAAAAAATTTTCCGGCACTGTGGTCCTTACTTGCTTTTTTATTGCTGATGGTGCAGGCTATTATCCTCACCCGGTTCATCAACAACCAGCGCATGATAAACCGGCCCAACTACCTGCCGGGTATGGCCTACCTGCTCATCACCTCGCTGCTGCCGGAATGGAATTATTTTTCTGCACCATTGCTCATCAACAGCATTTTGCTTTATGTGCTAACCCGTTTATTCCGCATCTACAATCAGCCTGATGCCCGTGGCAGTATTTTCAATATCGGTCTTGCGCTAGGTATTGCCGGGTTTATTTTTGTGTCTTCCCTCACTTTTGTTTTGTGGGTATTGCTGGCACTGGCAGTGATGAGGCCCTTCAGGCTGAATGAATGGCTGCTTTGTCTGCTGGGCATCACCACGCCATTTTATTTTTATGGCATTTATCTTTTTATTGCCGGTGAGTGGAGCTGGGCGGCTATTACGCCACATATCCGCATCAGCTTACCAGCAGTGCAGCAGTCAGCCTGGTTGGCCGGAAGCATTTTCCTGCTGATGGTACCTTTCCTGATGGGCGGCTATTATGTATATGACAACCTGCGCAGGATGCTGATCCATGTGCGCAAAGGCTGGAGTCTTTTATTGCTTTACCTGCTGGCATCCTTGATGCTCCCCTTTGTAAACAGCAGTGAAAATCTTGAAAACTGGGTAATGGCCATGGTGCCACTGGCGGCTTTTCATGGCTGCGCTTATTTTTATCCGAAAAAAGCTGTCATTCCCAACCTGCTGTTCTGGCTGAGTGTAGCGTTGGTACTTGCATTTCAGTATTGGGGACCGGGGTGGTAAGAGAAAAGCTTTGAGTAATGAGCATTGAGCTGCGGGGCAGCCAAAAATTTGGTATGATTGCTAACCTTCTTCTTAGAATAAATCTGTGCTGTAAATGTATGTCCGGTATCAGAGAACTATCAATTAACCACTATCATCTAAATATCTATCTTTGCCCTTTCCACAAAAAACTTCAGTATGAAATTCGGTGTTGTCGTTTTTCCCGGCTCTAATTGTGACAGGGACATGTATGATGCTTTAACACATGACCTGGGCCAGAATGTGACCATGCTCTGGCACAAAAATCGTGACCTCAGTGGCTTCAGCACCGAAGACTGTATCATTTTGCCCGGTGGTTTTTCTTATGGTGATTACCTGCGCTGTGGCGCCATTGCCCGTTTCAGCCCGATGATGCAGAGTGTGATCGAATTTGCCAATGCGGGAGGAAAAGTATTTGGTGTTTGCAACGGCTTCCAGATTCTCTGTGAATCGCATTTGCTGCCCGGGGCCTTGTTGAGAAATGCCAATCAACAGTTTGTGTGCAAAAACGTTTTTATTACCAATGACGGCAACAATGTATATAAAATACCTGTTGCACATGGTGAAGGCCGCTACTATGCTGATGAAAAAACATTGAATGAACTGGAAGCAAACAACCAGGTGATCTTTTACTATTGCGATGAGGACGGAAAGATATCCGACAGCTCCAACCCCAATGGCTCCACCCGCCATATTGCAGGCATCTGCAATGCCAACCGCAATGTATTTGGCATGATGCCCCACCCCGAAAGAGCCTGCTCCACCCAATTGGGCAACACCGATGGCCGTGCCATTATTCAATCGCTGCTGATGGCAGAGCAACTGGTGATGGGATAATAATAAAACACAAAAAACTTTTTTGAAGTTGTTCAATAAAAAAAACCCTCCCGAAGAATCGGGAGGGAACAACTAAAAACACTAGCTATTGTAGTGGCTTCATTGGAACGAACAACTTAAATAAGGTACAGGGGACAAGGAACAAGATCCAAGAGACAAGGATCAGGATTCATTATCGCTTGCGCCTTGTGTCTTGTACCCCGGATCTTTATCAGTCAGGTTTTTTACCATCAAGAAAAGTATTAATAGTGCTGAGATGAGCCTGGTTGTTGCTATCGGCTTTGACTTCGTAGTTGCTGTAGAAATTCTCCACCTGGGTACTGCTGTTATACAATTCCATATTGCGGCGGATGTAAGCCGGCACAGTTTCAAACTCATTATTCGGGTCGGCTGCGTTAACATTGAACGACAAGTTGCGCAACTTCTGGAGTCGTTCGGCCGCCCTACGTTTTTGCACTTCGGTTTCGTCCGCCATCGGCAGATCCTCAACTTCTGTGTTCAAATGTGAATGAGCCTGATGGGCCATGGGCACATCCGCCGCTGGAATATCATCCCTTTCCACTATTTGCATTTGCAGGTCAAAAAGTTCTTCCTCTTCCCTGCTGGCAACATAACTGGAAGGAACTGGCTCTTCAGCAGAAGTAATTGAGGCTTTGGCCTCTGCTTCAGATTCTGCGTAGATATTGGATGGTCTGGCCAAATAACCACCCGCTGCTGCAGACAACGGGCCGGCTGTACTAGTACTATCTTTCTTGCCGGGCTGCATTCCGGCATTTTTTTCGTCATTGTTGTTTGGAGATACGGAGGTGGTGTTGACAGGTATCGGATGGCTGGCCGAATTTAACTCCTCCTGTTTTTCTGCTGTTAACATTTTCTCACCAGTAGAATTACTTCGTATTTTTTCATACGTCTCCGGCTGCAGTTCAAAATGAATGATGACCGGTTCTTCCTCCTTGATAAAGGAATCAGGTATATGGCTCATGTCCTGCATGGTGGGCATCGGCGCAATAGCCAGCGGTATTTCTTCTACCAGCTTTGGCGCCAGCTTATCTTGCATGCTCTCTTCTTTTATCACCGGTTCTTCCAATGCCACCACTTTGGGTTCTTCTTTTGCTACAGGCGTTGCAGCATCTTCCTGAACCGGACTGAGCATCATCACAATTTTTTCTTCTTTCTTCGGCTCCTCCTTTTTCGCAACAGGTCTGACAAACGGATCTTTGTATTCGAAACCCGTGGCGATAAGAGTGATACCCAGTTTGGCGCCGAGTGAATTATCATAACCCATACCCAGAATCACATCCGTGCCTTCACCGGCCTGGCGAAGCAGGTAGTTCTGGATCACTTCCACTTCATCCATGGTAAATTCATGTTCTCCCTCTGCAGAATTGATATTGATCAGTATCCATTTGGCGCCGCGAATATCATTATCATTCAGCAGCGGTGAGTTCAGCGCTTCTTCAATCGCTTTTTGGGCACGGTTCTCTCCTTCTGCAGCGGCATTGCCCAGGATGGCTACACCGCCATTGCGCATCACGGTGCACACATCGGCAAAGTCAACATTGATCTGCCCGGTGCTGTTGATCACATCGGTGATACATTTTGCAGCAGTGGCCAATACGTTATCCGCTTTTTCAAAAGCCTCCCGCATTTTGAGGTTGCCAAACTGGTGGCGCAGTTTGTCGTTGCTGATCACCAGCAGCGTATCCACATATCCTTTCAGTGTTTTGATACCTTCTTCTGCCTGTTGCTGTCTTTTCTTTCCTTCGTAGGCAAACGGTGTGGTTACAATACCCACAGTGAGTATACCAAGATCCTTACAGATTTTTGCAATGATAGGTGCACCGCCTGTGCCGGTGCCGCCACCCATGCCTGCGGTGATAAAGGCCATCTTGGTATTCACTTCGAGAATGCGTTTGATCTCTTCGAGTGATTCCTCTGTTGCCTGCCGGCCAATATCCGGATTGGCACCGGCGCCCAAACCCTGCGTCAGATGTGGTCCCAGCTGTACCCGGTTGGGTATTTCACTGTTGGCCAGTGCCTGCGCATCAGTATTGCAAATAATGAAGTTGACCCCTTCAATCTGCTGGCTGAACATGTAGTTTACTGCATTTCCACCCCCGCCCCCGACGCCGATCACTTTTAAGATGGATGATTTTTCTTTCGGCAAATCAAAATGTATCATAGATACTGATTTTAGAATTGAATGAATAGTTAGTTGATGCCTGTTTATAAATGCTTGTCCTCTTCTTCCTTGAACAGGTCAATGATGCTGTCTTTGAACTTACCCCAGAAATTCTGTAACCCGCGGCGTTGTTTCACTTTCTCGGTGCTCACCACTTCATCCACCGGCTCTGCCATTTCTTCTTCTTCCTGTTTGCGGAGACCATCGGGTACTTCCACTTTCCTGTATGCTACTTCAAACTGCTTTCTGTTATGCTCATAGTCATCATATCCCTTCAGGATAAGTCCGATGCAGGTGGAGTAAGTAGGCTTTGCCAGCTCTTCGATGTGCCCGGCTGCAAGATGCTCATTCGGAAAACCAATTCTTGCCGGCAGGCCAGTGACATATTCAGTGAGTTGGATAAGGTGTTTGAGTTGTGAACCGCCTCCGGTGAGCACCACACCACCATTCAATGCTTTGTTGTCAAGACCCACCTGTTTGAGATGATAGGTAACAAAATCCAGTATTTCACTCATTCTTGCCTGGATGATATTGGCCAGATTTTTAACACTGATCTCTTTGGCCGGCATTCCTCTCAGTCCCGGAATGGTGATATAGGCATTAGCCTTGGCTTCATTGGACAATGCTGAACCAAACTGCACTTTCATTTGCTCAGCCTGGGTTTTCAGCACACCCAATCCTGTTTTGATATCATTGGTGATGTTTTCACCGGCAAAAGGAATGACAGCCGTATGCTTGAGAATTCCTTCATAAAAAACGGCAAGATCCGTGGTGCCGCCACCAATATCCACTATGGCCACTCCGGCTTCAAGGTCTTCCTGCGCCATAACGGCCGAAGATGAAGCCAGTGGCTGCAGCACCAGGTCTTTGGTGATCAGACCTGCTTTCTCCACACTGCGGTTGATGTTGCGGATAGCATTCTTATCACCGGTGATGATATGAAAATTGGCGCCAACTTTCACACCACCATAACCAATAGGATTTGGGATGTTTTGAAAATTATCCACGGTGAATTCCTGCGGAATCACATCAATGATCTGGTCACCGGCCGGGATATAGGTTTTATACTGGTCGCTGATAAGCTGATCAATCTCCTGCTGGGTGATCTCCTCATCCGTTTTCTGGCGGACAATATCGCCACGGGTTTGCAAACTTTTGATGTGGTGCCCGGCAATGCCCACATACACTTCATTTACGTTGAGGTTGGGGTTGGAGGCAAAACAGTTTTCCAGCGCCGTGCGGATAGCCTTGATCGTTTCATCAATATTCAGCACCTGCCCGTGCTTAACACCGTTGGAACTGGCTTTGCCAAAGCCCAGTATCTCCAGTTTACCGAATTCATTCTTGCGTCCGGCAATTACTGCGATCTTGGTCGTTCCTATGTCAAGACCTACAATAATGGGTTGCTCGTTGTTCATAAAAATGGTTTTTAGTTGTTGTTGTTTTTATCAAAAAAGTTTAAGGTCATTGATTGTTTTGCTGCGCCGGTTTGCTGTCATCCCGTTTTGGCATCACTGCCTTCGGTTCCTTTTTCTCAACTTCTTTCTTCTCTGTCTCTTTCTTCTCCGATTCTTTTTGCACTGGTTTTGTTTCCGGTTTTATTTTATCTTCAGCCTTGTTATCCAAAAAGGTTTTCACAGGGTTGGGATTCGTATTGCTCAGGGTTAGGGATGCTGACTCTTTCACAGGTTTATTTTCTGAAGAAACGGTATTGTTAGCTGGCGGCTTTGCAGCAGCAACCGTTTCCTGCTGCAGGACACGGGACTGCTGCAGCATTTTTTCAATATTTCTCCGTAACTGTTCTGTATCGGCTTTTGTGGAAACACCCTTTGTGGCCACCACCTGGCCGCTGTATTGCACATCAATTGTTTTATACTTATCGAACCCGGTTTTGCTCAATACATTTTTATAGAAAACAAAGAGGCGGTCAAATTTGCTTTCGTTATCACCCGGCTTGCCCCATTTCACAATATGATTTCCTACCACCGGTACTAATTCAAATTCTTTTTCTGTTGTTATATCCACCTGTGCCACCTGCGCCATCCAAAAAGGATCGGCTGCTATGAAAGTGGCCATTTCCTGTACCTCTTTCAACAACAAACTGTCTTTACGCAGCAGTTGTTTTTTGGCAGTGAACCCGGTGAATACCGGTACACTCACCCGGAAGCCTTCTGATAATGGCATAGGTTGCGCATCACTGTCTATATAAAATGAATTGCCTTCGGTGGTAAACAGCCTTGCCAGCGGTTTCCTGGCAGTAACCGTTATATGCAGCCTGTTTTTATTATCAAAATAGAGTTCGGCATCTTTGACCTTTTCATTGCTTTCCAGCGCCTGCTCCATTTCTTTCAGGTTGAGGGAAGCAAGCAGCTTGCCTTCGATCTTTCCCTGCAATGAAGCAGAAAGCATCTGCACTACTTCTCCCTGGCGGATATAAGCGCCGCTTTCATCACCTTTCACTTCAATGAGATAACCTTTGCACAGTTCATTTTTCTGCTTGCGGATGGCGGCTACGAGCAACACTATCACTCCGCTGCCGATGATGACCCATAAGGCCAGCATGAAAAATTTTCGTATCGTTCTTTGTGTGCCCACTTCTTATATGTGTTTCAAAATTGCTTTTATTGGTTCCACCAGCATATCAATATCGCCTGCCCCTGCTGTGATCAATACCTCTCCAAATTCTTTGTTCACCGTTTCGGCAAAATCATTTTTTACCCAGGCCATCAGTTCTTCTTTTGTCTTCACCCTTCTAAGATCCTTTTTCATCCGTTGCAGAATCATTTCGCTGTTCACTCCTTCCACCGGCAATTCCCTTGCAGGATAGATGGGCAAAAGGATCACATCGTCAGCCATGTCCAGCACTTCTGCAAATCCGTCCGCATGATCTTTGGTGCGGCTGAACAAATGCGGTTGAAAGATCACCGTGCATTTTCTTCCTTTGAAAAGAGTTTTTGCCCCGTTGATCAATGCTCGCAACTCTTCCGGATGGTGTGCATAATCATCAATAAAAACAAGCCGGTCGTTTTTAATGATATACTCAAACCTTCTTTTCACACCCCGGTAGCTCTCCACCGCCGCTTTGATCTTTTCATTGTCTATTTCCAAAGAGCTGGCAACAGCTATAGCTGCTATCACATTCTCCACATTGTGCATCCCCCCCATATTTAGTTTCACATTCTCCAGTAGATTGCCATTCACCATCACATCAAACTCATAACTCCCCTGTATCATCCTGATATTGGCACCATACACATCTGCGCTTTCATTTTGCAGACTATAGGTCCAGTGAGTGTCTGCTGCGAGTTCCCTGCCTCTTTTCAACCCAAACTGCCTTATCAATATGCCGCCCGGTTTCACTTTTTTACTGAAATCAATAAAAGCTTCTTCCATGGATGCCGCTGTACCATAAATATCCAGGTGATCGGCATCCATCGCTGTGATGATGGCCACATCCGGGTTTAGTTTCAAAAAACTTCTGTCATATTCGTCCGCCTCTATCACACACACATTTCTTTCGTGGCTCCAGAAATTTGTTCCATAATTCACAGAAATGCCGCCGAGAAAAGCATTGCAGCCAAAACCGCTGTGCCGCAGCATATGCGCCACCATGCTGGTAATAGTTGTTTTGCCATGTGTGCCGGCAATACAGATATTAAAAGAACTGTTGGTTATGACCTGCAACACATCACTCCGCTTCACCACTTTGTAACCGTTCTGCTGGTAAAAGACCAGCTCTTTATGTTCCTTCGGTATTGCCGGTGTGTAAACCACCAGGTCAACCTGCCTGGAAACCCGTTCAACATTTTCATCATAATAAACAGCTATACCTTCTGCTTCCAGTTCCTTTGTCAGGGCAGTAGCTGTCTTATCATAACCACTCACTTTTACACCCTTTGTGTGAAAGAACCTCGCAATGGCACTCATTCCTATACCACCAATGCCGATGAAATACACTTCGTTCATCTTTTCAAGCCCCCTGAAGGGGGTATTCATAAGGACAGTATTTTCCGGACCAATCATTGAATCACTTTCAAAATTTCCGTTGCTATCTTTTTGTCGGCATTAGTAATGGCCAAGGCCGCAATATTTTTTTTCATGACTTCCTGGTGTGCTTCATCTTTTGCCAGCTCAATCGTCATGAACACTAACTTTCCTGCCGCTTCGCTGTCTTTCACCATCATCGCTGCATTCTTTTTCACCAGTTGCATGGCGTTCACAGTCTGGTGATCTTCTGCTGCAAAAGGATAGGGCACAAACAACACCGGTTTCTTAGCGACACATAATTCTGCCACTGTCATCGCCCCTGCTCTTGCCACCACAATATCTGCTGCTGCATAGGCGTACTCCATCTGCATAATAAAATCGTTTGCCCGCACTGCTTCTTTTCCTGCTACCCTTGTCTTTGCTCTTTCAGCATAGGGTTTTCCTGTTTGCCAGATCAGTTGCAGCCCGGCACCGGTCAGTTCCTCCAACCCCCGGTCAATGGCTTCATTAATGGTTTTGGCGCCAAGGCTTCCGCCCACCACCAGCACAGTTTTTTTACCAGCAGCCAGTGAGAAGAATTTTAATCCTTCTTCCCTGCTCACCGTTGCCTGTGCAATAGCGGCTCTAACCGGGTTGCCTGTCACCACTGTTTTTTGCCTTGGAAAAAATTTTTCCATACCATCCGTCCCTGTAAATATCCTGGTGGCTTTCTTTCCCAGCAGAATATTCGACTTGCCGGCAAAAGAATTTGACTCATGAATGAAAGTGGGAATTCTTTTCGCCTGTGCAAACCGCAGTACCGGGAAACTGGAATATCCACCCACACCGATGACTGCATCCGGTTTGAATTTTTTGAAAATGGAACGCACCTGCAAAAAACTCTTCAGCAACTTGAACGGTAAACCGATATTTTTTATCAAAGAGCTACGGTTGAAACCCGCTATATCCAATCCTTCTATTTTATACCCGGCCTGCGGCACTTTTTCCATTTCCATCTTTCCCTTTGCACCGACAAACAAAATCTCAATACTCTCATCCATTTTCTTCAGCGCATTGGCTATCGCAATCGCAGGAAAAATATGCCCGCCTGTGCCACCGCCTGCTATAATTATCTTTTTTCCCATCGCGGCTCTCGTTATACAGATTCTGGCTGAGCCTTTCCTTCTGTTTGCTCCACGTTTCTCGCCACACTTAAAATAATTCCTATCGCCAGGCAGGTAAATATGAAACTGGTTCCGCCCATACTCACCAGGGGTAGTGTCACACCGGTTACTGGAAATAAATTCACGGTTACCGCCATATTTGCAATAGCCTGGATGGCCAGTGTAAAACTCAATCCCAATGCAAGGAATGCCCCGAAAGCATACGGGCAACGTTTAAAGATCCGAATGCACCTGTACAGGAAAACGAGATAAATAAACACCAGGAACAAGCCGCCTGCCAATCCATACTCTTCAATAATGATCGCATAGATGAAATCATTATAGGCCTGGGGCAAATAATCCCTTGTGGTGCTGTTACCGGGACCCACACCCAAAAAGCCACCTTTAGCAATGGCAATTTTAGCCTGGTTCACCTGGTACATCTCATCATTGTCTGCTGCTTTACTTCCATATATAAAATTTTCAACCCTGTTGATCCAGGTATTCACACGGCCAGTAAGTCCTGATGCGTTTGATTTCACCACAACTGCTTCTTCTTTTCCGCTATTATGTCGCACCATCGCAGCTGCCACCAGGAAAACAATTGGAATGCATGCTATGCCGATAGTTACCAAAATGTGTTTTGTTTTGGCCCTGCCGATAAACAATAACATCAGGCAACTGGCTCCTAAGAGTAATGCTGTAGAAAGATTGGCCGGGGCTATCAGCAAACAGGTGATGGCCACGGGTATCATAACCGGTAAAAATCCTTTTTTAAAATCTTTGATAATTTCCTGCTTTTTGCTCATCAGCCTGGCCAGGTACATGAACAAAGCCAGTTTGGCAAAATCGGATGTTTGCATGGTCATATTGATGATCGGCAATCTTATCCAGCGGCTGCCTTCATTCATTTTCACCCCAAAGAATAAAGTGTAGAGCAGGAGTGGCATTGACAACAGGAAAGCGATCTGCGCCACCTTTGAATACATGGTATAATTAACCAGGTGGGCAAAATAGATGACCAGGAAACCCACTGCTATAAAAGCAACCTGCTTAAAAAGATAAATCTCTGTGTTTCCTTTATAATTTTTATATGCCAGTGAACCTGTGGCACTATACACGGCCAGCAGGGAAAATAATGTCAATAACAGCACCAACGCCCAAATTACTTTGTCGCCTTTGGTTTTACTGAGTAATTTCTGAGTATTGAAATTCCCCAACTCACTTAATCGTATGTCTTTTACTGTATCCATTATAAATCTCTCACTGCTTGTTTGAACTGGTTGCCCCTGTCCTCATAATTTTTAAAAAGGTCAAAACTGGCACAGGCCGGGCTCAGCAGCACCACATCTCCTTTTGATGAAAAATGAAAGGCAGCATGTACGGCTTCCAGGGCGCTGCCGGTGTTTACAATAGGGCTAACTATGTTGCCAAATGCCTCATGAATTTTCCGGTTGTCGGTACCAAGGCAAATGATGGCTTTTACTTTTTCTTTTACCAGGTCTGCGATCAGTGAATAATCATTACCCTTGTCCACGCCGCCTAAAATGAGGATGGTGGGCTTGGTCATACTTTCCAATGCATACCAGGCAGAGTTGACGTTGGTAGCCTTGCTGTCATTGATAAACTCCACACCGCGGATGGTGGCCACATACTCCATCCGGTGTTCGAGACTTTGGAAATTCTGTACAGCATCCCTAATCTTTTCTTTGCGGATATCCATTGTTGTTGCTGCCACACAGGCTGCCATTGTGTTATACTGGTTATGTTTTCCCTTTAATGCAAAATCAAATACACTCATAGAAGTAAAATCCTGTCCTGTGCGGATATACATGTCCCCATCTTTTATAAATGCTCCGTTCGGTAGTTCTCTTTTCATACTTATTGGCAGTTGTTTGGATTGAATATTGAATTTGTTTATGTATTTCATAGTTACTTCATCATCGGCACAGTAAATGAAATGATCATTTGCCTGCTGATTCATTGTTATCCGGAATTTGCTGCGGATATAATTTTCGAAATTGTAATCGTATCGGTCGAGATGGTCTTCAGTGATATTGGTCAGGATGGCGATATCCGGTCTGAATGTTTTGATATCATCCAGCTGGAAACTGCTGATCTCGGCTACATACAATGGTTTCGGATTCTCCGCCACCTGCCGGGCAAACGAATAACCAATGTTTCCCACCAGCGCCACATCCAGGCCTGCTTCCTTACAGATATGATATGTAAGCGCTGTGGTAGTGGTTTTGCCATTGCTGCCGGTGATGGCAATGATCCTGCAGTCGCCCTTGAAGCGATAAGCCAGTTCAATCTCACTGATAATGGCGATGTCTTTTGCCCTTATCTTTTTTACCAGCTCATTTTTCTCCGGTATTCCCGGGCTTTTCATCACCTCATCAGCCGATAAGATTCTCTCCTCGCTGTGGCGGCCTTCTTCAAACTCCACTCCGGCCTGCAGCAGTTCGTTACGATACGATTCCTTCAAAGAACTTCCGTCGGAAAGAAATACATCATACCCCTTTTGTTTCGCCAGTAAAGCAGCGCCAACGCCACTTTCACCACCTCCCAGTATGACCATTCTTTTGCTCATGCCTCATTTGCACTTCACAGGGCATTGTACGGAATTGGGTTTTTCACAAGCATTAGTTTTCTAAATACTGCACCACAATACGGTTGGATCAGAACAGGAATTTCAACGGGTTTGGATTTTAGATCAGAATCATGGGTTTTTCAGTAATTATTTCATGAGTCGTGATACGTCAGCCTGCGAAAAACTGCTCACTTTAACAACCTCCCATTTCACGACCTTATCTCATTTTTAGCGTTGCTATACTCAGCAATACACACAGAACAGTCACAATCCAGAATCTCGTCACAATCTTTGCTTCATGTAATCCCTTTTTCTGGTAATGGTGGTGCAATGGACTCATTAAAAAGATCCGTCTTCCCACCCCATATTTCTTTTTCGTGTATTTGAAATAAGTGACTTGCAGCATCACACTCACCAATTCCACGAAGAACACACCACAGAATATCGGGATCAGTAATTCCTTGTGAACAATGATGGCCAGTGCTGCAATGATGCCTCCTAATGTGAGACTGCCTGTATCTCCCATAAATACCTGGGCGGGATATGAATTATACCAGAGAAATCCTATACAAGCCCCGATCATCGCAGCAATGAATATGGACAACTCACCCAGGTTGGGGATATACATGATGTTGAGATAGTCGGCAAAAAAGAAGTTGCCGCTGGCATAGGCGAATATGCCCAAACAAACACCGATCAGGGCAGAGCTTCCTGCCGCCAGCCCATCCAGTCCATCTGTGATGTTGGCCCCGTTCGATACTGCTGTGATAATAAAGATCACAATCAGTATATACAGCAACCAGGAATACTCTCTCCAGGCTGCCGGCAACAATTTGGTGTAATTGAACTCATGGTTCTTTACAAATGGTATCGTGGTAATAGGTTCTTTTGTTACTGCAAAGTTTTTAACGTTACCATTCACTTCTACTGTTCTTATTGTTGAATCACCCGGCCTTGGAACACCCTGGTACTCTCTCCAGATGTTTACACTGCTGTTAAAATAGAGCACCAGTCCAACCGTTATTCCCAAACCAACCTGCCCGAAAATCTTGAACCACCCTGCCAATCCGTCTTTATCTCCTTTTTTATAAGCAACTCCCTGTTGCTGCGCTATTTTCCTGGCCCGCAGTTTCAGGTAATCATCTACAAAACCAATTATACCCAACCACACCGTAGCCACCAGCATCAGGATGATGTAAACCGTATCCAGTCTTGCAAAGAGCAATGTGGGGATGATGATACCGGCAATAATGATCAACCCGCCCATGGTTGGTGTGCCTTTTTTGCTTTGCTCACCGGCCAGACCCAGGTCTCTCACGGTTTCACCCACCTGTTTTTTCTGAAGTAACCGTATCAGTCTTTTCCCATAAACTGTGGTGATAAGCAAAGACAACAACACAGCCAGCAGCACCCTCACCGTGATGAAGTTCATCAGGTTGCTGCCGGGAAAACTGATCTCCTGCTGTTTTAACCAATCAAAGAGATGATACAGCATGTTGGTGTCTGGTTAATTATTTTGTTTACTTATCTAACAATTCAAACATCTCTCTCACTACTTCTTTATCGTCGAAATGATGTTTCACTCCTTTTATCTCCTGGTACTTCTCATGTCCTTTGCCGGCTACCAGCACAATGTCTTCCGGTTTGGCCAGACTGATCGCTGTTTTTATGGCCTCTTTTCTGTCAGCGATCTGGATATATTTTCTTTTATACGCAACCGGCAATCCTTCTTCCATATCCTTTATGATCTGCACCGGGTCCTCACTTCTCGGGTTATCACTGGTGAAAATGGCCTTATCACTATGCTCGCAAGCCGCTGCTGCCATCACCGGTCTTTTTGTTTTATCCCTGTCACCTCCGCAACCCACTACCGTGATCACCGATTCAAAACCCTTTCTGAGTTTTTTGATCGTTGCCAATACATTTAAAAGAGCATCCGGTGTGTGAGCATAATCTACAATCGCTATCACTTTATCTTTTGCTGACACCATATAATCAAATCTTCCTTCTGCACCGGTCAACACACTCAGGCAACGCAGTACTTCATGTTTATCCTCTCCCATGCAAATGGCTGTTCCATACACAGCGAGAAGGTTATATGCATTGAACTCACCAATCAGCCTGAAATGCACTTCCTGTTCATTCACTGTCATGATCAGACCCGTGAGACTGTTCTCCAGGATCTTTCCTTTAAAATCAGCCATCGTTTTCAGGCTATACAAATACTTTCCTGCATTGGTGTTTTGCAGCATCACTTCTCCCCGCTTGTCATCTGCATTGCTGATGGCAAAAGCATCAGCCGGCAACCCATCAAAGAAGGTTTTCTTCACCCGGATATATTCATCAAATGTTTTGTGATAATCCAGGTGATCATGGGTGATGTTGCTGAAAATGCCTCCGGCAAACCGTAACCCCGTGATGCGATGCTGCTGAATGGCATGTGAACTGGCTTCCATGAAAACATGGGTACAACCTTCATCCATCATCTGTTTCAACAAAGCATTCAGGCTCACAGCATCCGGTGTGGTATGCGTGGCAGGCACTATCTTATCACCAATGTGATTGTCAACAGTGCTCAGCAACCCGCATTTATATCCCAACGCTGTAAAGAGCTTAAATAATAATGTGGCAATGGTTGTCTTGCCATTCGTGCCGGTAATTCCCACTATTTTCATTCTCTCTGATGGCTGTCCATAAAAATTGTGGGCCATATATCCTGCGGCAGCGGCGCTGTTCTCTGCCTGCACATACTCGACTTTTTCATTCAATACTGCCGGCATTTCTTCACACACAATGGCTGCTGCCCCGTTTTCTATTGCTTTATCAATGAACTGGTGACCATCCTGTGCAAAACCCTTCACCGCCACAAACACAGCACCTGGTCTCACTTTTCTCGAATCAATCTGTATGTCAGTTATTTCCCTGTCTGTTCCTCCTGCCACCGACCGGATGGCTACCTTATATAATATGTCTCTTAATACCACAGACTGCCTTTTCAATTATTGCTTTCAGCTTAGCTCCAGCATCACCGTCACACCTTTGGTGAGTGCGGTGCCCGGTGGTATAGACTGTACCGATACCTTTCCTTTCCCCCGGGCCGACACTTTCAGTCCCATATTTTCAAGTATGTTCAGTGCATCTTTCAGCCCCATTCCTTTTACATTGGGCATAATATTATCCTTCACCACATTTCCTTTCATCACCGGCGCATAGTTTTGTGTATATACAGAAGCCCACCCCTGTTGCTGCACCGAGTCCGTGTAATTCATGCTAAATGTGTCAAACACTTTTTTAATATCTTTTGTATTGCCTGCATAGAAATATGCGGCGCTGTCTTTTGCCGAGGCATAGAGCACCGGTGTTTTTTTGTCAACATACATTGCATAGATCTTGGTGGCCACTTCTTTAAATACCGGGGCGCCCAGTTGTCCGCCATAGTGCTGGGCAGCATGTGGTTTTGTTCTTACCACTACAATGCAGGAGTACTGTGGGTTGTCTGCAGGAAAATAACCGACAAAAGAAGCCTGGTACACTCCATGACTGTATTTGATATTGCCATCAGCCACATGAGCTGTTCCGGTTTTGCCCGCCACTTTAAAAGGAAAGTCTTTAAACACATGTTTTGCCGTTCCCTCAGTTACAACCGCTTCCATTGATTCTCTTGCGGCCTTTGCCGTTTCCGGGCTGCAGATGCGGTTGTTGATGGCCGTTGGTTCAAACTCGCTGATAACTATTCCATCACGCTGAATGCGGCTGACCAGGTAAGGTTTCATCATTTTGCCATCATTGGCAATTGCATTATACAATGTGAGTGTATGCAGCGGACTGATATTAATAGCATAGCCAAAACTCATGGTGATCATATTCATCAACCCGCCATTCTTCACATCCAGCGGTGCGAGTGCCGGCCGGGGCACATCGGTAAGGTCAATGGGTGACTTCACATCTAGCTGGTAGCGGTGCAGGTAATCCCTGAATTCCTTTGGCTTATTTCCAAATGCTTTGTAAGCCAGTTTGCTCATACCTACATTGGAACTGTGTGCAAAACAATCTTTAACGGTCATCAGCGATCGGGGAGAACGTTCAGCATCTGTTACCATACGGGGACCTACCTGTAAACGACCTGCGCTGCCGACTTCCACCATGTCTGTAAGTTTGGAAGTTCCTTTATCCAGCACTGCCAGCAGGGTGGCCAGTTTTATGGTTGAACCCGGCTCAGTCACCCGCAATGCATAGTTATCATCCTCCCAATAACTGCCATCCGGTCGGCGGCCCAGGTTAGCAATGGCTTTGATCTTTCCTGTTTTCACTTCCATCACGATGCAGGTGCCATATTGCGCTTCGCTTTGCTCCATCATCTTCAACAGCGCATTTTCGGTGATGTCCTGCATGTTCACATCAATTGTGGTCATTATGTCTTTCCCGTTTTCGGGTTCAATGCGGAAACCTTCCACCGGCACGGCCCCGCCGGCTATATAACGCACCAGCCGCTGCCCTTTCTGCCCGGTAAGGAGAGTGTCATAACTTTTTTCCAGCCCCACGTTTTGCTTTTTTACTTTTCCATTGCTGGCTATATGTTCTCTTGACAAACCGATTGTGCGGTTGGCCAGCAAACCAAACGGAGCTATGCGTTTGCTGCTTTCTTCGACAATCACACCACTCTTGTTTCTGCCCAGCTTTACCAGCGGAAATTCCCTGAATGTTTTTAACTGCTCAAACGACAACTTCTTTTTCAGCGGATAATAGCGGCGTTTTTGATTAAAGGCCTGTTGTAATTCTTTTTTGTATTGTGCAGCTGATTTGTCTGCAAAGAAGTTGGAGAGAGAAAAAGCAAATGAGTCTATGTTGGCATAAAACACTTTGCCCTTTTTGTCACGCAGGCCATCAGCCAAAAAATCAATGTAGATATCAAACTGGGGAAGTGAAGTACTCAGCATCAGGCCATCTTCGCTGTAGATAGTGCCCCGGTCAGCATCCAGTTCCTGGATCCGCTGAGTGAGGCTGTCGCTCATGCTGCGCCAGTGTTCTCCTTGGAAACGCTGAATGTAAATGGCTTTACCGACAATCAGCAAACTCAGCACCACCATGCCAAGAAAACTGAGGTAAACACGCCACAATATGTCACGTCTTACTTCCAATGCTGCCTGCTTGTGTTCGTTTACTCACCTCGTTCGATGAGATGAGAGGTTAGTTGTTTTGCCGTATTATTCTTGTCAATGATTGCCCGCCTGGTGTAAGTCTATTCTTTATACCTATTATATATGATCTGTCAGTTGTCTTCTATTTGCTCATCCCTTTTCAGCACTACCGGCGATACGGTGAGTTCTTTCAGACCCAGCGGCGACACGGCTTTAGCCACCTCGCTGAGTTTGCTGCGAAACATCACTTCGCTTTTCAGTGTTTTAAATTCCCACTGCAATTCCTTCACCTCTTTAGCTGTCCGGCTGATCTGGCGGATGGTCTTATCTGCATGATGGCCATTATAGATATAAATGACCGCCAGCATTGCGAGGAACAAAAAGAACGGAACCTGTTTCACGATGGAATGATAATTCAACCACCGCTTCCAGTCGTTTTTGAGGCGACCTGCCACCGGGTTCTGTTCTTTCGTTGTGACGTCTTGTTCCTGCATTAGCGAAAATTGGTTTGGTTTTTCATTATGTTGAATGAACCGCCTGTTGCCAGGCAGGGTTGATTTCAAAGGATATAGATTTTCCGTCTTTTTATACCCTTGGATATATGCTCTGTTATGAAATTCAAATAATACATATTTCACACCATCATCAATTTTTCCGCTACTCTCAGTTTTGCACTCCTTGCCCTTGGATTCAGCTTTTCTTCTTTCGCCGAAGCTGTTATTGGCTTCCTGGTGATTACTTTCAGTTCGTTCACTGATTCTTCATTGATAAACGGATTCGTATCCGGCTCATCAAATGTGCCGCGGCGAAAAAAGTTTTTAACCAATCTGTCCTCAAGGGAATGAAAGGTGATGATAGCCACCCTGCCTCCCGGCTTCAGTAGTGCCGGCACCTGTTGCAACAACTCTTTCAGAGCGCCTAACTCATCATTCACTTCAATGCGCAGAGCCTGGAATACCTGTGCGAAATATTTGTTGGGATTTCCTTTTACTATTTCCCGAAGGGCATTTTTGAAACTTTCGATGGTTTTAAGTGAAGTGCTGCTGCGAACTTGTACAATCGTTTTGGCTAATGTTTTGGCATTCGTCACTTCACCATACTGCTCAAATAATTTATGCAGTTGTTGTTCGCCATAACTGTTCACCACATCAAAGGCTGTCAGCGTTTGCCGTTGATCCATCCGCATATCCAGCGCCGCATCAAACCGAATCGAAAAACCTCTTGCTGCTTCATCAAACTGGTGACTGCTCACACCCAGGTCGGCCATTATGCCATCCACCGCCTGCACCTGGTGCAAGCGAAGGAAACGCTGCAGGTGCCGAAAATTATGCGGCACAAAAACCACACGATCATCAGCAGGCAGGTTTCTTTTAGCATCCTCATCCTGGTCAAAGGCAACCAACTTTCCTGCTGGACCGAGTTTTTCCAAAATAGCTTTGGAATGTCCCCCACCTCCGAAAGTACAGTCCACATAGGTGCCTCCTGGTTGAATATTCAGCCCTTCGATGGTTTCATTCAGCAGCACCGGGATATGATATTGGGTTGAGTCCATTAACAATTATTGATGAATAATCATTAATTACTCCCTCCGCCCAACACGTCTTTTCCAAGGTCACTTAATGCATCCGAAGAAATAGAGTCAAAGAACTGTTTGTACTTATTGCTATCCCATATTTCCAGCTTATCGCCTGTTGCCATCAGCACAATATCCTTTTGCAACTCTGCGTACACTTTCAGGCTTGGCGGCAACAAAATCCTGCCCGCCGTATCCGGCTCCACATACGTGGCGCCATTTAAAAAGGCCCTTTTGAATTCCCGTTCCCGGGGGTTAAACTCATTCAGGGCATTCACTTTTGTAAAGAGCGGCTCCCAAGTTTTCATCGGGTAGAGAGCCAGGCATTTCTCAAAGCCCCTGTTGATAACAAACAGGCTGGTTTCCCCTTCCGGCAGTTGCTTTTTGAAACCGGCCGGGAGAAGGAACCGCCCCTTGGTATCCAAGGTGGCCTCGAATTCTCCGAGAAAACCTATCATTATCAGGGATTTGAATCAATTTTGAAATAATTGACACAAAATAACACATTTTCCCACCTGATAACCAAATTTTTAGAAATTTATTTTTTCCACAGCCTGATTTTCACCGAAATGCAAGCCTGTAAAGGATTTCAGAAGATGAAAAAAAAATGAGGTCGTATTTCCGGTGAAATACCTGTGGATTGCAGTGGAAAAGCTGTGGATAGTGCAAAAAGAGAGGGTTTTACTATTTTCAACATTCATCTTTACAGTTATGCCGACAGGTTATTCAGGCACTCCGTTAATTAAGAAACTTGGTATCAAACCAGAGATGAAGATCATGCTCATCAATCAGCCACGGAACTACTACGAACTGCTGGAAACAAATATCAGCGACCAGTTGTGTAAGAAAAATGAAAGCCCTGGCCTCATTCACCTGTTTGTAATATCAGTAAAAGAGTTTGAGACAGCTATGAAAAAACTGAAGCCAGTGATCAAAAAAAATACAATGATCACTATCTGGGTGTCGTGGTATAAGCAATCTGCAAAAATTCCGACAGACATAACAGAAGATGTGATCCGAAATTACGCATTGAAAAACGATTTGGTAGATGTAAAAGTTTGTGCAGTGAGTGATATATGGAGCGGATTGAAATTAGTAGTACCGCTGGCAAAACGATAGTATTTTTGCTCTTCATCAAACGGCGACAGTTGGTCGCATAGCATATGCATCCGAAGAATCTTTCTATTGCTGATTTCACCTATCACCTTCCGGAAGAAAGGATTGCCAAATACCCATTAGCAGAACGGGATGCTTCAAAACTCCTTGTTTATAAAGAAGGAAAGATCACTGAAGATATTTATCGCAATATCGCCAGCTATATTCCTGCAAACAGTTTACTTGTATTTAATAACACCAAAGTGGTTGAAGCAAGGTTGCTGTTTCAAAAGCCAACCGGCGGGGTCATCGAAGTTTTTTGTTTAGAACCTCATGAACAATATACTGACGTCAGTTCCGCCATGCAGCAACAGGAAAAAGTTCTCTGGCAATGCCTGGTAGGTGGAGCTTCCAAATGGAAACGGGGGCAGGTGCTGGAAAAAAGAATAACACATGAAGGGAAGGAAATCATTCTGCGGGCAGCCTATGTTGAAAAAAAAACGGATCATTTCATCATTGAGCTGTCCTGGTCTCCTGCCCATTTAAGTTTTGCAGAACTGTTACATGTCGCAGGCGCCATCCCGCTGCCGCCATATATTAAAAGATCAGCAGAAACAAGCGATGCCGTAAGATACCAGACCGTTTATGCACAACATGACGGTTCAGTGGCAGCTCCCACAGCAGGTTTGCATTTCACTGAAAAAATATTCAGTGCCCTGAAAGAAAAAAATATTCAGCAATCATTTGTTACCCTGCATGTCGGCGCCGGCACATTCAAACCGGTGAAAAGTGAGATCATGGAGCAGCATGAAATGCATGCAGAATTTATTGAAGTAACCAAAGAAACCATTGAAGCAATATGCAACCATCTTCCTCAGCCAGTGATAGCAGTAGGTACCACTTCGTTGCGGACGATTGAAAGTTTGTACTGGCTGGGAGTGAAATTGTCCAGGCTGAATAGTCAATCGCCAATGGAAACTGGCGATGAAACCTTACAGGTTTTCCAGTGGAACCCGTATGATTTACCGGAACAAACCATGCCTGCTCATACAGCTTTAACATCATTGCTCGGATGGATGACTAAAAACAACCTTCAGAAATTTGTCGCCAAAACACAGCTTATCATTGCACCCGGATATAAAACAAGAATCGTTGCCGGGCTGGTCACTAATTTTCATCAGCCGCAATCCACTTTACTATTGCTGGTGGCGGCCCTGGTGGGGCAAGACTGGAAAACGATTTATGACTATGCCCTGCAGCATGATTTCCGATTTCTCAGTTATGGCGACGGGAGTTTGTTATGGGTAAATCAGGGCTGAGTTTTTCTCAGCGGAAACTCAACGGTGAATGTGCTGCCTTTTCCCAATGTGCTGTCTGCTTTGATCTCACCCTGGTGGGCTTCCACCATTGTCTTTACATAACTTAAACCAAGACCAAAACCTTTTACGTTATGAATGTTGCCGGTATGTGCCCGGTAGAAACGTTCAAATATCCGCTTCAATGTTTCCCGGTTCATACCAATGCCATTATCCTCAATTTTGAACACAAACTTTTTTGAATTGGACTGTGTGGTAATGCGGATAAATGGCGGCACATTTTCCCGGGAATATTTCATCGCATTGTCAATAAGATTATTCACCAGGTTTGACAAATGCACTTCATCTGCATCAATAATATCGCTGGAGGCATTGAGCAGTAATTCGGCATTTCCCTTCTTTTCTTCCAGTTGCAGTGTAAAATTTTCCACCACGTCTTTGATCACCTGGTGCACATGCACCGGTTTCAGGTTCAGATCTACCTCCTGTTTTTCTAACTGGGAGGCTTTCAGGATAGTCTCCACTTGCCGGTTCATCCTTTTATTCTCCTCTTTGATGATAGTGCTGAAATAATTCAGCTTATCCCTGTCCTGCAACACTTTTTCATTGCGCATAGCATCCACGGCCAGTGAAATGGTAGCAATCGGAGTTTTAAACTCATGGGTCATGTTATTGATAAAATCATTCTTGATCTCACCCAGTTTTTTTTGTCGCAACATCGTTCTCACAGTAAGATAGAAAGCAGCGAGAATAATAATACTGAGCAAAATGCCTGTGGCCATTTCCCATCGCAGCGATTTCAGGGCAAACTCTTTATAGTTCAATGCCACAATTGTGAGGCTTTCGTCCATTGCAATGTTTTCTGCTGCTGATCCGCTGGGAGTGTATAAAACTCTTCCTACCGAAAAATTGCCGACACTGTCCAGATAGGCAGACTGGAAATTGACCGATTGCCTTTCCACCACGGGAGGGTAAATAATCTCAACGGCAAATTCAAATTGCATTTTTTCCAATCCCTGCCGCTGAAAGGCTTTGCCGATCTTGTCCTGCAGTTCTTCAGCCGTGAAGCGGCGACCCACTGTTTGCGGCCGCAAAAAGAAAGGAGTAAAATCATCAGTAAGCAATCCACCCGATGAACGCCTGGGAATGGAAAGATTGCCTTTGTACTGCGCCAGGTCATCTGCCACCGTAATAGCGGCCTGAGTCACTTTTTCTTTTACCTGTTCTTGCCTGAGCCGGATCATATTATCCAGCCAGGAAAGTTGCAACAATATGATTCCGATCACAGAAAGACTTATCAGAACCGTTATGATGGTAAAAATCCGTTTCACCAGGTAGTCAGTTAAAGCCGACTAAGATAAAGTGTTTTCAGTAAAGCGGCTATCCTGCAAAAATAAAAGGCCCTGTTTGTAATGTACAGCCCGCCTGAGCAGCAACCGGTGTTTTAACGTGTTTTTAATTAATAAAACCCCTGCCGGCTGTGCAACATATTTTTTGTAAAAAGATTTTTCATACTAAATTGAAGTATGATTGACCCAGGTCCCGGAATATTACTCATTGCTGACCCTTTTTTAAAAGACCCCAACTTTCTGCGTACGGTGGTATTACTTTGTGAACACAAGGAAGAAGGAAGTTTTGGGTTTGTGCTGAACCGCCAGTATGAGAATACCCTTAATGAACTCATTCCAGAATTGACCGGTCATGAACTGCCTGTTTATTACGGTGGGCCCGTTCAGCCGGACACCATTCATTTCCTGCATCAATATCCGGATGAGATTCCCGGCAGCATGGAAGTGATCAAAGGTGTTTGGTGGGGCGGTGATTTTGAAGCGCTGACTGATCTAATGAAAAACGGACTGGTTGAAACCAGTAAAATTCGCTTTTATATCGGCTATTCCGGCTGGAGCAGCGGGCAATTGGATGATGAAATGAAAGAAAAAACCTGGCTGACAGTGAAAGCTACCCGCAAAATTGTTTTTCACCATAACTATGAAGAAATTTGGAAAGATTCTTTGAAACAATTAGGCGGAGACTATGAAATGATGATCAATTTCCCGATAGACCCGCAACTGAATTAATTTTATCCGGTTGCAACCTATTATATTTTATTCACCTCTTCGCCTCAAAACCACACATCATGAAAAGATTACTGTTTAGCGTTTTGCTCAGCTCAACTATCATTCTTTCTTCCTGCGACACACTTAAAAAGATCGGTTCATTGCTGGCGCCGTCAGAATTTGAAATGATCACCGGGTTGAAAGACGCTTTGAGCCAGGGCCTGTTTCGCAGTTTTGATGCCTTTGCCGATCCTAACGGCAATCCGCTGGTGCGATTTGTTTTTCCCGGCGAAGCAGAGAAGATTGAAAAAACACTTCGTGACCTTGGCTTAAACAAATTAGTGGATGATGTGACCGGTAAATTTACCCGTGCCACTTCTTCGGCCGTCAGCGCTGCCAAGCCTATATTTCTTAATTCCATAAAGCAAATGACATTTAAAGATGCCGTTAACATTCTTGTCACTGATAACAGTCATGCTGCTACGGATTATTTCAAATCAGCCATGTCGCCTGAGTTAATGACAGCCTTCAGGCCTATTGTTGACAGCAGCATCAAACTGGAAGGTGCCAACAAAGACTGGAGCAGTATTGTGAATGTGTATAATAAAATTCCTTTTATCAATAAACCATTGGAACCAAGTCTCACCGACTTTATTGCCGCCCGTGCCATTGACGGGATGTTTGGTATAGTGGCCAATGAAGAAGAACAGATAAGAAGTAAGTATGAACTCCGCAAAACGGATATGATGAAAAAAGTGTTTGGTTATGCGGAACAGGAACTGGCGAGAAGGAAGCAGCAGCAACAATAGAAGTTTTCCAGGAATAAAAAACCCTCTTCAGTCAAAGAGGGTTTAATTTTTTTTAATATCCCGGAACAATGCCAGTCAGCTGACAGAAATGTTCAGTATCTTATTCCACCGGCACGGCGCCTTCCACCAGTACTGTTACTTTATTATTTAATACTTCCACAAAACCGCCCTGGATATCGAAAAAGGCAACATGATTTTGCTTATCCTTGAGCACTTTCACCCTTCCTGCTTTTAATGCACTTACCAACGGGGCATGTTTATCCAGCACTTCAAACGAACCACTGATGCCCGGCATTTGCACGCCAAACACTTCGCCGCTAAATAGTTTTTTTTCGGGAGTTAATATTTCAAGATTCATGGTATTGAGTACTTAGTATTCAGACCTTCCTATTCATCATCCTTTAAAGAATTATAAAAAGCAAGGATCATTTTATATATCTGTAATGCTTCGCCTATCAGATAATCATAGTTTTCTTTCCCGATATAATTCACTCTATAGGCCAGTTCAATTTGTGTCTGAACTTCGTTGATTGAACCCATCGAAATTTCGAGAAACCTTTTGAATTGCCTATTTGTTCCTCTTCCGGCACCTTCAGAGATATTACTCGGAACTGATACGGTACATCTTCTCAACTGGGATGTCAGGCCATACCTTTCTTCTTTTGGGAAACCAGCACTTACCTCATATATCTTCACTACAAAATCCATTGACCTGTTCCATATTCTGAGTTCTCGGTAGTTATGCATCCCCATATTTCGAACTCGTATTTATCTCAGTACTAAAACTAACTGCTCAATACTCTTATCCCTGCGCCTGCGCCAGTAATTTCTTCCCTTTTTCTATCGCATCATCAATCGTACCTACGAGGTTGAATGCTGCCTCCGGGTATTCGTCCACTTCACCATCCATGATCATATTAAAACCACGGATCGTTTCTTCAATAGGCACCAATACACCTTTCAAACCGGTAAAGGCCTCTGCCACATGGAAAGGCTGTGACAGGAACCGCTGCACCCTTCTTGCACGGCTCACCACTAGTTTATCTTCATCACTCAATTCATCCATTCCCAGGATGGCGATGATGTCCTGCAATTCTTTGTAACGCTGCAACATGGATTTCACCCTGTTGGCACACTCATAGTGTGCATCACCCACCACCAGCGGAGTTAAGATCCTTGAAGTAGAATCCAGCGGGTCAACCGCAGGATAGATACCAAGGTCAGCAATCTTTCTTGACAATACGGTTGTAGCATCGAGGTGTGCAAAAGTTGTTGCCGGTGCAGGATCGGTCAGGTCATCCGCCGGAACGTATACCGCCTGCACAGATGTGATGGAACCATTCTTGGTAGAAGTGATCCTTTCCTGCATGATACCCATCTCGGTGGCCAGGGTAGGTTGATAACCCACCGCTGAAGGCATACGACCCAATAAGGCTGATACTTCAGAACCGGCCTGTGTGAAACGGAAGATATTATCTACGAAGAAAAGAATGTCGCGGCCTTTGCCTTGTCCGTCGCCATCACGATAGTATTCAGCAATGGTGAGACCAGAAAGGGCCACCCTTGCACGGGCACCCGGAGGTTCATTCATCTGACCGAATACGAAAGTGGCTTTGGAATCGGCCAGTTCTTTCAAATCCACTTTGCTCAGGTCCCATCCACCTTCTTCCATGCTGTGTTTGAATGCCTCGCCATATTTCATGATACCTGCTTCGATCATTTCCCGCATCAGGTCATTACCTTCACGGGTTCTTTCACCTACACCTGCAAATACGGACAAACCGGAATAGGCTTTTGCAATATTGTTGATCAGTTCCTGGATCAATACAGTTTTGCCCACACCAGCGCCACCAAACAACCCGATCTTACCGCCTTTTGCATAGGGTTCGATCAGGTCAATTACTTTAATACCTGTGAACAGAACTTCTGTTGCAGTGCTCAGGTTTTCAAACATCGGGGGCAACCCGTGAATAGGACGACCATTGCTTTTGCTTATAGCAGGCAATCCGTCAATCGGATCACCGGTTACATTGAACAAACGACCTTTGATCCCCTCTCCAACAGGCATAGCAATTGCTTTTCCGGTATCCACTACGACAGTACCCCGAACAAGTCCTTCCGTACCATCCATGGCGATAGTACGGACACTGTCTTCACCAAGGTGCTGTTGCACTTCAAGCACAAGGGTGTCGCCATTTTCTCTTTTCAATTCCAATGCGTTATAAATCTCGGGGAGTTTGCCATCAAACTGCACGTCCACAACGGCACCGATGACCTGTTTAACTTTACCTGTGTTTGCCATATTTAAAGAGAGGGGTTTGTTTCAGGCCGCAAAGGTAAGGGGGCAGGGGTAATCCGCCAATTTGAAAATCAAAGATTTTTAGCTGTGGATAAGCCGTTGAAAACAGGGGCCAAACTGTTATGTGGCCAGGATGAAAATCGATTTTTGTCTACCCTTTTCTTTGAATAATAATGCCGAGAGAAGTGACCACAAAACGACCCACCTGGAGTTTTAGATGAATATCCTGCAGGTGAGGGATTATATCAACCTGGTAGTCCTCAGGTAATCCGCCAACGGAAAAGTCTGTTTCCTCTACAAAATGTCCTTCCTTCCTAAGTTCATTTATAATATACTCTATATCCCGCTGCCGGAAAATAACGGTATCATTATGATCCTGGGTCTCGTCGTTTGAAGAAATATTAAATTCCGTAGTGTGAACTGACCAACCACCCGGTTTGAGAGTTTTTAACTGGTTTCTCAGGAAAAGAAGCCCCTTTTCAATAGACCCAAGGTGTTCAAATGCGCAGCTCGACCAGTTAAAATCAAACCCCTCCAGGTCATCCGGTATATCATTCATGTCTATTGGCCTGTACTGAACTCTTTCATTCAACACCACATCATCACACAAATTCCGGGTATTCAGTGACTTTAATCCAAAGCAAAGCTGGTTTTCTGCAGTCCACCCTTTTTCTATACCTTTTTCTGGTAAAATATCAGTAGCAAGAATATCACAACCATATTTTGCAAAAATGGATGGCGCCGGTTCAGTTCCTACCGCAAACACCAGTCCCTTCTTACCTGGCAGTATGCATTCTCTTTCCCACAAAGCCTGCATATTGTAAACATACTCCCACTGCTTTCGGTGAAACCGGGGAGACTCATTTAACTCACTGCACCAACGTTTATACCAGTTGCTGTGAAAATCCTGGGCCTTACACAATTCGGTCCGTCGCCTTCCGGCATCCTGGATCAGGGTTGTTTGCCATTCTCGTTGCGACATTTTGATTACTTATTTATACCGGTCATTTTTTTATATACGGCGAGATACTCCTTTGCTTTTTGCCTCCAGTCAAACTGCAAAGCTCTGTTTTTTATAGCGGCAGACATATTTTCTTTATGATAACGCTGCATCCCTGTCGTAAAAACCTCCTGCATATAACATGGCTCGAAATTGTGAAAATAAAATGCAACTTCACCGCCAATCTCAGGTAAAGAAGTCAATGATGAAATAAACAATGGTTTACCAAACTTCATGGCTTCCACCACCGGGGCACCGAAACCCTCAGCCAGGGAGGGATGGACAAATGCCAGGCAGTTTTGAAGATACCAGCTCTTTTCTCCGTCTGTAACTGGCCCAGGTAAATGCAGCCTGTTAACCACTCCCATATCGGTTGCCTGTTGTTTTATCATAGACACATAATCTGGCTCATCCAGTTTGCCGGCAATTACCATCTCCAGCGACTCATCTTTAAGCAAGGGCAGCAGTACATGATAATTTTTTTTCCTGTTCACATAGCCCATACCAAATAAAAAAGGTCTTGTTGGTTTTATGGACGATGAAAGCAGCAAGGGCTCTTCCACCCTATGGATTCCGTTTTGAATTACATAAAGTGGTTTATTGCTGATGTCACAATGTAGCAATACATCCTGTTTGCAAAACTCTGATATGCACACAATGGCATCGGCCCTGTTGATCAGCGACTGGGTATGGGCAAGGCTTTTTTGCTGTTCCGCCACAGGCTTGCCTTCGTGCAATTGGTTAAGGTCATGGATTGTAAGCAGCACTTTAATGTGGGGATATTTCTTTTTGTCAGGGACAATACGGCCAGACTGAAACGGCGAATGCCACACATCACAATGACGGAGAAAAGGCTTGAAAAAATTTCGCCAGTCTTTTGCTTCTGCTATATATTGACCGTGGTTTCCAAATGATCCTTTTTCTGCCGGTGGGATGTAAAAAGAAATGCTGGCAGAAACATCATCCTGTAACATTTGCTGAACGTAGTGCCCCAGGTTAAGACAATAATAGTAAAGTCCTGAATTGCGATGCCTCATGAGGTCGCAGTCTAAAATGATCTTTTTCATTCATTACCCGGCCAAACCTGCCGTCACAAAATTTTATGAAAACGAAATTAGCGGCTTTGCAATAAAAAAAAATTGTTCGTCGTTAAACTTCCTATAATAACTCAATTCGAACGGTAAGTTTTTTTTCTACCTGGTGCAATGTTTTTATAAAACCGGTTGTCACACAGCCAGGCATTGACAAAATTCAGGCACTGGCCTGATGCTTGTCATTGCTCATCTTGTAAAACCGGACGAGTTTGTATTCCTAACGGAGGTTTTGCCACCACTCAAACAGGAGAAATGGTTATAGCCACTATCAAAATGATTTTGGCAAGGGTTGTTATTACCGGCAAAACAAAAATTGCTTAAATGCACAGAATAATCTTTGATTGCGAAAGAATGAAATACCCGGATACGGGTCTTTATCACTACTGCCTCAACCTGGGTCGCTACCTTGAAAAAAATATTAACCTGTTGCAAGAACAATTGTTCTTTTACACACCACCCGGTGAGCAGAACTGGTCTTACAGCGGATATAATCATATCAGTCAAAACTCCTTTCACAAAATCATCATGCCGTCACTGGGTTCGTACGACATCTGGCATGCAACTTACCAAAACACTCATTATATGCCCATGCGAAATAAAAAGATCAAAGTGGTTCTATCTATACATGATCTGAATTTTTTGTATGATGAGAAAAAGACAGAAGTTAAAAAAGAAAAATATCTCCGCCACCTGCAGTCGCTGATTGACCGGGCCGATGTAATCGTCTGTGTTTCGGAATTCAGCAAAAAAGATGTAATACAGCACTGCAACTTAAAGAATACGCCACTGCATGTAATATATAATGGTACGAATATGCTGGCAAAGCCAAAACTGAATGCCCGATCTTACAAACCCAAACGACCATTTCTTTTCTCCATAGGTGTCATTAACCGCAAAAAGAATTTCCATGTTTTGCTGCCTCTTTTGCAGCATAACACCATGGAATTGCTCATTGCCGGTAAACCCGACGATGGCGATTATCTTTCCTTTATTAATAAAAAATCACAGGAACTGGGAGTTGAAAGCAATGTGAGGCTGCTTGGATCCGTTACGGAAAAGGAAAAATCCTGGTATTTCAACAACTGCAGCGCATTTGCTTTTCCATCCGTTTCGGAAGGCTTTGGACTGCCTGTGGCAGAGGCGATGAGTTGTGGAAAACCTCTTTTCCTGTCAGACCGCACAGTGTTGCCTGAAATAGGCGGAGATGTTTCCTTTTACTTCCGGGATTTTAATCCCGAACATGTAAGAGAAGTATTTAACAGCGGCATGAAAGAATACAAACAACGGGGATTGCAGCAGCAGATAAAAGAAAGGGCACGGAATTTTAATTGGCATTTGTCTGCTCAAAAATATTTAGAACTTTACCGGTCTTTGTATTAAACTTATTATTGCACAGTTTTTATGAAAGTCTATCGGCGTCTTCTGGCTTACGCAAAACCTTATCGCAGGTTTGTAATTCCTTTTTTCTTTTTCACCATGCTGGCTGTTACATTCAGTGTATTCCAGTTTGCATTGATCATTCCTTTGCTGAATGTGTTGTTTGAGCAAAGCCCCGGGAAAGAAACAGTAGCTGCCCCGGTCTTTTCACTTTCTGCCGGTTTTCTGAAAGATTCTTTTTACTACCAGGTCTATCGCCTCAAAGCCATCAACCCGCAATATGCGTTATACTTTATCACCGCCACAATCATTGTGGCTGTTTTACTAACAAATATGTTCCGCTACCTGGCCCAGCGAACACTGATCAAAGCCAGAACACTGCTGGTGAAAAGAATAAGGGAAGCACTTTTTGAAAAAGTCAATCACCTCCATATGGGTTTTTTTACCAAACAACACAAGGGTGATCTCATTTCAAGAATGAATTCCGATGTGTTCGAAATAGAAGGGGTTGCTGCCAATTCACTGGAAGTGCTGTTCAAAGAGCCTTCAATGATCATTGGCTATTTCCTGGCATTGTTTGCCATTTCACCCCAACTAACATTGTTCACCCTCATCATCATCCCCATTTCGGCATTAGGCATTGCAACAGTTCAAAAGAGATTAAAAAGGGACGCCAGCGATGCACAGGCTTCTATTGGCCGCCTGCTTACCATCATGGATGAAACCCTGACCGGCATGCGGATCATCCGGGCTTTTAATGCAACAGGTTTTACCCTTAGAAAATTCAGCCGGGAGAATGATTTTTACCGCAAAGCCAGCCTGCAGGGATTTAAAAGAAGGGAAATGGCCCCGGCTTTCTCCGAAGCCGCCGGTGTGATGGTGGTGGCAGGTATATTATTATATGGCGGTTCTCTTATTTTACAAAACGGGCAAAGCGCAGCCGGTTTGCAGGCCAGTGCTTTTATTGCTTTCATTGCGATTTTCTCCCAGGTGCTGCGGCCGGCCAAAGCCATGGTGGTGGCCGGCGCCAATATTCAGCGGGGCCGGGCTGCCGGAGAACGCATCCTGGAGATCATTGATATGCCGGTAGAAGTAAAGGATAAAGAGAATGCCAGGGAACTGCATTCATTCAATGAAAGTATCGAATTTGAAAACGTGGATTTTAGTTATAATGATACCACCGTATTAAAAAATATAAGCTTCTCCATTCCCAAAGGAAAAACAACTGCCCTGATCGGTTCATCGGGTGTGGGCAAATCAACAATTGCTGATCTCATTCCCCGTTTTTATGACGTGAAAGCAGGAGCTGTGCTGATAGACGGTACAGATGTGCGGGATTATAAAATGGAATCATTACGTAGTGTGATGAGTTTTGTGACACAAGAGATTTTTCTCTTCAATGATACCGTCTTCAACAATATCGCACTGGGCCGGCCAGATGCCAGTGAAGAGGAAGTGATCCGTGCAGCAAAAATTGCGAATGCCCATGATTTCATAATGCAAACAGAGCAGGGGTATCAGACTGTTGTTGGCGACAGGGGCATCCGACTCTCCGGCGGGCAGCGGCAGCGGCTGTGCATTGCGAGAGCCGTTTTGAAAAATCCTTCGATCCTTATCTTGGATGAAGCCACTTCTGCATTAGACACAGAATCGGAACGTGTGGTGCAGGAGGCGTTAGCCAACCTGATGAAAGGACGCACCACATTGGTGATTGCCCACCGGCTCAGCACTATCAAAGAAGCCGATGAGATCATTGTGCTGCAAAACGGGGAGATCATTGAGAGAGGCCATCACAATGAACTGATTGAAATCGAAGAAGGTGTTTACCGCAAACTGACCCGGCTTCAGCAAATTGCATAATAGCTGTGTAACACAAAAATTCTCCGGCACTCAGCCGGAGAATAGTACCTTTAAAAATATTTTTTCCGGTAATCTTCTTCATATGCGGATGTGTTTGTTATTCCTGCTTTCATTGGCACTCAACGATCTTCCGGCGCAATCCATCCGCCTGCTTTATGCCGGCAGGGAATATGAAGAAGTGGTGAAACAGTTTGAGGGCAAAGAAACCGGGCTGGATGAAGAAGAACTTTATATGCTAGGGTTCAGTTTTTTTCAAACCGGCCAGGATGAAAAAGCGATCACTTTCTATGATAAAGCTATCGCCGGGGGATTTGACAGCGCCTTTGTACACTTTTATAAAGGGATCGCTTACCGCTATCTTGAAAAAATGGAGCCTGCCCTGGCTGCATTTGACAAAGCAATCGAACGTAACCCCTCCGACCAGGAATATGCCTGTGAAAAAGCTTTCACCTACTACCGGATGGAAAAATATGATTCGGCAATATTGTTATATGAAAAAGCCAGGCAACTGCCTAACAGCTACCAGGCTCCGGGCTACATGATCCCGCATATTTGGTACATGCAGGGAAAGGATGACCAGGCTTTACAGGGATTCTATGAAGGGCTTGCGACCATCTCACCGGATAACCGCCACTATGCAATGGCGTTGATGGATATTGGAAAAATAGAACGGTTGCTGAAAAAGAATTACCCCAATGCATTAGCAGCTTATTATAAGATCGTAAAAGAAGATGCTACCCACTATGCAGCTTGGGAAAGGCTTATTATCGTCCATCACCTGCTGAATCAGTCATTGCAGGCAGACAGCATTTTTACTTTGCTGACAAATGCATACCTGGATGGAAAGCTGCCCGAAGACATGATGAAATTCAAACGGGCACAGATCGCAGAATATGAGTGGAATGAAAAACCGGTGATGATCTTTAAAAATTTTGAAATGCCTGCCAAAGTGCCGGAAGTGATGCTGACCGGCTACCTGCTTGATAAAACCGGCGAGAAAGTAGAACGCATCTTCCAGACGGAAAAAACTTTTGAACTGACAAAAGATTCTCCCAAACATTTACTTTGCGAAAGAGGGCTGCAAAAAGGCCGCTATAATTATGGCATTGGCTGGAAGACGGATGATATTACACCCGGCCTTTTCTTCGATCTCATCAAACAGGTGCTGGACGGTAAGATAAAACCGGCAGCGGCCTCAGGGTTTTGACTCCCAGGTTAATACTTACCCGCTTCCTGATTCTTAGTTACATTTGCACGGATCAACTTTTCTGAATGCAGCTTATAGAAGTATCAACCCCGCAGCTTGCCAGCGACTTTATCCGGGTGAATGTGGAGATCAATAAAAATGATCCCAACTATATCCGTCCGCTGGATAAAGACATCAACGATGTATTCGACCCCAAAAAGAACAAGACCTTCCGCCACGGCGAAGCCATCCGCTGGATACTGAAAGATAACAGCGGGAAACTGGCCGGCCGCATTGCTGCTTTTGTCAATAAAAAATACAGGAACAAGGGTGATGATGGCCCGGTGGGTGGTATTGGTTTCTTTGACTGCATCAACGACCAGGCCGCTGCCGATATGCTGTTTGATGTGGCCAAACACTGGTTGCTGCAAAAAGGAATGCAGGCGATGGATGGCCCCATCAATTTTGGAGAAAAAGACCGGTGGTGGGGCTTGCTGGTAGAGGGATTTGAACCACCGCTTTATTGCCTGAATTATAACCCGCCTTACTATCGGCAACTGCTGGAGACGTATGGTTTTAAAAACTACTACAACCAAATCTGCTTTGCCCTGAAGGTGGCTGAACCCATTCTACCCAAATTTCACCAGCGTCATGCCGACTGTGCCAAAGACCCGAATTTTTCATCTTCTCATATCAGGAAAGATCAGTTAGAAAAATTTGCCAACGATTTTACCACGGTATATAATAAAGCATGGGCCGGTCATGGGGGGTTGAAAGAACTCGACAGGAAAGTGGTGCTGAAGATGTTTAAAAGCATGAAACCGGTGATGGATGAAAAGATAAGCTGGTTTGTATATTATAAAAACGAACCGGTCGGTATCTGGATCAACCTGCCCGACCTGAACCAGTGGTTCAAACATTTGCAGGGAAAATTCGGGCTTTGGCAAAAACTGAAATTTTTATGGGTGAAAAAAACAAAGAAATGTGACAAATTCGTCGGTCTTGTTTTTGGTATAGTTCCGGAGTGGCAGGGAAAAGGTGTTGACAGTTATATGATCGTTGAAGGTGCCAAGGTCATTCAGCCCAAACCGCTGTATGATAAATACGAAATGCTCTGGATTGGCGAGTTCAATCCTAAGATGATCAATGTGGCGGAAGCGCTGGGCACCTACCGGAGCCGCAAACTAACTACTTACCGCTATTTGTTTGACAGATCAAAAGAATTTAAACCTCACCCGGTGCTGCATTGATTTAGATTTTTGAATTCAGATTTTAGTCCCGATATTTATCGGGATCAGATTTGTTCACTGCATAAAGTCTTTCATTAGTTACATTGAGGAATTGTGGTTTATGGAAAAATTCATCGTTTCAGCAAGAAAATACAGGCCACAGCTTTTTAATACAGTTGTGGGGCAGGCGCATATCACCACCACGCTAAAGAATGCCATAAAGAATGATCAACTGGCACATGCATTTCTTTTTTGCGGACCACGGGGTGTTGGCAAAACCACCTGTGCCAGAATTTTAGCTAAAACAATCAACTGTGAGAACCGTACCAAAGACGGAGAAGCCTGCAACAAATGCTATTCCTGTGTTTCCTTTAATGAAGGCACATCGCTGAATATTCATGAACTGGATGCGGCGAGCAACAACTCTGTGGATGATATCCGGACACTGGTGGACCAGGTACGTTTTGCACCACAGGCCGGCAAATACAAAGTATATATCATTGATGAGGTGCACATGCTCAGCGCTTCGGCTTTTAATGCTTTTTTGAAAACGCTGGAAGAGCCCCCCTCCTATGCCATCTTTATCCTGGCTACAACAGAAAAACATAAGATACTTCCCACCATACTCAGCCGCTGCCAGATTTTCGACTTCAAACGCATCACCACCAATGACACAGTGGAACATTTGCAGGAGATAGCAGAGAAAGAAGATATCAAAGCGGAAAAAGCCGCCCTGCAGGTGATTGCCCAGAAAAGCGAAGGCTGTATGCGGGATGCATTGAGTATCCTTGACAAAATTGTCAGTTTTACGAATGGTGAACTTACCTATATCAACACCCTGGAACATCTCAATATCCTGGATGCGGATTATTATTTCAAACTGCTGGAATGTATGCAGCAACAGGACCTCGCCGGCGCCATGTTGTTATATGATGATATAAACCGCAAGGGATTCGAAGGTGACCTGGTGTTGAATGGATTTGCCGAATTTATCCGCAACCTGCTGGTGTGTAAAGACGAAAAAGTGGCAGGATTGCTGGAAGTGGTGGAAAGTTTCAAAGAAAAATATGTGGAAACTGGTAAAAAAATACCGTCAGCGCTGCTCATCAGCGCATTAAACATTTTGAACGATGCAGAAATAAATTATAAAGCAGCCCGTAACAAAAGACTGCATGTGGAACTGGCCCTCATCAAACTTTGTTACCTGCAACAAGCCCTGGAATTGTCTGCTGAAGCCGGTAGTCTTATTAAAAAAAAACGGGTTGAATCAGTAATACCGGTGGCTTTCCGGCAGATCACTCCCCTTGAAATACGGAATGCGAAACCCGGAACAAAAAACCAGGAACCGGAAGCAAAGCTGATCATCGATTCTCCCGCAAAAGTACCTAGCAAAGTTGCCGAAGAAAAGGTTCCATACGTTCAACAACCAACACAAAACGAACAACGGCCCGCCGGAAAAATCTCTGCCCTGGAGAAAATTCGGAAACAATACAAAAACAACGGCAACGGCAATAGCAATGTCATCCAGCCGCTGATAGAAGAAGAACTGAAAAAGGCATGGAGTGGATATGTGCTGCTGTTGAAAGAAGGCAGAAACCCCGCCGCCCAGCCATTTGACCTGGCCCAACTGCGCATCAAAGACGAAAATTCATTTGAGGTGGTAACGGCCAATAATATTGAACAAAAATTTATTGAGCAGGAAAGAAACCGGCTATTCAGCTATTTGCAGGAACAACTGCAGAACAGGCTGCTGCAATTCAATGTGGTTGTTGAAGAAAAGCCGGAAGACCGGCCGGAGATTGAAGTGACTCTCACTGCCAAAGAACAGTTTCTGAAAATGGCAGAGCAATACCCACTGGTGAAAGAGCTGAAAGACCGCCTGCGGCTGGAACTGGATTACTGATTCTCTCCCTTATTACTTGATCATTTTACCTTAATTTCGGCCAAAATTCAAAGGCAATGGCCGAAGTGATATTGATGCCCCGCCTCAGCGACACGATGACCGAAGGAGTGATCGCTGCCTGGCATAAAAAAATTGGAGATAAGGTTAAGAAAGGTGACCTGCTGGCCGAGATCGAGACAGACAAAGCCACCATGGAACTGGAAAGCTATAAAGATGGCGTACTGCTGCATACCGGTGGCGAAAAAGGTAGTAAAATACAAGTGGACGAATTATTGGCAATTGTTGGCAATGCCGGTGAAGATATTTCTGCCTTGCTGAAAAATAGTTCGGCTGCTCCTGCAAAGGCACAAAGTTCCAGTGACAAGCCGCAGGCAAAAGCGGCTGCCACCCAGCCGGCCACCGCCAGCCAGTCAACAACTTCCACCCTCGATGTTGCAAATATTGAAGAAGTGGTACTGATGCCAAGACTGAGCGACACCATGGAAGAAGGGGTGATCGCCGCCTGGCACAAAAATGTGGGTGATGCCGTGAAGAAAGGAGAAGTGCTGGCTGAAATTGAAACAGACAAGGCCACCATGGAACTGGAAAGCTACAAGAACGGCACACTGTTGCATATAGGCGCCCAAAAGGGAGAAAAAATTCCTGTCAACGGGCTGCTCTGCATCATTGGCGAAAAAGGAAAAGTGGATGTGGATGCTATTGTCGCAGCCATTAAGGGTGGTGGAACGGTAAAATCGCAGGAAAAGAATACTGCAGCACAAGCAGCAAGCAGTATAGAACAGCATTCTGCTGACCAGCAACAGGCAAGCTCTTCGGAAAATGGAAGAGTAAAAGCTTCACCGCTGGCAAAAAAACTGGCTAAAGAAAAAGGAATTGACCTCAAAGCCGTGCAGGGCAGCGGTGACGGCGGTAGAATTGTAAAAGCCGATATTGACAATTATTCTCCATCAGCGCAACCACAACCAGCCGCCAGTGCTGCTAAACCAGTTGCTGCAGAGAAGCCCGTCTTTGCAGCAGTTACCGGAGAAGAAGGATATACCGACATACCAAATTCGCAAATGCGGAACGTGATTGCCAAAAGGCTCGGCGAAAGCAAATTTTCTGCGCCGCACTTTTATCTCACCATGGAGATAAATATGGACGGAGCCATGGCGGCAAGAACACAGATCAACGATGTGAGCCCGGTGAAAGTAAGCTTTAATGACCTCGTTGTAAAAGCGGCAGCTCATGCATTGCGTCAGCATCCGGCGGTCAATGCTTCCTGGATGGGTGACAAGATCCGTCGTCATCATCATATCCATATTGGTATTGCTGTAGCCGTGGAAGACGGCCTGATCGTTCCGGTCATAAAATTTGCTGATCAAAAGCCATTGTCGCAGATCGCTGCTGAAAGCAAAGAACTGGCTGGCAAAGCCAAGAATAAAAAAATACAGCCTGCCGAATTTACCGGCAACACATTTACCATTTCTAACCTCGGCATGATGGATATTGATGAATTCACAGCCATTATTAACCCTCCTGACAGTTGCATCATGGCTGTCGGCCGCATCAAAGAAGTGGTAGTGAGAAAGGGAGAAGGATTTGCTGTCAGCAATGTGATGAAAGTAACGCTCAGCTGTGATCACCGCAGCGTGGATGGAGCTACCGGTGCAGCATTCCTGCAAACATTCAAAAAATTCTTAGAGAATCCGGTGACCATGCTGGTATAAAAACTATTTTCTCAGTACTTTATCAAAGGCTGCCCTTGGGCAGCCTTTTTTTGGCTGTCAGGCTGCTGCGTCCGGTTCTCTGTAGAAAACAAAAAAATTTTCCTAAGTGTATTAACTTAAAAATCAATGATTATTACAAAACGTACAATAGAAACCGCTTTTTGAAGTTATAACTGTAAACACCAATAGTTTAGTTTGCTTATGGAAGAAAGAGAAAGCAATAATTTTTCGTGGACCATTTTCTTTATCGTCACCGGTGTCAGCTTCCTGTTGTTCAGCTTATTGATGCACCTGTTAGTAATTCCGCATGCTAACTTATTTTTGAAAACTGGTATCGTCAGCACAGGTATAGCAGTTATTACCTCTTTAGCAGAGTTGCTTTCTTCAAAACTGTCTTCGCAAAAAAGAACCCCACAGGAAGACTTTTCGTGAACCTACCCCGCCTTTAACAACACCAGTTTCCCGTCCATGGTAGCAGCCAGTACGGTGTATTTGTCTATCACTCTTACGGTATTCACCATTGAGTTGTCAATTTTATGAGCCCAGATAATTGTTTGCGTTGCAGGATCAATGCAATACAGCACACCGCTTTTGGTGCCAAAGAAAACAAGTCCGTCTTTCTCTATGAGCATTGAAGGCACATGTTCATAGCCAAAACCACAGTGCATCTTCCATGCTGCTGATTGCTTTTCGCTGCTGGTTCTGTAAGCTACAATTGTATCCTGCATGGTTTTTCCATAAACCCATTTGCCATCAGACGATATACCGATGGATTCACGTACGGTTGCATCATTATTACGCCACAATGTTTTCCCGTCATTGGCATTAATGGCAGAGATATAACGATCCGGGGCCACCACATACACTACACCGTCTGCTGCAACCGGAATGCAGGAAGCAGGTGAATAATTACGGATGGGTGAACCGTTATTCCATTTCCATAGCAATTCACCATTGTCCCTGTTTACTGCATAGAGATTTCTGTCCCATGCACCAAAAATAATTTTGTCTTCGTATAATAAGGGGGTGCTCACAACAGGTCCATCCAGTCCTTTGAACTGCCAGATCAGTTTACCGCTATTGATATTCAGCGCAACGAAGGAGTGATCACTGCCGCCGATAAAAACCGTATCGCCTGATAGCAACGGAGAACCCAGCACCGCAGCGCCGGTTTTGTATTTCCAGGCCGGTTTTCCTGTTTTACTGTTCAGGGCATATATATAATTATCACCGGAGCCAAACAACAATAAACCCTTTGCTACCACCGGTGAGGAAAAAATAGAGCCGCCTGTTTTGAATGTCCATATCTTTTTCCCTGTTGCAAAATCAAAGCAGGTCATCACACCGTTTTGATTACCGACAAACACTTTTCCTGCTGACACTGCCGGAGTAGAAATAATATTGGCTTCAGACGAAAACTCCCACTCTCTTTTAATGTTCCGGTATTTTTCATTTATAGTATAATCAGGTCGGGGAAACTTTTTGCTCGGGTCATACTTCCTTGTTTCCACTTTTACACCCGTCCATTTCTTTTCATCTGCAGACACCGACCTTCTCACAGTAAACAATATAGAATCATGATTCACATCTACGAGATTATAACCTCCTTCACTTTCCCTTGCCCGCAGATTGGAGCGTCCCATCACACCGGGTATGTCTTCAAAATTCATGGCTTTATTGGCATGACCATGACCGCAAAGAATAGCCCAGGTGTTGTGTTTGCGCAGCCGATCTGTTATTTCATACCAGTTGTCTAATCCATTATCAACCGGGTAGTGATTGAGAAAAATCACCGGCTGGCCCTTTTTTACCTTTTTCAATTCTTTATCCAGCCAGTTCACTGCATCTCTCGGCACATGGCCATCACTCATTCTCACATACGGGCCAGAAGCACAACCCAGAAAACGGATGCCATTATATTCAAAACTGAATTTATCATAACCAAAAACCGTGGTGAACATCACTCCGCCACTTTCACTCCAGCCCGTATCATGGTTACCCGGGATAATATACCAGGGCACATTCAGGCTGTCTAATATTTGCTTTGTGAGTTCGAGTTCCTCATTGGTACCCAACTCGGTTATATCTCCTGTCAGCACCACGAAGGCAATATCTGTCATAGCATTGATATCAGCCACGGTGCGGCGCAGATCTTCCTCTGCTGAACCATTAGGTGAACCAATATGTGTGTCTGAAATAAAAGCAAAACGAAATGGTTTGTGCTGTGCAAACAACAACTGCGAAACAGCAAGTAAAATAAGAAGAAGGAAATTTTTCATACAGCAAGTTACTTATTGCCACATTTCTGGCATTTTATCCCGGTAAATTTTTCATGGTGAATATTTGTTGCAGAAAGCCGCAGATTTCGGGGATTGCTTATTTTCGGTATCCAATCAAACATTTACCATGAACCTCTTAGATATTTCTTCCTGGTGGCAGGCGCTAACATCTTTTGAAAAAATATTCTGGGTGGCGGCCTTGCTGTTTTCTGCACTTTTCCTGGTCCAGTTGGTGCTATCCTTCATCACCGGCGATGGCGATAGTTCAATAGGTGATGCGGATGAGTACGTTAGCGGTGATGGCGGCATCGGTCACCAGTTTTTCACCATCAAAAACATGATCGCTTTCTTCACGATTTTTGGATGGACAGGCATTGCCTGCATCAAAGGCGGCATGGGAAAAGGAATAACGATTGTTATTGCAGTGCTGGCCGGATCGGTGGTAGTGCTCATTATGGCTTTTCTTTTTCGCAGCATGAGCAAATTGAAACAAAGCGGCACCTTGCAGATTAAAAATGCAGTGGGACTGATTGCTGAAACGTATCTATTCATTCCGCCAACACGGGGTGGCTTTGGAAAAGTGCATATAAAAGTGCAGGGTTCTCTGCATGAACTGCAGGCCATTACCGATGATGAAGAACAGATCAGCACCGGCAGGCTGGTGAAAGTGGTTTCTGTAGTGAACGACAGTGTTCTTTTAGTTACCTCCAAACTTTCTTAATCAACTTAACCTGATAAACCATGGCTGAAAATTTATTATTGGTCATCGCGGTAGCGATACTGTTTTTCTTTATTCTTGTTTACTCCATGTTCCGGCGTTATAAACGCTGCCCGTCGGACAGGATATTGGTAGTATATGGTAAAGTAGGCAAAGGAGCTGAAGGCACACAAACGGCAAAATGTATTCATGGCGGTGCTGCGTTCATCTGGCCTATCATCCAGGATTATTCTTTTCTCGACCTCACTCCTATCTCAATTGAAGTGAACCTGACCAGCGCCTTGAGTAAGCAAAACATTAGGGTTGATGTTCCTTCCCGGTTCACTGTTGGTATTTCCACAGAACCGGCTGTGATGCAGAATGCTGCCGAACGCCTGCTCGGAATGCAGCGTCCTGCAATACATGACCTGGCCAAGGATATTATCCTCGGCCAGATGCGTTTGGTGGTGGCCATGATGGATATTGAAGAGATCAATAACAACCGGGATAAGTTTTTGGCCAATATCGCTTCCAACGTAGAAGCAGAATTGAATAAGATCGGTCTGAAGATGATCAACGTGAACGTAACCGACATCAAAGATGAAAGTGGTTATATTGATGCGTTGGGTAAAGAAGCCGCAGCCAAAGCTATCAACGAAGCAAAGATCCGTGTAGCGGAACAAGAACGTACGGGTGATATTGGTAAAACAACAGCTGAAAAAGAAAGGGATATCAAAGTAGCCGAAACGCAGAGAGACAGGGATATCAATGTGGCACTGGCCGTAAAAGAAAAAGAAATTCAAATAGCCGGTGCCAACCGGGATGAAAATATCGGGAAAGCAGAAGCAGAAAGAGATACCCGTGTAAAAATGGCGGAGGCCAATGCCATTGCCGTGCAGGGTGAAAACCTTTCTAAAATTGAAATTGCCAATTCTGATGCGGCCAGGAGAGAAAGAGAGGCAGAAGCTTTGAAAAAAGCGATAGCAGCCGAAAAGGTGCAGGCAGCTAAGGCATTGGAAGAAGCCTATCTCGCCGAACAAAAGGCAGAGAATGCCCGTGCAGAAAGAGACCGGGCTTCACAGAATGCAACGATTGTGGTGGCTGCCGACATTCAAAAACAAAAACTCATTATTGAAGCGCAGGCAGCGGCTGAACAATTGAGAGAAAAAGCAAAGGGTGAAGCCGATGCCATCTTTGCAAAACTGGAAGCAGAAGCAAGAGGTGTGTATGAAATGCTCACCAAACAAGCCGAAGGTCTTGAACGCATTGTAAAAGCAGCCGGTAACAATTCCAAAGATGCGGTATTGCTGTTGATTGCCGATAAGCTTCCTGAACTGGTGAAAATGCAATCGGAAGCTATCAAGAATATCAAGATAGATAAAGTAACTGTTTGGGATGGTGGCGGACAGTCGGGTGATGGGAAAAGCGGCACTGCCAATTTCATGAGCGGCTTATACAAAGCAGTGCCGCCTTTGAAAGATATTTTTGATATGGCCGGTATGGATCTGCCCACTTACCTGGGAAAGAAAAAAGAAGAAGCCGCAGTGGACGTGGAAGCAGAAGAAGTGAAAAAGAAATAGACAGATGAAAAAATATTTTTTTATCCTTTTTCTTCTTGCTGCAGGCAGTATTGCAGCGCAGAAAAACAGGAATAATAATGTTTCCTTCTACCTGTATGATGCCAACTGGAAACCTGCTTCGGCAGAGCAGGCTCAAATCCTCGGCTGCCTGGAGAAATTAAATGATACGGCATGGCAATGGAAATATTATAACTTTTCCGGTCCGTTGTTTTCTTTAGAAACTTATAAAGACAAGGATGCTGAAATTCCTCATGGTTATTTTGCCTGGTTTGACAACAATGGCTTGATTGATTCGTCCGGAGAAACATTTGAGGGAAAAAAACACGGCACCTGGCTTTATTTCACCGATACTTTATCTGTCTGGCAAACTGAAAAATATAACAAGGGTGTGCTCATTGAAAGAAAAGACAGTATTACTCTTCGGCTGGAAAGGGAGAAGAATGATTCAATGTATAAATATCCTGATGAGAAAGAAGCGACTTTTAAAGGTGGTGAAAAAGGCTGGATAAAATACCTGCAAAGCCGTTTGCAATTTCCGGAAAGGGCCCAAAAAATGGGCATCGCCGGGCGGACCGATATTTTTTTTAGAGTAGGGAGCGATGGAAGTATCAGTGATATCCGCTTATATCGTTCTGTTGAATATTCGCTGGACGAAGAAGCCATCCGGCTGATCAAACAGTCGCCAAAGTGGGAACCGGCCTTTCAAAACGGAAGAAAAGTAAACGCTTACCGCCGTCAACCTATCACTTTCTCTTTCTAAAATATATTTTCAATAAATTTTGAAAATTCGGAAACAGGGTTGTAGTTTTGGTCCATGAAACTCACAGAAGCCAGACAACAATTCATCAGTAGCTGGGGCGCCTTTGGTACCCATTGGGGCATCAACCGCACCATGGCGCAGATACATGCCTTATTATTAGTGAGCCCTGACCCCCTCACCCAGGATGACATCATGGAAGAACTCAACATCAGCAGGGGCAATACCAATATGAATATCCGGGAACTGATCAACTGGGGCCTGGTGGAAAGAGTGTTGCTGCCCGGCGAACGCAAAGAATATTTTTCTGCGGAAAAAGAAATCTGGAAAGTGGTGAAACAAATAGTAAAAGAAAGAAAAAAAAGAGAGCTGGAGCCCATGCTGCAACTCCTGGACAAACTGGAAACGGTGGAAGGAGATAAAAGAGATAAGCAGGTGAAAACTTTTCTTGACACAGTCAGCAATATTAAAAAACTAGGCAAGCAGGCTGACAGAACACTAGACACCATGATAAAAGCCGAAGAGAGCTGGTTTGTAGGAAACCTGCTGAAAATCTTTAAATAACCTGTATGAGAGGATACAAAACATTTGATGCCATTGCACAAACTGTGCTGATCCTTATTCTCGCAGCTGGTTTTATTGCCGGTACAGAATCCATGAGCCCCTTATCATTTTTGATCGGGTTGGGTTTATTGCAGATCATCAGCCTGGTAGTTCATGCTGTAAACAGACCATTATCCTGGAAAGCCACCACGCTGCGCAAAATACACCTCGTTGCAACAGGGCTTGTTTTTGTAGTCATCATTATCGGGTTTATACAGGATGCCACCAGTGTCCGAGATAAACATGAAATGCCAGGCCTGGGAACTATCGTATGGGCAGGTGTACTTGCTGTTGCCGTTATACTTTTCTATACCGCTATAACCTGGATCGAGTGGTGGAGAATGCGGAAAGCAGGCTAAACTGTCAGCCGGCAATACCGGCTTTTATTTGAATTTATATTCTCATTGTTTTCTGAAATTTTAAACCATCACATGCAGCGCTTTAAGCAAATTGATCTTGCCATAAGTGTACTCTTGATACTTGGATTTACACTTTGTTATTTCTTTTACGATCCGGGCATTGTGTTTACTGCCTATTTTGTAGTTGGCGGATGGCAGGTTTTCAGCATGCTGATTCATGAAATTATGAGTTGGTTTACATATAAAAATGGTATCCGCAGGCTTTACCACTGGGTAACACTCATCATCATTGCAATGGGCGGACTGGGATTTGTCTTCCCCCTCTTCCTGTTTATTTACTATATCATGCTGTTTGCAGCTCCTTTTATGGCTATTACCTATACAGCTATTTGCTTTGCTGAAATCAGAAGAATTCCAAAAAGAACTTCAAAAGAAATATGACAGAACACTCCCCGTCGGAGTATGCGTATTCCCGTTGAAACAATTTAAACGCCAACTTGTTATTTTTACATATGGCTTCAAAAAAAACCCTTGTGCTCGGTGCATCCGGCAATCCTTCCAGGTATAGCTATCTCGCCATTCAGCGATTAAGAAAATATAATCACCCGGTGCTGGCTATTGGCCGCAAACAAACTGTGGTGGCTGATGTAGCCATTGATACAGCAAAGAAACCACATGATGGCATTGACACGGTTACGATGTACCTCAATCCTGCTCATCAACAGGAATACTATGACTATATATTATCGTTAAAACCAAAACGCATCATTTTCAATCCTGGTTCGGAGAATGATGAACTGGAAGAAATGGCCCGTCAACAAGGAATCGAAACCAAAGAAGCCTGCACCCTGGTGATGTTAAGTACAAACCAGTATTAAAAAGTATTTCATCTATTCCTGATTTCGGAACTTTACTATTGGCTGCAAGTACAACCGCTTTATTTAAAAGAAATTCCATTCTTCTTTCTTGCATCTCTTTAAAACTTTTGCAAAACTTGCATCACCGTCCCCCCTGAAAACTGCAGAAGCGAAAATCGTCTGCTGAAAAGTTATTGATTAACTTTTTTAAAAATCCAACAATGAAAAACCTAAGACTTTCAGGCATTTGCCTGTCATTACTGCTCATGTGCGCAGTGGCCACGGCCCAGGAAAAACCAATCCCGATCAACGAGCCGGATTACAACAAACCTTTGCTCTTTGCCGATCTTCCTGAAAAAATTCCTGTAGATGCTACTTACCTGAAATCATTATTGAATAATGAAATGGGAAAAGATGTACAGGTGCGGATGGCTGCCAATCAAAAAACAACTTTCTTCAACGGAAGGATCGTTTCAACTGCTACCCGTAACAACAAGAACAGCAGCGTGGTGCTGCGTTCTAGCAATTTCAACGGTGCCAGTCTCACCATTACCGAATCAGCAAACCCTGATGGCAGTACTTCTTTCAGCGGCCGCATTATCAGTTTTGGACATGGTGATCTGTTTGAGCTCCAATCAGAAAATGGCCAATATTATTTTATCAAACGAAAATTTTACGACCTGATCAATGAATAACTGACCCGTTTTTTTTCCGTATCCTCCTGTACCTATCGAAAAACTAAAAATCCGCCTTGTTATGAAAAACCTATTCCAATCAGTTATTGCCCTGCTGATGATCACAGCAGGCACGGCTGCCAAAGCACAAACACCGGTGCTCAACAGCTATCCTTCCGCCACCGCTGTCATTTTCCTGGATTTTGACGGGCATACGGTAAACGGCACCAGTTGGAACTACAACGGTCCCATTGTATGTGATCCATCCGGGTTGGATGAAACAAAAACATTGCAGGTGTTCAACAGGGTGGCTGAAGACTACCGCCCTTTCAACATCAACGTAACCACTGATGAAAGCAAGTATGCTGCTGCACCGGCCAATCAGCGAATGAGAGTTATTCTTACCGTCTCGTCCAGTTGGTATGGCAGTGCCGGTGGTGTTGCTTTTGTAAACTCCTTTAAATGGAATGATGATACCCCCTGCTTCGTTTTCACGGCATTGCTGAATTACAATGCCAAAAACATTGCGGAGGCTGCTTCGCATGAAGCAGGTCATACTTTAGGATTGTATCACCAGGCTAATTATGATGCTAATTGCGTGAAGATTTCCGACTATCACCAGGGAACAGGCTCCGGCGAAATTGGCTGGGCCCCGATCATGGGAGTAGGTTATTACAGGAATTTCACTCTCTGGCACAATGGCCCCAACTCGGGTGGCTGCAATAATATCCAAAGCGACCTCGATGTGATTACCGCAGCAGGTAACGGTTTTGGTTATCGCAACGACGATCACAACAGTACCTATGCAGATGCCACATTAGCTAATTTCACCAACAACCAATTCACTATAAATGGTGTAATAGAAAGAAGCGCAGACCAGGATATGATTCGTTTTATCATGCCGGCTGATGGCCGTTTTGAACTGGATGCCATCCCCTACAATGTCGGCACCGGTAATTCAGGTTCTAACCTCGATATGCAGGTAGGACTCTATAACAGCTCAGAAACACTGCTGAGTATTTATAATCCCGGCACATTGCTCAGTTCCGTAATTGACACCACACTGAACTCAGGTACATACTATCTTAGGATTGAAGGCAAAGGCAATCTGTATGCGCCGGAATATGCAAGCCTGGGCTCTTACTCATTGCAGGGTAAATTCACTGCAGGAGGCGGCACACTTCCGCTGCACAAACTGCAGCTCAGCGGCAGCATCACAGGTGATAAGCATAAACTGAACTGGGAGATCATCGCTGATGAACCCATTACCAAACAATTGCTGGAAATCTCAACCGATGGAAGAAACTTTGATGCACTGACCGAAACCGCTGTTGACAGCCGTTCATTTATTTATCGCCCCAACACAATTACAACTGCGCAATACCGTTTACAGGTGACGCTGGACAATGGCCAGCAACATTATTCCAACGTGGTGACCCTGAAACAAACAGGAGCCACACCCCGACCACAATTGGTAGGCAACCTTATCCGCAGCAACCATATCCTGGTAAACAGTCCCGGCACATTCAGCTACCAGCTTTTCGATATGAATGGCAGGATGGTGAACAAAGGACAACTTATTAACGGCATGAACAGCATCAGCACTGCAGGTCTTGTGAACGGTATGTATATGATCCGGTTTGCCAATCAAAACGAACAATGGACCGATAAACTGATCAAACAATAACTGCTTTCCCGTTCTGGTAACAGAACTTTAATCCGTACCCTGTTTGTTAATAAGAGGTTTTTCCATAACTTGGGAAAACCTCTTTTACTATGCGTTGGAGAAAATTTAATGGCGACCCGATTGAACTCCCCATCTCCGAAGCGGTGGAAACTGCCATCAAAAGGGAAACAGCAGCCGGATACCGGCTGAAAGTCTGCATCGGCACCGACTCCCAGGTGAAAGGAAAAGAAACAGAGTTTGCGACAGTGATCGTCTTTCTTCGTGAAGGACACGGCGGTTTTATGTTTATCCATAATGAAAAGACCCGCCAGCCCTTTACCATCAAAGAAAGAATGCTGATGGAAGTGGCAAAAAGTATAGAGATCGCTTATGAGCTCTGCAATCTTTTCACCGTGTACGATGTGGACATGGAAGTGCATGCGGACATCAACACCAACCCTCACTTCAAAAGCAATGATGCCCTCAAAGAAGCGATGGGGTATATCCTGGGAATGGGTTTTGCTTTCAAGGCAAAACCAGAAGCTTTTGCCAGCAGCAGTTGTGCCAATAAAGTGGTGAACTGACCAGGACAACTATGCGTAAAGCACTACCGGATTGCACCGGTAAGGTGAGTTGTCATCCTATGTTGCAGCCTTTTTTCTTCTTCTCAAACCGATCACTAAAACCGCCAGTAGCGCTAATCCGACGCCGATACGAATCATCGCATTTCTTTTCTGTTTGGCTTCTCTCTCCTTTTGCATCTGCATGAATGACTCCATGTTTCGCCGCATATTCTCCATTTCCACATCAGCCCTGGTCTTTCGCACCATGCTGTCCAGTGCTTTGATTTTTATAGCAACTGAGTCAGAATTAAGATTCCGGGAGCGTAGAAATGGATTGACGCCGCTGCTGTCTTTTTGCGACCAGGCGGAAAAAGAAGATAAAAAAAACAAAATGAATACTGCCTTTTTCATATCGCTGTTTAAATAAAACGAAACTAGGAATCAGGAAATCTAAACAACTACCCTCTCAATGGTATTTTACCGGGCAGGAATGACGGTGATAACAGTGGAAGGAAGCTGATCGCTGGGAGGAGGGGTTTGCTGTAACGGCGTTGAGGATGCAGAAACTACATTTTGAAAGTACAATTGTTCCATTTTTTTTGAGTCTTCATGTGCCAATGAAAAGGTAACCAGCACCAGCACAAAAAGCAATACTACCAGTCGTTGTTCGGATAAGATTTTTCTCATAACATCCAAAACTTATAACAGGCTGCAAAATAGAACATTATTCTGAAATAATCTAATAACTACTTCGAAGTATTCAGGCTGAAGGTTTCGTAAAACCCCGATTCTGGCCATCAATCCAGTCCAATAATTGGTCTCTTCCCTCCTGTTTAAGAGCCGAACTGATGAAATGAGGGGGCATTTCCTCCCAGGTTTCAGCCAGGGCTGACATGAATTTGTTCACCTGCCGGCTAGTGGCACCAGGCTTATTTTTATCGGCCTTTGTAAAAACAATAGCAAAAGGGACTTGCCACTCTCCCAACTGGTTTACGAATGCAAGATCAATCTGCTGAGGCTCATGTCGGCTGTCAATAAGCACAAAAAGAGAAACAAGGTTCTCCCTTTTCCGGATATAGGATTCAATCATGTTCGACCAGTTATGTCTTGCCTTTTGCGAAACAGATGCATAACCATAGCCTGGCAGGTCAACTAAATACCATGAAATGTTTTTCCCTTTTGCCGAAGCTGAAGTAATTTCAAAATGATTGATGAGTTGTGTTTTACCAGGCGTTGCGGAAGTTTTGGCTAACCCTCTCTTACCCGTCAGCATATTGATAAGCGATGATTTGCCCACATTGCTGCGGCCAATAAACGCATATTCAGGCCTGTCAGCCGCAGGGCATTGTTTGTGGGTGGCGCTGCTGATAATATATTTTGCAGAAATGATCTTCACAGGCATGCAAGATAATCCATGAGGCTGAGAGATGCCGGGCCCTGTCTGTTGGGTTTGTTTTACCTTGCGCCCCGTTATGGCAGCATTACAGTTTTCTTTACAGGGCAGCGACAGCCATTCAAAAGCAAGGGCCGGAAAGATCAGCACCGATCATGGTGAAATCCTGACACCTGTATTTATGCCGGTGGGCACAGTGGGTAGTGTGAAAGCTGTCACCCAGCAACAGTTGTTGCATGACGTAAAGGCACAGATAATCCTCGGCAATACCTATCATCTTTACCTGCGGCCGGGGTTGGAGGTGCTGCAGGCAGCCAGTGGTTTGCACCGATTCATTAGCTGGGAAAAACCCATCCTCACCGACAGCGGTGGTTACCAGGTTTTTTCATTGGCCGGCACCCGGAAAATAAAAGAAGAAGGTGTCACTTTCCAGTCACATATTGATGGTTCCCGTCATTTGTTCACCCCGGAAAACGTAATGGACATCCAGCGAACCATAGGCGGTGATATCATCATGGCTTTTGATGAATGTCCGCCCGGCGGCAGCGATCATAGTTATGCAAAAAAAAGTATGGAACTCACCCATCGCTGGCTCGACCGCTGCTGGAAACAGTTTCATTCCACAGAAGATAAATATGGTTACTCCCAAAATCTTTTTCCTATTGTGCAGGGCGGTGCTTTTAAAGAATTGCGCAAACAATCCTGCGATTATATTGCCTCCAAAAATGCTCCGGGCAATGCCATCGGCGGGCTGAGTGTGGGAGAACCTGAGGAAGTGATGTATGAAATATGTGACTGGTGCTGTGATCACCTGCCGGAAAACAAACCCCGTTACCTGATGGGCGTAGGCACTCCCTGGAATATTTTGGAATGTATCGGTATGGGAGTGGATATGTTTGACTGTGTGATGCCCACCCGTAACGGTCGCAATGCCATGCTCTTCACCAGCAAAGGCGTCATCAATATTGATAATAAAAAATGGGAAAATGATTTTTCCGTGCTGGATGACGGCATTGATTGCGAAGTGAGCAATTATTACAGCAAGGCTTACCTGCGCCACCTCCTTAAATCAAAGGAAATTCTGGGCCTCAGCATTGCCAGCATTCACAATCTTGCTTTTTATACATGGCTGGTAACAGAAGCAAGAAAACATATTCTTGCCGGCAGTTTTACTGGCTGGAAAAATGAAATGACGGGAAGACTGAAAATGAAACTTTAAATTACGTTTCGAATTTTCTACCACTAAAATGGTATTCTCCTGCCTGCTGTTTTTAACTACCTTTCATAACTGCAAAACTCTCGATCAACCAATTAACTACTCCCCATGCCCTCCTATCAACCTCTCAGCAACAGCACAACTGCAGGTAAAAGAACATTAGAACGCATCATTGCCCTTCGCAAAAAACTGAAAGCGGAAATACCTCAAAAACAAATGGATGAAACCCTGTTGCTCGCCACCTGGAATATCCGGGAATTTGATTCCCCAGCCTATGGCAAACGGATGACGGAAGCCTTGTATTATATCGCCGAGATTATTGCAGCTTTTGATCTGGTGGCCGTGCAGGAGGTGCGGGATGATCTCACCTCGCTCAATGATGTGATGAAGATATTGGGTGATAACTGGGACTATATGTTCTCCGACGTTACCGAAGGAAGTCCCGGCAATAAAGAAAGAATGGCTTTTATTTTTGACAAACGAAAAGTGAAACCCGGCGGCCTAGTGGGTGAACTGGTCTTTCCACCATTGGAGAAAAAAATGCTCAACCCTGCCACCGGAAAAAAAGAAACCGTGTACGAAGCCGTATTGCAATCGGCCCGTACACCATTTTTAGTTGGCTTCAAAGCAGGATGGGCCGACTTTGTACTCACCACCGTCCACATTCTCTGGGGAACCGATAAGGCCGAAGATCCGCAACGTGTGAAAGAAATTGATACGATTGCGGCTTTGCTCAAACAAAAAAGCACAAAAGAATATGAGTGGTCCAGGAATTTTATTCTACTGGGCGACTTCAACATTTTTTCCAACAGTGATGAAACATTCAAAGCCTTGACAAAAAACGGTTTTGAAGTGCCTGATGAATTGATGGGCTCTGCTTCCAATGCGGGTAAAAACCGTGAATATGACCAGGTAGCATTTCACGATAGAAAAAACAAGTTTGAAACAACTGGCAAAGCTGGTGTTTTTGATTTTTATGAAACGGTATATACTCTTGCTGATGAAAGTATTTATATTCCTGACATGGGTACAGCATATCATACCACAGAAAAAGGCACCCCCCGAAAAGACAAAAGCGGGTACTACAAAACCTATTGGCGCACCCACCAGATGAGTGACCACCTGCCCAAGTGGGTGGAATTAAAAATTGATTTCACCGATGCCTTTTTACAAAAGAAACTGGCCGGAAGTTAGGTTTTTGAACAAGATTGCCAGCCTTCAAGATAAATGCAATGACCACGACAGCATCACACCAATAAGTCACAAATAACAATAATGAGCGGCTATTGACCGTTTACCGCTGACTCTCTCTTTTACACTTTCATTAATCCGGAATTCAGTTACTTCGCAGCAGTATGCGCAAACTGGACTGGTACATACTGAATAAACTGCTCGTCACTTTCTTTTTTTGCCTCCTGCTTTTTACGGTAGTGGCTGTGGCTGTTGACAGCACGGAAAAAACGGACGGCCTCATGCGGGCCAACCTCGGTTTTTTTGGCCTGGTGCGGGAATACTATATTGGCTTTGTACCTTATATATGGGGGTTGCTTTTCCCTTTGTTTGTGTTTATAGCGGTCATATTTTTTACCAGCCGTATGGCCAACCGTTCAGAAATTATCGCCATTCTCGGCAGTGGCGTCAGCTACAATCGTTTTCTCCGGCCATTTATCATCGGCGGTATATTGCTCAGCGGGTTGCTGTTTATGGGTGTTCATTACCTCATTCCCAAAGCCCATGTCATCCGCAGTAATTTTCATACCCGATACCTGGATTCAGACGATCCATTTAAGAACAAAACCTATTCCACCTGCTACAATTGTTTTTACCTGCGCATTGACAGCAACACCTATATCGGCATCAAGAACTATGATACCCTGAGCCGTTCTGCTGCCAGTTTCTTCCTGGAAAGGGTAAAGAATAATAAAGTGATCTATAACCTGCGGGCTCAATCCATCCGATGGGACACGGCCTCCCGCCAGTGGGAATTGCAAAATGCAGTGGAAAGAGTAGTGGACAGTATGGGTGAAACTGTAAAACAACATTCCAGCTACCCTCTTCGTATCAGCCTGAGGCCCGATGAACTGCGTCGCGATGAATACCTGAAAGACAAACTAACATCTCCCCTGTTGTCATCTTTCATCCGGCGGGAAGAACTAAGGGGAAGAGAAGGATTGAATGTGCTGAAAGTAGAACTATACCGCCGCAGCGCCATTGCGTTTTCGGTGATATTGCTGACATTGATCGGTGCTATTATTGCAAGTCGAAAAACAAGAGGCGGCAGTGGTGTGCACCTTGGGTTAGGTGTAGCAATCGCTGCTGTATTTATTTTGTCAGACCGTTTTTCAACGGTGTTTGCGACAAATGGAAATTTTCCTCCGTTGGTTGCTGCCTGGACGCCCAATTTTGTCTTCTCTTTCGTGGCATTTTGGCTTTACCGGAAAGCTCCCAAATAAACGGCTCCAAAAAGTATTTTGCTCATCGAACTTTAATCCTGATTTTTTGTCACAGCAGGGGGCTTTCTATACCTTTACCGCCCTTAAAGAAATCTTCATTTCAGCATCTGAAAATAAAGCATATGGGAATAATTAAAGAACGGTTCAGGGCAAAAGCGGAATCACATGCAGCAGAAATAAAAGCATTGCTGAAAGAGCATGGTGACAAAGTGATTGGGGAAGTTCAGCTTTCCCAGGTTTACCAGGGCATGAGAGGCATCACAGGCCTTGTCAGCGAAACATCTTTACTGGATGCCCAGGAAGGTATCCGTTTCCGTGGTTTCACCATTCCGGAACTCCGTGAAAAACTGCCTAAAGCTCCCGGCGGCTCGGAGCCCCTGCCCGAAGGTTTGTTTTACCTCATGCTGGTGGGAGAATTGCCGACCGAAGATGATGTGCAGCACCTGACATCCGTTTGGCAACGCCGCAGCCATGTGCCCACCCATGTTTTTCATACCATTGAGTCTTTGCCGATCAATACCCACCCTATGACACAGTTTGTAGTGGCGGTAATGGCCCTGCAAACAGAATCGCAGTTCGCCAAAAAGTATGCGGCTGGTATGAACAAAAAAAATTACTGGGAAGCGGTGTTTGATGATGCAATGGACCTGATAGCAAGACTACCCCGTGTAGCGGCTTACATCTATCGCCGTAAATACAAGTTTGGCGATCATATCCAGCCCAACGGGTTGCTCGACTGGGCCGGCAATCTTGCCCACATGATGGGATATGAAGAAGAAAGTTTCCAGGAACTGATGCGTTTGTATATGACAATTCATGCCGATCATGAGGCAGGAAATGTATCTGCACATACGGTTCACCTTGTTGGTTCGGCCCTCAGCGATCCCTACCTGAGCTATGCTTCCGGCATGAACGGGCTGGCGGGACCACTGCATGGACTAGCCAACCAGGAAGTGGTGAAGTGGATATTTGAAATGCAGAAAGAACTTAACTCCGACCTTCCAACAAAAGAACAGATAGCAGATTATGTGAAAAAAACACTGAGTGAAGGGAAAGTAGTTCCGGGCTATGGCCATGCTGTTTTGAGAAAAACAGATCCACGTTTCATCGCACAAATGGAGTTTGGTAAAAAACATATGCCGGATGATCCGATGGTGCAAACCGTTTGGAATGTGTATGAAGTGGTGCCGCCCATCCTGCAGGCTTTAGGAAAAGTAAAAAATCCCTGGCCCAATGTTGATGCGCACAGCGGTGCCTTGCTGGTACATTTTGGGATGAAGGAATATGAATTCTACACCGTCCTGTTTGCTGTCAGCCGGGCATTGGGTGTGTTGGCCAATCTTTGCTGGGCAAGGGCCTTGGGCTTCCCCATTGAAAGACCAAAATCAGTTACCACAGACCTGGTGAAACTGTGGCTTGATGGCAAAGAAAGTATATGGGGCGAATAAAAAATCATTGAGTTTGATGAAGGCTGGTTCAATGACCAGCCTTTTTCATTTTTATCAGCCCTCGAACAATTACAAAGCTTATTCTTATGATTCAAGTAATGTTCAGACCGGTCTTCCGGTCAAACAATGCCAATCCTTTATCTTCGCAGCTACTTAAAGTAGCAACCGGATATGACGATCTCGTATAAATGGCTGAGTGAATATTTGCCTGTAACCGTTGAACCTGAAAAACTGAGCCGCATCCTCACTTCTATCGGGCTGGAAGTGGAAAGCATGAAACCTTACGAAGAAGTGAAAGGCGGCCTGAAAGGTTTGCTGATCGGGGAAGTGCTGCACACTGAAAAACATCCCAATGCCGACAAGCTTACATTGACCAAAGTAAATGTTGGCAATGGCGAAACGTTGCAGATCGTTTGTGGTGCGCCGAATGTGGCTGCAGGACAAAAAGTGGTAGTGGCGCCGGTTGGTGTCACCATTTACCCCATCGAAGCTGAGCCGCTGACAATGAAAGTAGCGAAAATAAGAGGAGTGGAAAGCCATGGCATGATCTGCGCAGAAGATGAGATTGGTTTGGGCACATCACATGCAGGAATCATGGTGCTGCCTGATGATGCAGTGGCTGGAACTAAAGCTGTCACATTTTTCAAACCATATGAAGATATCATTTATGAAATAGGACTCACCCCCAACCGGATGGATGCTATGAGTCATTGGGGTATAGCAAGGGATGTTTGCGCCTGGCTCAGCTATCATGAAAAAAAAGACATACGGCCAAAGTTGCCGCTTGTCAAATTCAATGGTAATGGCTTCAAACCGGATAACACTTCACTGACCTTTGAGGTGAAAGTAGAAAACAGCAAAGCCTGCCCCCGCTACAGCGGCATCAGCATAAGCGGGGTGACGGTAGGTGAATCGCCGTTATGGCTGCAGCAAAAACTCAAAGCCATCGGCTTGCGGCCTATCAATAATATCGTTGACATCACGAATTTCATTCAGCATGAAACCGGGCAGCCGCTTCATGCTTTTGATGCCGATGCCCTGGCCGGTAAAAAGATCATTGTCAAAAACCTGCCTGAAGGCACTCCTTTCATTACACTCGATGAGAAAGAAAGAAAACTCAGCGCTGAAGACCTGATGATCTGCGATGAAAAAGGACCGGTGTGCATTGCCGGCGTTTTCGGCGGGCTGCATAGTGGTGTAACCGATAAAACCAAGAACATATTTTTAGAAAGTGCCTGCTTCAATTCCATCATCACCCGAAAAACATCATTTCGCCACGGTCTGAGAACAGATGCGGCTTCCCGTTTTGAAAAGGGAACAGATATTTCTGCCACCGTAACGGTGCTGAAACGGGCTGTTCAACTTCTCAAAGAGATTTGTGGCGGGCAGATCAGTTCTGAAATTATAGATGTGTATCCCGCTCCTGCCGAAAAAACAGAAGTGCCCATCAAATATCACTACCTGAAAAAACTTAGCGGCAAGAATTATCATCCGGATGCAGTGAAAAATATCCTGGGCAGTCTTGGGTTTGAAGTGGTTAAAGAAGGCATTGACGAATTGCGGCTTGCGGTTCCTTATCACAAACCCGACATCAGCCTGCCTGCCGACATTGTGGAAGAAGTGCTGCGGATTGACGGGCTGGATAATGTAGTCATCCCTGAAGCTATCACTATCACTCCTTCCATTGAAGAAAACTTTGTCAAGGATAGCTACCGGGAAAAAGTGTCTGCTTTCCTTGCCGGTGCCGGTTTCAATGAAATTCTTACTAACTCCATCACGAATGCAGCCTATTATACAGCAGCGGAACTCGAAGACATGGTGAAAATGCTGAACAGCCTGAGCGCAGAGCTGAACGTTATGCGACCTTCACTTTTTGAAACCACCATGGAAGTGATAGTGCATAACCAGAACCATAAAAACCATTCGCTGCGTTTGTTTGAGTTTGGCAAAAGCTATACTACAAAAGGCAACAGCCAATACCAGGAAAGCTTTTTGCTCGGCATCACCCTCACCGGCAACCTGCAGGAGGACGGCTGGAAACAGAAACAAATTCCTGCCGATTTCTATTACCTGAAAGGCATCTTGGAAAATGTGCTGGCCATTACGGGTGTGAACACAACCCTTCTTTCCATGGATAGTTATGCGAATACCCGTTTCAGCCAGGGGCTAGTATATTCATTAAACGGTGATCCCATTGCCACAGCAGGTGAAGTGCATAAACAGGCGTTGGAGAAGTTTGGTATTAAACAGCCCGTATTCTTTGCCAGCCTGCAATGGGACCGGGTGGCTGATTTTGCACAAAAACATGTGCCAGCCATCAAAGCCTTGCCCCGCTTCCCGGCGGTGCAGCGAGACCTGGCGATGGTGGTAGCTAAGGAGCTGCCTTATGAAAAAGTGGAGAAACTGGTGAATAACATCCGACCCGGCAAGTTGAAAGACATCCGCCTCTTTGATATTTTTGAGAGTGAGAAATTAGGTACCGGCAAAAAATCAATGGCCTTAAGTTTCACTTTTCTTGATGAAGAGAAAACACTGACCGATAAAGAAATTGACGGGTGGATGGAAAAGATCAGGCAGGCATTTGAAAAAGAATTGCAGGCAGTGATCAGGAAATAAAACATTCTTCAACCAATTAACTTTTCGCTGTGACCCCGGAAGCACAATTGAAACGCATACAAGATAAATTGCAGCAATTGCTGAAACAATCTGCTGCCTTGCAAAAAGAAAATGCCCGGTTGAAGGATCAGTTGAGAAATATGGAATCTGCCGCAGTTGTACAGCACGATACGATTGAAACTTTAAAGCAACAAACTGAGATACTTAAATACAGTGCGGGTGAGATGAACATTACCGACAAAAAGGAATTTGAAAAAAGGATCAATTTCTATATCAAAGAAATTGACCGGTGCATTGCGTTGTTGGGAGACTGACCGGTCACACTCTTTTCACCAGGTTCAGTTTCATTTCATCATCGCCGTGCGATAATTCAAGTGTGTAGCGGCCGTAAGGAAGATGGCTGAGACCAGACCAGGTAAGTTTCTCACCATCTTTGGCAAGGTCTTTTTCCAGTGTGCTGCAAACAATGCCACAATCGTCCCGGAGGATTCCTCTGACGCAATTGCCTTTTGGAGCCAGCAATTCGAGTTGAAATGCGTCAATAAAAACTGGTGATTTGATCTTGGCAAACATAATCGCTGTTGTTTTGGTTTGCAGTTTTCAAAAAGGGAAGGAATACCAGTGCCGAAACTTCAGAGGAGTGTTTATTTAAGGAGTTGTAAGGTAAATCAGAGAATTTAAAAAAACAAGTTATGCACACATTAATTCCCATTACACTTTTATTAGCTGACCGCACCTACCGGGTGAAAGTGCGTCCCGAAGATGAAGAAACCGTAAGACGGATGGCCAAAACAATTAACGACAAAATAATTGAGTTCAAGACCCAGTTTGCCGGAAAAGATATGCAGGATTATATCGCTATGACATTGATATGGTTTGCCACAGATCAACAGGCAAGTAACCCTGAATCGTCTGAAATAGAAACGATTACAAGCAAATTGACCCAACTTGAAAAAATGCTGGATGACCAGTTGGAGGTAAACGGCTAAGTTCGGGTCTGCGCCTTAAACTTTAGCCAGAGCTGTCCTTGCATCTCCTGTCAGAACCCCTTTTTACCCTCAATGGCTTCTGCAACTTTTAACTCCAGTTCCTCTCCCCGGATATTTTTGGCAATTATCCTTCCATCGGGGTCGAGCAGCAGGTTTTGGGGGATGGCCTGAATGCCATACTGCTTTGCCACCTCATTATTCCAGAACTGCAGGTCACTGACATGCGTCCACGTCAATTGGTCATCATAAATGGCTTTCATCCATTTTTCCTTTTGCCCGGGACGATCCAGCGACACACCGAGGATATGAAATCCTTTTGATTTGTACTTCGTAAAAACTTTCACCAGGTTGGGGTTCTCTGTACGACAAGGTCCGCACCAACTTGCCCAGAAATCAATCAGCAGGTAGCGGCCTTTCAGCGAAGAGAGGCTCACCGGCACACCGGATGTGTCTTGCTGTGTAAAGTCCATCGCATATTCACCTATGGACGTTCTTTTTGCAATGTCAAGCCTGCTTTTAAACTCAATGGCAGAGGGGAGTTTTTTATTGCTTTCTGATAGAGTGTTGAACAATGGTTCTGCTTTAGCAGCATCAATGTCCCAGCCGGCATATTGCTGCAAGGCAAACATGGCCACTGGCGAAGCAGGATTTGCTTTCACAAATGCACCATACACTTTTTCATTTTTCAACTTGTCAATGGAATCAATCATAGCTTCCACCTTTTCCCTGGCTTTCACTTCTTTTGTTTTGGCAAAGTGAGAATAGAGTGTATAAAGTGGTTCCATCTTTTCCTCATACGTTTTAGCCTTTTCTGCCAGTTGGCTGTATTCAGTATGAGCAGCAGAGCCTTTCACTTTTACATTGCTGAAAGAGTCAACCGAGGTGATGCTGATCTTGCCTGCCTGCAAAAAAATAGTTGCCATATCTCTTTTGTTCACCACCGGTATTTTTTTACCTGTTTCAGTTTCATCCGCATATTTCACCCGCAGTCTTGCCAGCGATGCTTCATCCAGCTTACCGCTAAACTGGTAGCTTCCTTTTTTGATTTTCACACTGTCTGTTTTCCACTCGCCACCCGCCCGGTATTGAAGAAACACCCATTCGGCGGTAAAAGCCAGGTTTACCAGTTTGCCGGAGACTTTGAAACTTTTGCCCTGACCCTGGCCCGGGGCCAGCAGCGGCAGCGACAACAACACAACAAGAATTTTTTTCATACCTGATCAATTACTCTGCAAGATTAAGAAAATCGCAGCCCTTTTGCCGGTTTCAATTTGCTGAAACCGGCAAATTATTCCTTAAAAAGCCTGTTACCGTCATATTTTCAAACATTTAAGGCCATTTTGTATCTTCGCTGATTACCTATATTGAGGTAGTATGATTTTATTATTAATACATAGCTTTCAACCACAAAACAAACCTATTCATGGATCCGAATATTATACCTGTCATCATAGGCGTAGCCGCATTACTCGCTGGGATTGTAGCGGGTAAACTGATCTTTTCTAAAAACACCAGGAAAAAGATTGACGAAGCCGAACTACAAGCACAAACTATATTAAAAGAAGCTGAACTGAGGGCTGAAACCATCCGAAAGGAAAAAGAACTGGAGGCCAAAGAAAAGTTTGTGCAAATGAAAGCCACCCATGACCGGGAGGTGAATGAACGCAACCGCAAGATCAACGATACTGAAAACCGCATCCGCCAGAAAGAACAATCCATCAACCAGAAGGAAACAAATCTCGAAAAGCAGATACGGGAGAACGAAGCCATCAAGGAAAATCTCAACCGCCAGATTGAGTTGGTGAATATCAAACGTACAGAACTGGAAAAACACCAGGAAGAGCATATTCGCCGTTTGGAAAAAATTGCCGGCCTGTCTGCTGAAGAGGCCAAAACACAATTGGTAGAGAGTCTTCGCAATGAGGCCCGCACACAGGCCATGAGCATGCAGCAGGAGATCATTGATGACGCCAAACAAAAAGCCAATAAAGAAGCCCGCAAGATCATCATCCAAACCATTCAGCGTACGGCCGCCGAACAAGCCATTGAAAACTCTATAACCGTTTTCAACCTCGAAAGTGATGAAGTAAAAGGCCAGATCATTGGTCGTGAAGGCCGGAATATCCGTGCTATTGAAGCAGCTACCGGAGTGGATCTTATTGTGGACGATACACCGGAAGCCATTATACTTTCTTCATTTGACCCGCTGCGACGTGAAATTGCCCGACTTAGCTTACAGCGGCTGGTTACTGATGGCCGCATCCACCCGGCCCGGATTGAAGAAGTGGTTGAAAAAACCAAGAAACAGATTGAAGAACAAGTGATGGAGATTGGTGAAAGAACGGTGATTGAGTTGGGTATTCATGGCTTGCACAAAGAACTGGTGCGGATGGTGGGGCGGATGCGTTTCCGGTCTTCCTATGGCCAAAACCTGCTGATGCATAGCCGGGAGACAGCTAACCTGTGCGCCACTATGGCTGCCGAATTGGGCATGAACCAAAACATGATCAAACTGGCAAAGAGAGCCGGTCTGCTGCATGATATTGGCAAAGTTCCTGATGAAGAAAGCGAACTCAGCCATGCTTTGCTGGGAGCTAAACTGGCTGAAAAATTTGGAGAAAATCCGGCAGTCGTCAATGCCATAGGCGCCCACCACGATGAGATGGAAATGCAATATGTTATTTCTCCCATCATACAGGCCTGTGATGCCATCAGTGGTGCCAGACCCGGTGCCCGCAGGGAGATCATGCAGCAATATATTCAGCGTATCAAAGACCTGGAAAACCTGGCGATGGCCTACAACGGTGTTGAAAAAGCCTATGCAATCCAGGCAGGCCGTGAACTTCGGGTAATTGTTGAAGCTGAGAAAGTTACCGACCAGGATTCTGAAAAACTCTCTTTCGAAATAGCCCAGAAAATCCAGACCGAAATGACCTTTCCGGGCCAGATCAAAGTAACAGTAATCAGGGAAAAAAGGGCTGTGAATGTGGCCCGGTAACAGGAATTAGGAATTGGGAACTAAGGTTTTGGCCAAAGAACAAAACTTTTTTTACACCGGCAGCCAAATTCCTCAACTACTAATTCCCATTTCCGACAATTTACCCTTACCTTTGCCCTCCTTAAAAATCAGGATTATGAGCGCCATTGCATATGTACATGAGCAGTTGACCGGCAAGAAAGAATTTCCCAAATTCAAAGCTGGTGATAACATCACTGTCAATTACAAGATCATCGAAGGAAACAAGGAAAGGATCCAGTCTTTCAAAGGAGATGTTATCAAGCGCCAGGGAACAGGCCACACAGCCAGCTTCACTGTTCGCAAAATATCTGATGGTGTGGGTGTAGAAAGGGTTTTCCCGGTTTATTCTCCCAATATTGATTCTATTGTGGTGAACAAGACGGGTCATGTGCGCAGGGCCAAATTATTCTATCAAAGAAAAAGAAGCGGTAAAAGTGCCCGGATCAGGGAAAAACGCATGGTTACCGAAACTGCAGAGTAATTTTATCAGTACCATATTTGAAAAGTCCCGCTTTCGCCGGGACTTTTTAATTTTACCCCGATGAATTCAAACTATTTCTGCCGGATTTTTGCTTACTTAGTATCTTTGATCCCTAATATTTTCCAATATGATACAAACTAATCTACTGGGTGTTTTGGGTACCAACGAGATCATCATCATCCTGGTGATCGTATTGTTGCTGTTTGGCGGCCGCAAAATACCCGAACTGATGCGTGGTCTTGGCAAAGGTGTTCGTGAATTCAATGATGCCAAGAACAATGTGAAGAAAGAAATTGAAGAAGGCAGCAAAGACGTTAAGAATTCTGTTAACTAAGCCTTTTATCTTTTCCCCCGCTTAATTCAAAAAGGCAGCCGCTCTTGTTTGAGTATTCATCTATTGAACATTATCATACCAGCCTGCAGAAAGAAACAACCACCTGTCTGCAGGCTGTTGAGCATTATCTCCGCCGCATTGAAGCCAACCAGCACCTCAATGCATTTATTGAAGTGTATGCAGATGAAGCCCGTGAAAAAGCAAAATGGTTGGATGAAAAAAGAAAGGCCGGTCAACCTCCCGCTAAATTGCACGGGGTGATCATTGGGTTGAAAGATGTGATAGCTTACAAAGACCACCGCTTGTCTGCTGCATCTGGCATTCTCGAAAATTTTGTTGCTGTTTATTCGGCAACGGCTGTTGACAGGCTGCTGGCCGAAGAAGCCATTATCATCGGCAATCTCAACTGTGATGAATTTGCTATGGGTTCTTCCAATGAAAACTCAGTATATGGCAGAACCCTGAATGCATTGGATGAAACCAAAGTACCGGGCGGCTCCTCCGGAGGGTCGGCTGTGGCGGTGCAGGCGGGATTGTGTATGGCTTCGCTGGGCAGTGACACGGGTGGCTCTGTTCGTCAACCCGCTGATTTTTGCGGCATCGTAGGTTTCAAACCCACTTATGGCCGCATCTCCCGGTATGGACTGATCGCTTATGCCTCTTCGTTTGACCAAATAGGGGTGTTTGGCACCAATATCCCCGATGTTGCTCTTTTATTGGAAGTGATGGCAGGCCCGGATGAATATGACAGCACGGTTGCACAGCGGGAAGTTCCTGCTTATTCTTCTTTACTTGCTGAAGACAAAAAATATCGCATCGCTTATTTTAAAGAAACCCTGCATAATCCCAGTCTGGATGCTGAGATCAGCACTACTATTATTCAACAATTGCAGCAATTACAGGAAAAAGGACATGCTGTTGAAGCAGTGCCTTTTGATCTTGTTGATTATATGGTGCCGGCATATTATATACTTACTACTGCCGAAGCTTCTTCCAACCTGTCAAGATATGATGGTGTAAGGTATGGTCACCGTACCGCTTCCGCCGGCTTGGATCTTAGCAGCTTTTATGAACTAACCCGCTCTGAAGGTTTTGGCAAAGAAGTGAAAAGAAGGATTATGCTTGGCACTTTTGTGTTGAGCGCAGGGTTTTATGACGCCTATTTCAGCAAGGCGCAACAGGTGCGACGGTTGATTTTTGAGCAGACAAAAGATCTTTTCAATAATTATGATTTCCTTATCATGCCTGTTTCTCCTACCACTGCATTTGATGCCGGAGAAAAAATGAGTGACCCTGTAGCAATGTACCTGGCTGATATATACACGGTCATGGCCAACCTGGCTGCGGTACCAGCCATTTCACTTCCGTTGTTTCGCCACAGTAACGGCATGCCCTTTGGTTTGCAGGTGATGGCAGACCGTTTTGATGAATTATCTTTACTCCGCTTTTCAAAGCAACTGATGCCCTGAGAAGCTGTTTAAGATTTTGGCATTTTATGCGATTCCCGCAACTTCCATTATTGATCCTGGCTGCCTGTCTTGGTATGAACTTTATTGCGACGGCATCAACTGCTGACCGTATTTTCTTGCAACATTTTATTGCCCGGCATAAAGGGAATGACACCCTTGCCGATCCCGGTGATTCAAAAAAAGGATTTCGTAATCTTTTTGTGAGCAATAAAATAGCCGAAGGCATCACGGCTGAGCAACTAAACCCGCAGGCCACAAGTTTTGTGCAGGATTATTTGAAAAAACATGCCAATGGATTGCAGCAGATGAAAGGCTGGGGTAAACCCTATTTCGACATGATAGACGGGGTGCTCACACAATATAGTCTTCCCAAAGAATTAAAATACCTCGCTGTGATTGAATCCGGTCTCCGGCCGCTTACCTTATCATGGGCAGGTGCATTGGGTCCCTGGCAACTGATGCCTGCCACAGCAAGACAATACGGCCTGAAAGTGAACAGGCAGACGGACGAAAGAACTGATTACCAAAAAAGCACCCATGTAGCTGCCAAACTGCTAAGAGATCTGTACAAACAATATGAAGACTGGCTGTTGGTGATCGCAGCTTATAACGGCGGACCAGGTAATGTAAACAAAGCCATCCGCAACAGCGGCAGCCGTGATTTCTGGAAACTCCAACATCATTTGCCGGAAGAATCAAAGAATCATGTCAAGAAATTCATAGCCACGCATTACATCATGGAAGGCGAAGGCGGCATTACAACCCTGACAAAAGAAGAAGCAAAAGATGCTTTGCTTAACAATTCAACGCTCAGCAAAGAAGAAACAGAACAATCAAAACTGCTGTCTATTACCGGCCGGTACAATGCTGCTGTTATCTGCCAGCATGTGGAAATGACTGTAGCAGATTTCAACCGCTACAATCCCGGCTTTGATAAACAGGTATCGATTGATGGAAAATATGAGCTACGGCTTCCTTTTGAAAAGATGGAAATTTTCCTGGAGAAGAAAAACCTGATACTGGGTGAATCCATGCAACTGTTGCTGAAAGGCACAGCTAACCGGTAACTTCGTTTAACAAACGAATGATGGCTTCGGCTTTCAGCAAACACTCTTCCCATTCTTTTTCAGGGTCGCTGTAAAATGTGATGCCGGACCCGGCCTGGAATGAAAGATAGCGGGCTGTTGCATTATACATCAAGCTGCGGATTACCACATTGAAATCAAAGTCACCACCAGGGGAAACATACCCTACCGCCCCGGAAAATATTCCTCTTCGGGTTTGTTCATACAGCTCAATAAGTTCCATAACCCTTTTTTTGGGGGCGCCGGTCATAGATCCCATCGGGAAAGTGGCTCTAATGATATCTGCAAAAGTTACATCCTTCCGCAATGTTCCGCTGACCGTTGATATCATCTGGTGCACCTGGGGAAAAGAATAGATACCATATAACTCATCCACCTTCACAGAACCTTCTTCACAAACCCTCGCAAGGTCATTCCGTACCAGGTCCACCACCATCACATTTTCAGAACGGTCTTTGCTGCTATGCTTCAATTCTTCCTTAGCAGCAATATCTTTTGCAGCATTGGTCAGTTCGCGGCGGGCTGTGCCTTTAATCGGCTGTGATAAAATTCTGCTTTTGTCTTTTTTTAAATATCGTTCGGGGCTGGCGCAGATCAGCCATTGATCATGCAAACGGTAAAGGGCAGAAAAAGGATTGGGTGAAATTTTGCCCAGTTGCTCATAGAGGATAAAAGGATCAATCACAACATCGGTTGCGAAAAATTCCTGGCAAAAATTGATCTCGTAACAATCACCCCGCAGAATATGCTGCTTTAATTTTTCAATGACAGCCAGATATTCATCTCTTGACATTCGCTGGCGGATATGGACAGGTTGCTGTATTATCTTATGCGCTTCACCATCGCAATTTTCCAGGGCCTGCAAAATGAACTCCGGGTTTGCAGCCTCAATATTTATTTCTTTTTCTGAAAGACGGATGATCACTTCCGGTTCAAAGAAAAAAAGATCGGGAAATTGTATCCTGTCGGTGTGTGAGGAGTTTAGTTGTTCTGTTTCATTCTTGAGGTCATAGGCAAGGTGGCCAAATAACCAGCCAGAGGTCCCGTTGCTGAATTGCTGCAGTTGCTCCAGTGCATCGCCTGCCTGGGCCACTACTGATCGCTTTACTCCTGCTGCCAGCAGGCATTCCATACTGTGGGGCTGCAACTGGTACTGGTGATTGTCCAAAAAACAAAAGGTGCTGAACTGTCGGACCCAGTTCAGCACCTTCTTTTTCATATTATGAAAATCACTGACAGCGAAAATGCGGTTTGTATCGGCAGCAGTAATCAAATTTTTATTTACCGGCAGGCAGGTTTAATAATCATCCTCCTCGTCATCATCATAATCTTTGTCTCCGAAAAGGTCTTTGAATTCATCATCCTCAAATTTGAAGTCATCATCATCGCCGCCCTTCTTTCCGGATGCCGGGCTTTTTTTGCCTTTTGATTTAGGAAGATCGAATTCTTCAAAATCAGGGTCCCACTCTTCCTCTTCTTCGGGTTTTTCCCAGTCGTCCAGCTCTTCTTCTGCATCATCGTCATCATCGTCATCATCTTCTTTGGCTTTTTTGGATGCAGCAGCCTTACCGGTTTTACCCGGGGCTTTCACATCCAGTTCATCATCTTCCAGTTCATCGTCATCATCCTCTTCCATTTGCTTTTTAGGTTTGGATGATGCTTTGCCGGATGGCTTTTGTGATGATGCGTCGGTTTTCCCGGCGGCTCCTTTTGCCTTATCAGATTTTGATGCCATACTCAATAGGGTTGTTGCTGTAAAATTTCGGCGAAGTTTTTAATTAGCCAAATTTTTTAAAGGGAAATTTTAGTTATGCTTTTTTTGTTGTTTTAACCGATAAATATAAGCTGATCCCTGCCCGGCCCGTTGGAAATATACTGTATCCTGACACCCAGGTACTCATTTATGAACTGAACGTATCCCTTCATCGTTTCAGGCAATTCCGCCGGTGATTTTGCTGCACTGCTGGGAGTGCTCCAACCTGGAAATTTTTTGTAAACAGGGCGAACAGGTGCTTTTTCAAGCCGAAAAGGAATTTCTGTAGTCTCCTTTCCATTGATTGAATAGGCCGTGCATACCTCTAGTTCTTTAAAGGCATCCAGCACATCCGCTTTGGTCATCACCAGTTTGGTAACGCCATTGATCATACAGGCAAACCGCAGCGCCACGAGATCAATCCAGCCGCAACGACGGGGCCGTCCCGTAGTAGCGCCAAACTCATTCCCCACTTTTCGCAGCTCTTCACCGGTCTCATCTTCCAGTTCGGTGGGAAAGGGTCCGCCGCCCACACGGGTACAGTAAGCTTTAGTAACCCCGATCACATCTCTGATCGTTTGCGGGGCTACACCCAACCCGCTGCAAACTCCTGCTGAAATGGTATTGGAGGAAGTAACAAAGGGAAAAGTGCCAAAATCAATATCCAGCATACTACCCTGTGCTCCCTCTGCCAGTATCTTCTTGCCTTCTTTCAGCTGTTTGTTGATGAAATACTCACCATTTACAATATTCAATTGCTTCAGAAATTCGAGTGCTTCAAAAAATTCTTCCTCCCAAGTCGTTATATCTTCGTTGAAAGCATAATTGTCTAATAGTTTCTGGTGTTTAAGACGAAGCTTGATATAAGACGTAGTAAAATTTTTATCCAGCAGGTCTCCTACCCTCAACCCGTTGCGGCCTGTTTTGTCCATATAAGTGGGCCCGATACCTTTTAATGTCGAACCGATCTTATGTTGTCCTTTGGAAAGTTCGGCTGCTTTATCCAAAGCCCGATGCGTTGGTAATATCAGGTGTGTACGTTCAGCGATAAAGAGGTTCTTTTTCAGATCAATTCCGAAAGAGGCTACCGTATCACATTCTTTTTTCAGTGTAACCGGATCAAGCACAACACCATTGCCAATCAGGTTGATCGTGTTGGCGTGAAAAACACCTGACGGAATTTGGTGTAATACGATTTTCTTGTCGCCGACATAAAGTGTATGACCAGCGTTGGGCCCACCCTGGAAACGGGCAATCACATCATAATCTTTGGCAAAATAGTCAACGATCTTTCCTTTCCCTTCATCGCCCCACTGGAGGCCAAGTAATACATCTACCATAACGGAATGTGGTTAGTTTGTTTTGCTGAAACGGGGGCAAAAATACGGGTTCAGCAAAAAGCCACCGAAATAAATCAGTGACTTTAAGGGAATGTGATTATCTTTTTTGATTTAGCGGATCAGCGCAACCGTTCCTTTCTTCGTAATCACACGGCCATCTTCTGTAACTCCCTGCACCATCCATATATACACGGCGGAGGGCTGGTCCACTCCTCCCAGTTTTCCATCCCAACCTGCACCAAGGTTTTTGGTGGAAAACAATTCCTGCCCGCTGCGGTTAAATATGCGGAAATAATTAATTTGATTTATTCCTACCGTGAAAGGCCGGAAGATGTCATTTCTGCCATCATTATTTGGTGTAAACGCAGTTGGCATATAAATATCCGGACCCTTATACACTCTTACCCTCACTGTTCCATCTCCCCGGCAACCTGCAAGTGTTGTAGCAGCTACCTCGTAAATGATCACATCACCTGCACTGCCCGCCGTAACCACAGGATCTGCAACAAAGGGATTATTCAATCCAACTGACGGCGTCCATGAATAATTGGTAGCAATGGAAACAGCCCTTATCTGGAATTGGTGGCCTTCATGAACGATCGTATCTGATGGGAAAGTGGTTACCGTGATCGGCGGTGTCACATCAACTGTTACATTATCTGTTACCAACGACTGGCATCCATTGCCATCAACCACAGATAAAGCGTAAGTAGTAGTATTGTCTGGTGTTGCCACAGGGTTTGAAATGCTGGAGCTGCTCAGGAAATTTGAAGGCGACCAGTTGTATTGCACACCTCCCGACCCCTGCAACTGGTAGTTTTGGCCATAACAAATAAATCCATCTGGTCCTGCATCTGGTACGGGAGCCGGGTTTACATTCACAGTATAGGGAATAGTTACGCTGCAATTACCCAATGTAAGTGTTACGGTATAAGTGGTGGTCACTGACGGATTGGCTACCGGGTTGGCAATACCGGGATTGCTTAACCCGGTGGCAGGTGACCATGCATATTGAATTGCATTGGATACCACCTGCAGTTGTGTTGATGTTCCTTCGCAAATAACAGGACTCACCGGAGTGTTGTAAGTCAGATTATCTGTTAATCCAACAGTAACATTGGTAATACTGAAACTGCATCCCAGGTTGTCCCTGACATAAACAGTGTAATTTCCTGCAATAACATTGAAAACATTTGAGGCCTGGAAATTGGTTCCATCAATTGAATACTGGTAGCTGCTGTTACCTCCTGCAGCTGCAACAGTGATAGTACCATCCGGTCCCCCATTGCAGGTGGCATTGGTTGTGGCAGCAGTTGCTGTAAGCACGGGCGGTTCAGTAACGACAATGTTGCCCGTTATTGTGCAAAGATTATTATCTCTTGTTGTTATCGTGTAGCTTCCTGCAGCTACATTGAATATATTTCCAGGTTGCCAGTTGGTTCCGCCGTCAATGGAATACTGGTAAGGGCCTGTGCCTCCAGAAGCCGTAACCGTTATGACACCATTACTCTGTCCATTGCAAACAACAGCCGTTTGTGCCAATGTGGCTGCAAGTGCCATTGGTTCATTTACAACTTGTGTAAGTTGTCCCTGGCAGCCATTGCTTTCCCTGAATAGTATCGTATATGTATTGGCAGAAAGACCGTTGAATACATTGGATGTTTGCCAGTTGGCTCCGCCATCTATGGAATATTCGTAAGGTGGGGTGCCGGCGGCAGGTTGTGTTACCGTGATGCTGCCTGTTGCACTTCCATTGCATAATGCATTTGTTGCTGTGGATGTAGTTGTCAGCGATGGACCTGCGGGTACTGTGACCGGGATAACGGCCGAAACACATCCAGCACCATCAGTATAACTAATGGAATAATTACCTGCTGCAAGATTTGTAAAAATGTTAGATGCCTGGCTGATGCTGCCAGGATTTAATGTAAATGTATATGGCGCACTTCCGTTGAGAGTGTTGATGGTGATGGAGCCATTGGCTGCACCATTGCAGGAAGGGGTCGTAGTCGTTTGCGTAGAATTTAAGCCGGCACCGGCTGCTATCACAAAAGGTATCGGGGTAGCAGTGGCACAACCGGCATTGTCTGTAATGCTAACACTATACGATCCTGCGGCCAATCCGGTAAAATTGGCTGTGGCTCCTGATAGTGTGAGAGCACCCGGGTTCACAGTAAAATTATATGGGCCTGTTCCGTTTGTTGGTGTGACGGCAGCGCTGCCGTTGTTTACACCGGGACAGGCAGTGGCCACTGTTGTAATAGTTGCAGAAAGTGTCCCTGTTTGTCCAACTGCAACATTTAGCGTACTGCTACAACCACCTGCATCATTTACCTGCACTACATAATTACCCTGTGCCATGTTGGTAAACACATTGCCTGCTTGCGGGGTGCCTCCATCCAATATATACTCAAACGGTGCAGCGCCTGTTCCGGCGGGAACATTCACAGTAATAGTTCCGCTGTTAACACCACATGAAGAGGGTGTTGTCGTAAATGTGGCGTTGAGATCAGCAGGAGGGCCTTTAATAACCCTCACTGTATCGGTTCCAAAGATTTCTACAGCAGGGTCATCAATTTTTTCATAAACTGACCTGATAATATAAGTTGTTGTAGCGCCTGCCGGCGGGCATACATCCGGAAACTCTGCTTCCAGTGTCCCGTTACCCAAACTGTTGGCCGTTCCGGTGGAAATAAGGTTTCCGCCAATGTCATACAATTCTACTCGTTTAAACAACGAAGGGCCTGCAGAAGGAACAAAACGCCAGCTTTCATTCATATTGATATTGCCCCACGGAGGGTCGGTAGCTCTTCTCCCGGGAGCCATCATAGCCTGGTCCCTGTTGAAGTTTTGAATACCCACCATGGCACGCCCCTGGTTCCAGGTGTTACAAACCTGTTTGCCGAAGATCAGTACTTCAATTATACCTGTTGACTCATGCAAAACAATTTGATGGGTATTTTCAATAAGAGACGGGCAGTTGTAAAGAGGCACCCTGTAAAAACTGAGAATCCATTTTCGATGCGGAGCTGTGCCCGTTGTTACATGCTGTATACGCTGTGTGGGTGATGTGAGTGCTGTTGGATCCAGGTCATGATAGGGTCCCATGATGATGGCCCTGTCATAGAATGCGCTGGGAAGGTTTTGCGGAAATCCGCCATTGATGATGTTCCAGTGTGCAAATAAAAAGGCCCGGCTTGCATCAAAGGAAAGCATGCCGTTGGTACTTACCACAAGATTGTTATAATATGTTCCGTAAAAAGGAAAAGGGAACCCTATATTGATCGGTGCTGTATACGTATCATCCGAAGTCAGGTTCGTGGGTGTTCCTGTTACGGAAGGATCTGAATAGGCCGGAAAACAAGAAGAGCCATTCGTTGTGATAGGATTCAGTGTATACGTATCCGTTGAACGGTGAAGATCGGGTATAAGTGTGGTAATTTTAACACAGGGATTGGGTGAACATCCCGGGATCAGCGTATCTCTTGAACAATTGAAAGTGAATGCTTGTGAAAATAAAGTTTGTTGAAACAAAAGTAAAACTATTGCCAATACAGCCTGTCTCAACACTATCCGTTTCATATACAAAGGGTAAGTCTTTTAATATAAGAGTATAAACAATACAACAAGATAATCAAAATATTCCGGCCTTCTAAACTGAAAATAGCAGTCTTACGGTATGTCCTCTGTATCATATCTCTCTACTGATTCAATACCCGGCAAAGATTTCAGGCTATTGACCAGCCTGTCCAGTTCTTCCTTGTCATGCACATATAAACGGATATTGCCCTTGAACAATCCCTCGTGGGCTTCAATGGTCAATGCTGCAATATTGATCTTTAATTCGCCTGAGATGAGATTGGTGATCTTATTCACCACACCCACATCGTCCATACCTACTATTTTCACCCCGGTGAGGAAGGATATCTCTTTGTTTTTAGCCCATTTCGTTTTCACCACCCGGTGGCTGTAATTGGCCAGCAGCTTCGCAGCATTCGGGCAGTTGGTGCGGTGTATTGTCAAACCCTTCCCGGTAGTGATAAAACCAAATACGTCATCTCCCGGTATAGGTTTGCAGCAATTGGCAAGATTGTAAACAATACGGTCGCTGCTTTCACCAAAAATGATAAGCTCGGCATCCTTTTTTGATAGCGGTTGCTGCGGGTTATATTCCTGCTTTGGTTCCAGCACTTTTACAGGCTTCGGTGATTCGATCCTGTCACCTGTTACTTTAAAATCCTTCAGCTCCTTCAGGTCAATATTCTTCACCGCCACCTGGTAAAAGAAGTCAACGTGGGAAGGAAGTTTGTAATACTGAACCAGTTCATCAATATTATGCTGGTTTAACGAAGCACCAACCCCTTCTAATTTCCGCTGCACAGTATATTTTCCTTCATCCGCCACTTTTTTCTTTTCTTCCTTCAGGGCATCTTTGGTGCGGCTCTTGGCTTTGGAAGTTACCAGGAAAGTCAACCAGTCTTCCGAAGGTTTTTGTTTGTTGCTGGTGATGATCTCCACCTGGTCGCCGCTGCGCAGTTTGTGACTGATGGGAACTAATTTGTGATTGACTTTGGCGCCAATTGTTTTCACACCAATGGCGCTGTGAATGGCAAAGGCAAAATCCAGCGCAGTAGAACCCACCGGCAGCATCTTTACATCACCTTTCGGTGTATATACATAAATCTCTTCTGCCAAAAAGCTGGTCTTAAAGTCCTGGAGAAAATCAATACTATCTGTTTCCTGATTGCTGATCACCTCCCTGATCTGGTGAAACCATTTATCAAAGCGGCTTTCATCAGCAGCGCCTTCTTTATATTTCCAGTGAGCGGCCAGCCCTTTTTCTGCAATCTCGTTCATCCTTTTTGTCCGTATCTGCACTTCCACCCAGCGACCCTGGGGACCCATCACCGTGGTGTGCAACGCTTCATACCCATTACTTTTAGGATTACTCAGCCAGTCTCTCAATCTTTCGGGTGAGGGAGTATATTCATCGGTGATCATCGAATACACTTTCCAGCAATCTTCTTTTTCTTTTTCCGGGGCAGAATCCAGAATCACACGGATAGCAAAGAGATCATACACTTCTTCAAAATCCACTCCTTTCTTTTTCATCTTGCTCCAGATAGAATGAATGCTTTTCGGTCTTCCGAATATTTCAGCATTCAGTTTTGCTTTGGCTATCTTTTCCCGTATTGGTTTGATGAATTCATTGATATATTTGGTTCTTTCCCGTTTTGTCTCAGACAGTTTTTTGGCAATGTCTTTATAAATCTCCGGCTCCATGTATTTCATGGCCAGGTCTTCCATTTCTGTTTTAATTGTATATAAACCCATGCGGTGGGCCAGCGGGGCATATACATAAACGGTCTCGGAAGATATCTTCAACTGTTTGTCCCGTTTCATACTGTCCAATGTCCGCATGTTGTGCAGCCGGTCGGCAAGTTTAATAAGTATAACACGGGGATCATCAGTGAGGGTAAGTAAGATCTTTTTGAAATTCTCTGCTTGCTGTGAAGCATTCACATCAATCACATTGGCGAGTTTGGTGAGGCCATCCACGATCCGGGTGATCTCCTGGCCAAATTCTCTTTCCACATCTTCAAGTGTGATATCGGTATCTTCCACTGTGTCGTGCAGCAGGGCGCAGATGGAAGAACGAACGCCGAGGCCGATTTCTTCCACGCAAATTTTGGCCACCGCCAGCGGGTGAAGGATATAGGGCTCACCGCTTTTTCGCCGCATCGTCTTATGCGCATCCGCCGACATTTCAAAAGCTATACGGATAAGGTCTTTGTCGCCGGGTTTAAGTTTGGATTTCAGAGCCCGCATGAGGGAACGGTACTCCCTCAGGATGAGTTTCTTCTCCTGCTCTTCATTCAGGTTATATTTAGGTACTTGCGCAACGGTCTCCATATAAGAATAGTGTACGAATTTACGCAAAAGGATGCTT
>CAYPOD010000004.1:0-136714 GCA_964412375.1 uncultured Chitinophaga sp. | reverse complement strand
ACCATCACACCCGTGTCCGCATCTTCAACAGTGCCCGGCATATTGCCGAAAGTGTAAGAAAGATCAATGAAGAAGAACTGGAATACCTATTGAAACTGAAAGAGCTGATGACTGTGTAAACTTTCTCTTTCCAGTTATCATTTACCCGTAATAACTTTCCCCCAATGTCTATGTTCATTTTTCATACTACCGCTTGCACTGTGAGACTATAAAAAACAACGGAGGAAACCTGTAATTTTATCCCTTATGATAGATTAAACCTTTAACCGGGTAACCCTTCCAACCCGCCGCTATTCTACAACTATGAAATATTTCTGTTACCTGGCCGTACTGCTCAGCCTATTTTCCTGCCAAAAAGATACCCCTACGGGCAATGCCCCGGAGACCATGTACTACCCGCCTGCCGGAAGCAGTGCCTGGGAAACCAAATCCATCTCCTCACTCGGCTGGAACAACGCCGCCGTGCAACCGCTTAAAGATTACCTGCAGCAGAAAAACAGCAAATCTTTTATGATACTGGTGAACGGACGGATTGTGATGGAAGAATATTTCAACGGCCATACAAAAGACGACAGCTGGCAATGGAACAGCGCCGGCAAAACCCTGACAAGCACCATGACCGGTATTGCCCAGCAAGAAGGTCTGCTACAGATCAACAATAAAGTATCCGACTATATCGGCAGCAATTGGACCAGCGCACCGCCTGCTAAAGAAAACCTGATCACCAACCGGCACCTGCTTACCATGACCTCCGGGCTAAATGATTCCAACAACCTTGTTATCCGGGCCAATCTTACCTATATGGCTGATGCCGGCACCCGCTGGTCTTACCACAATGTGTTTCAAAAACTGATGGATGTGGTGGCTGCTGCCTCATCGCAGAGTTATGATACTTATTTCAATGCCAAACTGCGGGATAAAATTGGTATGGATGGCTTTTGGAACAATGGTATCATCTTTAAAATTTACCACAGCAGCACCCGCAGCATGGCCCGTTTTGGCCTACTGGCACTCAATAAAGGCAAGTGGAATAATGAACAGGTCGTTAACCAGGCTTTTTTTGAGGAAAGCATCAACAGTTCTCAAGCCATCAATCCTTCTTACGGCTATTTCTGGTGGCTGAATGGTAAAGGCAATTTTATGCTGCCAACCGGCCAAACAGTGTACCCCGGAACATTAATACCTAATGCTCCACCTGATATGTATGCTGCTATGGGCGCCGAAGACCAGCGTATCTATGTAGTGCCTTCTAAAAAAATGGTGATCGTCCGCATGGGTAATGCCTCCGATCCGCTGAATCCAAGCTTTGCCTTATCAGGATTTGATAATGAGCTTTGGCAGAAGATAAATGCGGTTATTCATTAAAATAAACTGCACTCAGCCTTTCTTCTCATCACAACTGCGCAAATTCCCAAAAGCCCTACTTTCACCTCATGAAATCCCTTTTATCCCTTTTAATCCTCGCAGCAGTCTTTTCCCCTTTAAATAGTCTTTCACAAACAACAAAAACTGCCGTTCCGGACACTGTGTACCAATCAGACAATCTTATCATCATCCGCCTGTCGGACCATGTGTATGTGCATGTTTCTTTTTTTAAATCAGTAACATTTGGCAATGTGCCCTGCAACGGGATGCTGGTAACGGATAAGAAAGAAGCCCTTGTTTTCGATACGCCTGCTGATGATACCAGCTCAGCCGAACTGGTAAACTGGATAAACAAAAAACTTGATTGCAAAATCAAAGCAGTTATTCCCACGCACTTTCATGAAGACTGTCTCGGCGGGCTGAAAATTTTTCATGCCAATAGTATTGTCTCTTATGCAACACATAAAACCATTGAACTGGCGAAGTCCCGTAGCTTCAATATTCCCGTAAACGGGTTTAAGGATGCAAAGACATTCATCGTTGGCGATAAACAGGTCTTAACTGCCTTTCCCGGCGAAGGACATACCCAAGACAATATTGTTGCCTATGTTCCCCATGACAAAATCCTGTTTGGAGGTTGCCTCATCAAAGAAATGAATGCCGGCAAAGGCAACCTGGCAGATGCCAACGTGAAAGCATGGCCCGCTACCGTGCAACAAGTACTAAAGAAATTCCCGCATGTGAAAACGGTCATTCCCGGTCATGGACTTGTTGGTGATAAAAGTCTGTTGGATTATACGATCAAGCTGTTCAACAATTGAGATTATTTTAAACTATTTGCATAGTTTGGTGCATTTCGTTATGGCTCTAATACTCGTCAACACCCTCCGTTTCCAGGTCGCCCAGCAGCAATTGCTCATTGATGAGCAGGAATGCGAAATGTATTTTTTTGCTGCCGCAGGTAACAGGCTGCACGATCCACTGCCCTTCTGATTCCCTTTCGGAAATAATTTTTTCAAACTGCATATCCATGCAGCCTTCAACGGCTTCCTTGATTCTTTTTATTTCATCTTCTGCCATTTTCAGTTCACCGGGCTGTGTGGCATCAAGAGCTGTTTTCCATTTTCTCGCCTCATCTTCTCCCCTGAACACCAGCGCCGGTGCCAGTTGCGCTGCATCATTTCCTTTTGCCAATTGTATCAGTTGCTGCACCCTGTCCTTTATTTTTTGTGTAAAGCCGGGGTCTTGTTGCAACAAAGTAGCTTTTGCATGTTGCAGGTTACGCAGCGATTCATTGCTCATGCTGAAGAAACCGGTGGGATTGGGAAATTCCAGCAGCCATGTCTTTCCCTGCTGTTCTTTGGTGATGAAGGATAGGTCATCCCAGTCTTTACCATCATAACTATAAACGATGAGTGTCGCTTCCATCGTTGGACTGGGAAAGGGATCGTACATAATGGTTTCTTTGATAGAAAATTTTTCCCAATCAATATTTTTCTCCTGCACCTGCTGCCTCACTTTCTCCCAGCCTTCTTTCAGCCGCTGTTTCCCTTCGGCCAGGAATTTTGCAATTTCCTCATCACTGCGGGCAGGCAAATCATCTCCCAATGACTTATAAAAATCAACAGTGGGAAGAAAATCGTTCAGCACTTCAAAATCATTTTGCTGCAGGGAGGTTATAAAAGCTTCCGGAAAAGAATGCTTTGCTTTTTCATTGCTGCAGGAAGAAAAAAGGATGCAGATGAACAAGAGGGGAAGAATATAGCGCATAGGTATTTTTTTACGAAAATACTCTGTCAACACAACTTGCCTATACCGGCCGGAAGGTATTTATGATGCCTTTCCCTTTCTTCGCTGCAACTCTTTCCTGATAAGCCCCAGTTCCCGCCCGGTTTGTCCTTTCACCGAAGTGTTTTCCTGTGCCCTCCGCATTAGGTAGGGGATCACATCTTTGATGGGGCCAAAGGGCAAGTATTTGCTCACACTGCAACCAGCATGTGCCAGGTTGAAAGTGATATTGTCACTCATCCCGTACAACTGGCTCCAGTGCACATGGGGGTGATCAAGCGGCAATCCTTTTTGTTGTAACAGTTGTGTTGCATACAAATTGCTAAACTCATTATGCGAAGCCACGATCAGAGCAATGCGTTCAATATGATCAATGCAGAATTTTACGCCTTCATTATAATCCCTGTCGCTGCTTTCCTTATCCGGCTGAATGGGTGAAGGATAACCCATTTCAGCAGCTCTCTTTCTTTCCTTTTCCATGTATGCACCGCGGACCAGTTTGGCGCCTAGTATAAATTTTCGTTCATTGGCCGCTTCAAATGAGTCCTTCAGGAATTGGAGCCTGTCGTGGCGGTAATGCTGAATGGTATTATACACCACGCATTTTTCTTTGTTGAAGGTATCCATCATCAGGATGGTCAATGCATCCACCGGGTCCTGTATCCAGGTTTCTTCTGCATCCACCAGCACCCCCACCCCGTTTTTAGCTGCTGTTTCGCAAATTCGCATCATGCGGTGACGGACACGGTGCCATTCTTCTTTCTCTTCAGGGTTCAGGTCATCAATCGCTTTCAGAAACCTTTTCATCAATGTGCCTTCTGCTTTGTGCATTTTGTCGTCCATGTTCTCCAGCAAACCAAAACGGGCAAAGCCTGTCACTTTCACACTCATAAAGGGTGTGTTGGGATGTGAACCGGCATATTCTATCACCCTGATGAATTCATCACAGGCATGATCAAAATTATCTTCACCCTCCTTTCCTTCCACGCCATAATCAAGAATGGCCTGTACATTGTATTGCTGCAGTTTTTTAGCGACAATTGTGGTTTGCTCCAGTGTTTCGCCGCCAACGAATTGTGCAAAGATGGTTTTACGGATCAATCCTTTCACCGGCAGACCCACCCGTATGGCCCAGGGAGTTAATTTAATACCCGGTTTCACCAGCCAGGGTTTGGCCATGGAGGAAAAAAGGAAACGGGCTTTCTTTAATTCTTTATCAGTCTTGTATTCAAAAGCAAACTCGGTATTATCAAAGGAGATCGTCGGGTGTGATTTGTCCATACGGCAGAAATAAGATGGCGCAAAAATAGGCCAAAGAGCACAATCGTTAGCCATGAGCTTTGTCAGTGAAAATTATATCGCCTGGTGATTGAATGGCTGTAACACCATCTCATTCACCACCCCGCTGGCTGGTTGCTGGCAAAGAAACCAAATGGCTTTGGCTGCTTCTTCAGCCCGTATCATTTTTTCCCGCTGCACCCGCATGTCAATGGTATCCCAAAATGCTGAATCAACACCACCCAGGAAAAGGTTGGTGATGCGGATATCTGTTCGCTTCACTTCTTCCCGGATACTCTGCATCATGCCGGTGAGGCCGTATTTACTGGCACTGTAAGCAGCGGCACCAGCCATGGGTGTTTTTCCTAGTACACCGGGAATGTTAATCACCAATCCCCTTTTAGCTTCTTTCATAGCCGGTAAAAATGATTTGACCAGCAGAAAGGGAGCATAAAGGTTGGCATGTATTGTCTGCAGAAAATCGTTTTCAGATAATGAATCCATAGGTTTAATGATACCTATACCCGCTGCATTTACTATGATATCAATAGTTGGGAAAACTGAAAAATAACGATGCTTCAATTCCTGCACAGCTTGCGGATCTGCAAGATTAGCAGCGAAAGACTGTGCAGCATCCACACCCAGCTTGTTTGCAACAGATGCTAACTTGTCCGTATTGCGGCCGGTGAGAAACAGGTTGGCCCCGCCTGTCTTTAGTAACCCGGCTACAGCAGCGCCAATGCTGCCGGTGGCGCCGGCAACGAGGATATATTTTCCCTTTAGCGATTCCATATTGATGATTTGAAGCAGAACAAATCAGCAGCAGCTTTGTTGAATGGAAACAAATAATGAGCTGCGCTTCCCTGATATTTCCTCACCAGTTGTTTAAAAAGAACCCGGCCCTTCAAACCGGGAAGCCCGTTTTCATTGCCGAAGAATTTCTTTTTTTCCTGCAATATCGTTTTCACCAGCAAAAAATTTTGCTGCACCGGGCCAGTATGAAATATTATGCTGATTTTTTACTGAAACAGAAATGGGATATCCGCTACATCGAAGCACATGAAACACTGGCCGACATCGGCCTGTTGTTACCACATCTTGCCGCTGACGGTATCCATGAGTTACACTATACCGATACCGTTGATAACTGGCTCGAAAAAAGGCTTAGCGAAACTGCTGCAAAAAACGGGATCCGGCTGGTAAAATATCCCAGCCCCAACTTTCTGAACCGGGTAGATGAGATGGCTGATTTCTTTGACAAAAAGAAAAATTATTTTCAAACCGATTTTTATATATGGCAGCGCCGGCAACGCAATATCCTGTTGCAAGCCAACGGGCAACCTGCCGGTGGCAAATGGACCTTTGATGCCGAAAACAGGCAGAAAATTCCAAAGCAGCAATTGGTTCCCTTGTTTCGGTTTCCTGCAGAAAGCAAATATGTGAAAGATGCAAGGAGCTATGTAAAAAACCATTTCAGCGATCATTATGGTTCGGCTGAGACATTCATCTATCCAGTCACTCATGCCGATGCTGAAAAATGGTTGGACGAATTTCTGCAAACCCGTTTTCATCAATTTGGCATTTATGAGGATGCCATGCTTAAAAATGAATCGTTTCTCTTTCATTCCGTGCTGACACCCATGCTGAACATTGGCCTGCTTGATCCGCAACAGATCATTGACAAAGCGCTGGAATCGGCCATACAAAACGAGATACCACTGAATTCACTGGAAGGTTTTATCCGGCAGGTAACAGGCTGGCGGGAGTTTATACGCATCGTATATGAAAGAGAAGGCAGCCGTCAGCGAACCAAAAACTACTGGGGATTCAGCCGAAAAATTCCCCATTCATTCTGGACGGGCAATACGGGCATTCACCCGATTGATACAGTGATTAAAAGAATATGGAATACCGGCTATTCGCACCATATCGAAAGGCTGATGGTGTTGGGCAATTTCATGCTGCTTTGTGAATTTGATCCCGATGAAGTATATCGCTGGTTCATGGAAATGTATGTAGATAGTTATGACTGGGTGATGGTGCCCAATGTATATGGTATGACCCAGTTTGCCGATGGTGGCCTTATGACCACCAAACCCTATATCAGTGGTAGTAACTACTTGTTGAAAATGGGTGACTGGGTAAAAGGAAACTGGCAGCAGATTTGGGATGGGTTATTCTGGCGGTTCATGCATGTGCACCGTGATTTCTTTTCAGGCAACCCGCGTCTGGGTATGCTGTTAAAAACATTTGACAAGATGACCGCTGAAAAAAAGAAAACACATTTAGATCATGCCGAAAAATTTCTAAACAGTCTTGACCAATGAAAAGAATCAAAAAAGCTGACCTACCCATAAAGAACTGCCTGGTTTGTGGCCGGCCATTCAACTGGCGCAAGAAATGGGAGAAAATATGGGCTCAAGTAAAGTATTGCAGTGAGCGGTGCCGGAATATCCGGAAAACACATGCATAAAAATTATGCAGGCTTACTGTTGAATGCTATGCTGCATTCCCTGCTAAATCCTCAAACAACCTGGTCTAAATACTGCTGTAGAAACAATTGCAGGAAAATATTGTTATTAACACATGCAGCAAAAGAATTTCCCTGTCGCCTATACTGACATACTTGATAGAATCAGTAACATTCACCCGGCTGAATATGGGAAAAGCCGTAATTATATTGACGGGGCAGTCACTTGTCTTTCACCCTATATCTCAAGAGGGGTGATTAGCACCAGGCAGGTAATGGAAACAATTCTTCAAAAAGGATATAGTTATGATCAAACAGAATCACTGATAAAAGAACTGGCATGGCGGGAGTATTTTCAACGAACCTGGCAATGGCTGGAAGATGAAATATTTAATGACATAAGAAAAGTTAATACCGGGGTAAAGAACCGTTTTTTACCCACAGCCATTCTGAATGCCCAAACAGGTATTGAAGCCATCGACAAAGCGATCCGTGATTTATTTGCGACAGGCTACATGCACAATCATCTCCGTATGTATGTGGCCGGCCTCACCTGCAATATGGCAAAAAGTTACTGGCCACTTCCTTCGCAATGGATGTATTATCACCTGCTCGATGGTGACCTGGCCAGCAATACCTGCAGTTGGCAATGGGTGGCCGGGAGTTTTTCAAATAAACAATATTTTTTCAACCAGGAAAATGTAAACAAGTTTACCCACAGCCGGCAGAAAGGTAGTTTCCTTGATAGAACTTACGAAGAAATTGCCATAATGGATATACCTGCTGAATTGCAGCCATTAACAACCATTTCACTCAGCACAACATTACCCGTAAAAAAAGTTCCGTTTGGCGATCATAGCAAACCTTTACTGATATATAATTCCTATAATCTTGACCCCATGTGGAGGAAAGAGGAAGAAGCTAACAGGATATTGCTACTGGAACCTTCTCATTTCAAACAATTCCCGGTGAGTGAAAAAGTGATTGATTTCATTCTTGATCTGAGTGCCAATATACCCGGCATACAAATCTTTACCGGCGAAGTGAATGAAATACCCGGCCTTACGAAATACGTTGCCATTTATTCAAAAGAACACCCTGTTTTTAAACACTATCCCGGGCAAAAAGATATGCGGGACTGGTTATTCCCCGAGGTAAACGGCTATTATCCCTCCTTTTTCAGTTACTGGCGGAATTGCGAACAATTTTTAAAACAAGGCGCAGCTTCGCAGCAACAACTGCTAAGAGCCTGATCGTTGGCAGGCATGGCCTGCTTATCTTTGCCACACAAAGAAGAAAAATGGAAGGTAAAAAAGCATCACAAAGTCTCACCATTATGACCGAGATCGTGTTGCCCAATGACACGAATGTATTTGGCAACCTGATGGGCGGCCGACTGATGTACTGGATGGATATTGCCGCAGCGCTGGCTGCACAGAAACATTGTAATGCCCCTGTGGTAACAGCTTCGGTAGATAATATTTCTTTTGAAAACCCGATCAAACTGGGCAATGCCGTACACATTGAAGCCAAAGTGACCCGTGCTTTCAACACCTCCATGGAAGTGCACATGAAAGTGTGGGGTGAGGATCATACACAGCAATACAAATACAAAAGCAATGAAGCGTACTATACGTTTGTAGCCCTTGATCCCAACCGGAAACCAAGACCTGTTCCGCAACTGATCCCTGAATCTGAAGAAGAGAAAAAATTATTTGATGGCGCCCTGCGCAGGAGACAACTGCGGCTTATTCTGGGCGGCAAGCTGAAACCCGATGATGCCACAGAACTAAAAGCGCTTTTTGTGAAAGATTAGACCGAAACCTGCTAACTGACAGCTTTCGTATTTTCCTCCACTGTTTGCCAGTGATGCCGGCCCTTCATCATGAATTTTTTACTTTGCTCAATGCTGTCCATGAGTTGCTCAAGGATTTCTGCAGTGGGCGCATCATAGTCTATCTGCAGTGGTTCTTTAAAAGTTACTGAAAGAAGAGAGCCTTTCTTTTTAAATTTCAATCCTTTTTTAATAAATGCCCGCCAGAACCCGTTTATCACAACCGGGATAACAATAGGTTTCACTTGTTTTATTATTAAAGCCGTTCCTTTTCTTCCCGGGGCAAAAGGTTTGGTGGTGCCCTGCGGAAATGTGATAACCCAGTTTTTTTCTAATGCTCTTGTGATCTTACGGGTGTCAGAAGGGTCAAGACCTTTTCTCACTTCTTTCGCTCCCTGGTTCCAGGTTCTTTTCACTGTCAATCCGCCGGCCAGTAAAAACAAGCGGCTGATAAAACTCCCTTTCATCGTCGCTTCGGCGGCCACATAGTTCACTCTGGTAAAAGGATTCAGTAAATAGTAAGGAATACCGAGTTTATTTTTCTTGCCCCATTTCACAGCACAAAAAATATGGAGGAAGGTGATGACGTCTGCAAAATAGGTCTGGTGATTGCTGACAAATAATACTTTCTGTTTCGGCAAACCTTTCAGGTGTTCTGTACCTGATATCTTTAGTTTGTTTACAATGGCAAGTCCGGGATAGGAAAACAGGCCTACAAAAAAGTAAACGATCTTCCTGATAGGATGAAAATGCCTGAGCCTGTCTATTATTGAACCCATGCAGTCATTTTTATTGACTGCTCAAATTAAGGAATTGTGCAGGAATCAAGCGGAACTGTTCAATAAAAAAGGCCTCCCTTCCGGGAGGCCCTGGTCAGCTGTTAACCTTGAGCATGAACCAGCTGAAAGCGGTATGCTACTTTGTAACAGAAAATTTCACCACTGAAATATCGTCGCCGTTGATCAGCCGGAGCACATACATACCGGGCTGAAGACGGTCAAGATTATTTACGGCAATACTGTTATTGCCTTCGTACACTTTGTTTTGTTGTTGCAGCACGGTTCTGCCTGTCATATCCATCACCCTCACCTCTACCGAAGCTGTTGTCCTGGCGCTGAAGCGGATCGTTGCCGCACCGTTATAAACCGGGTTGGGACTGATGAGCAAACCACTGATGGCTTTCTGATCCCTGCGGATCATAATCACATTGCTGTATTTGAATTTACCATCTGCATCCACCATTTTCAGTCGGTAATAGAAAACATCACCGCTGACAGCAGACAGGTCATCAAAATGATTGTATTGTTTGCGGGAATCGAATCCACCGGGCTGAGCCAGTTTGCTGCCAATGGATGCAAAGCTGGATCCGTTGCTGCTGCGTTCGATTTCAAAGCGATCAAAGTTTTCTTCATTAACCGTTTCCCAGTTCAGTGCAGCAGCATTGTTCAGGAAGGTTCCTCCAAAGCTTAGGAGTTTAACAGGCAGGGGAACCTGTGTTACCAGGTTGAAGCAACCGAATTCTGTACCATATTCCCTGGAAGGTGTACCCAGGTTGGCATTGCCCTGCTGATCGAAAAGATATCCGAGTCTGAAACGCACTGTAGAAGTCGGACCATAAACCGCAGTGAAATATACATCAGGGTCATTGGAAAGACCGTCATGCTCTTCCAGCTCACCTAAAATCTTTCTCCATGTGGTAGGGTTTGGCGGACCGGCATCAACGATCTCACCTGCATCAACAAGGTCAGAAGGATTATTTACAAGTATAGATCCGTGTCCGGTGATCCAGCCTGTTTCACGGAAGGTGTAGGCGCCAGTTCCTGTTGCAGAACTACCGTCAATATCATAGTGGCGGTAACGAAGACCTGTGAGACTGGCTTCTGTGTTATCGCTGGCTTTTTTGAAGGTGATAGCAAACTGAACATAACCTTCACGATCAACATTCAGCGTGGCATTGGGCAAAATACGGGGCTGGAAACGGTTGGCTACACCGGCAGCGTTATTGTCAAATACATCAATAACAGCATTCTGGATAGCTTCAATCCTTACTTCAGCATAATATTCTTCAGGGAATGTAACCACACTGTTGTAACGGTAAACATCACCTACTGCAAAACCTGTTCCGGCATTGGTAGTTTCAGTGAATGCGCCGGAGAAATCCGGAACGGTCGGATCTGTAATAACAATATCATCCACCAGTACGGTAGCATCAGACGAGGTACCGCTTCTGCTGTAGACAAACCTAACCCTGAAGTCGCTTACCCAATAGGAAGCAGGTGCATCCGGAATACTTATTGAAATGGTGTACCATTGGTTCTGGTTTGCAAGAGCAGATAAAACATTTGGAGGTCCAAAGTTGTTGAATGTGACGCCTCCGTCATTAGAAAACTCTACTTGCATACTATGACTGGTTACTGCGGACGAACGTCTCAACTGAAACTTTAAAGCCAGTCCGTTGGTTGCACAAAGACCAGAAGAAACACCCGACAGGTTGATGTTTGCAGATGAAACAGTTGCTGTTTCAGCACCGTCACCAGTAGTTTGCAATAGCAAAGCATAAGGCGATGACGTAAAAGTGCTGCCAACAACCCTTGCCCTTACCTGGCTGGTAGTTGTGCGGCTCCAGCTACCGAAATCCTGACCTGCTATGGAGCCATCATCGTCATAATCATGGCTGCCACCAGTTTGTTCGTTAGGAAATGTCTCTCTCAGGAAAAATGTCTGTGAAAAAGCTGTCGCCGACAGCATCACTGAAACGAGAGCGGTTAAAGTGATAGATAAAGTTTTGTTCATGCTCTGTGCTTTTAGGTTTTATAAAAAAAAGAAAAACGCTGTGTCGTAGGCATCACAGTGATAATGGAAGGATCAGCAAACAGAAAACATGCTGAAAACCTGAAAGCTTTTCAAAGTTGTGGATACGGTCTCAATAAAGATTTGGAGGAAGGATTTGCGAAGGATAAAGGGTTACGGGGCTGCCAGTTAAAAACTGTTCAGGTTGTAAAGAACAGCATTATCAGGGAGAAATGCAAATAGTCAGCAAAAAAAAATCCCATCAATATTGATGGGATTTTTACGATTATGCAGATCACTAATATATTATTTACTCTGCTTTCGGCTCTTCAGTGCTGCCTGTTGATTCACCGCCTTCCATCTTTTTCTTCAGATCGGCCAGCACACCCAGGTCGCCCAGCGTTGCTTTTTCCACTTTGCTCTGGATATTCTTCACTGCTTTCTTGGTTTTATCCGCTTCAGCCCTTGCTTCTTTCTTCGCTGCTTCCGCCACTTCTATCTGGCCTTGCTCCCAGATGCGGGTATGAGAAACAACGATCCGTTTTTCATTGCGGTCAAACTCGATCACCATGAACTGGGCTGTTTCATCAGCACCAATTGATTTACCATCTTCCTTTGCAAGGTGACGATTAGGAGCAAAACCTTCCAGCCCATAAGGTAACTGAACGGTGGCACCTTTATCATCCCTGCGGCTCACAGTGCCTTCGTGAATGCTTCCGATAGCAAAGGTATCCTGCAGGGTGTTCCAGGGATCTTCTTCGAGTTGTTTGTGACCTAACTGCAGTTTGCGGTTTTCTTTGTCAATGCCGAGGATGATCACATCAATGTTGCTGCCAACTTTGGTGTATTCACCGGGGTGGTTGAAACGCTTCAGCCAGCTCAGATCGCTGATATGGATCATGCCGCCAATGCCGGGAGAAAGCTCCACAAACACACCATAGTTGGTGATATTCTTCACCAGGCCGGTATGACGGCTGCCTTCTGCAAATTTGGTTTCAATATCATTCCAGGGATCAGGAGAAAGTTGCTTGATGGATAAACTCATCTTCCTGCTCTCTTTATCGAGTGTCACAATCTTTGCTTCATGCTCATCACCTAATTTGAAGAACTCTTTAGCATTGATCGGTGTGTTGGCCCAGGTGATCTCGCTAACGTGAACCAGTCCTTCCACACCCGGCTGAATTTCGAGGAAAGCGCCGTAATCTTCAATGTTCACCACTTTACCTTTCACCACGTTGCCTTCAGCAATGTTTTCACCCAGCACATCCCATGGATGCGGAGTGAGTTGTTTCAGGCCAAGGCTGATACGTTTTTTCTCATCGTCAAAATCAAGCACCACCACGTTGATCTTCTGATCCATCTTCAGCACTTCGCCCGGGTGAGAGATGCGGCCCCAGGAGATATCAGTGATATACAGCAGGCCATCGAGACCGCCAAGGTCCATGAAGGCGCCGAAGTCAGTTATGTTCTTCACTGTACCTTCCAGCACCTGGCCTTTTTCTAACTTACTGATGATCTCGGCACGTTGTGCTTCGATATCACTTTCGATAAGTGCTTTGTGTGATACAACAGCGTTCTTAATGGTTTCGTTGATCTTCACCACTTTGAACTCCATTGTTTTTCCAACAAACTGGTCGTAGTCAGTTACCGGCTTCACATCAATCTGTGAGCCCGGCAGGAAGGTTTCCATTCCGAAAACATCAACGATCAAACCACCTTTTGTTTTGGATGTAACAGTACCGGTGATCACCTCACCTGTTTTGTGCACTTCCACGATTCTTTCCCATGCACGGGTGATACGGGCCTGGCGGCGGCTCAGGTTCAGGTGACCGTTGCGGTCTTCCTTATCCACCACCATCACTTCCACTTCATCTCCCACTTTCAGGCCGGGTATGTCGCGGAATTCATTTAATGAGATGAGACCATCGCTTTTAAAACCGATGTTCAGCACCACATCTGTTTTGGTCAAACCAACCACAGTACCCTGGATCAGTTCGCCATCGTTCAGTTGAACGAAAGTTTTGTCATACACATCGTGATACTTTTCTTTCTCCTCAGAGGTGTAAGAAATCACATTACGTTTGTCAACGCTCCAGTCGAAATCATCGTGAGCGGTTTGCACGGGTGCATTTGGTGTCGCTGTAGCCACTTCTGTTGTTTCAACAGCAGCAGGCTCCTGTGCATCAGCGTTTTGGTTAACAATATTGTTATCAGACATAATTTGATCCCGAAGGGTTTTAAAATTTCGGGGCAGCAAAGATAGGGCTAATCACCCGGAAACTGTCCATTTTAAGGGAGAGATTTTTGGGGGATTTACCAACGATAACGCCCTGATTTGGCAGCCGTTGCGACGCTCCATTCGGGGTCCGGTTCGCTGCTGATCTCTATTTCTTCCTATATTCACCAAAAACAGGCTTTGTTCTATCGCTGCTTAAAACCTTTTATCAGGCTGGCGATGCTGATCTTCTGCCGAAAAATCATCATCAACCAGTCTGTTTTACTGCAATCAAAAGGCCCGTTACTGTTGGCTTGCAATCATCCTAATTCTTTCCTGGATTCTGTAATCATCAATGCTTTGTTTCAGCAACCGGTGTGGTCGCTGGCACGAGGTGATGTTTTTAAAAAGAAATTCTATGCCCGGCTTTTAAATGCATTGAAAATATTGCCGGTGTACAGAACAAGTGAAGGGACCGAAAACCTGAATGAAAATTACAAAACCTTTGATGCCTGTATTGAAATTTTTAGAAACAGCGGCGTTGTGCTGATTTACAGTGAAGGCAAGTGCATCAACGAGTGGCACCTGCGACCGCTAAAAAAAGGAACAGCCAGGCTGGCTATGCGGGCATGGGAGGAAAACATTCCATTACAGGTGTTGCCTGTGGGCATCAACTACAGTTCTTTTCACAGGTTTGGTAAAAATATGTTCATCAACTTTGGTGAGATCATAACGATTGAAAATGTCAATATGAATGAAGCAGATGGTGTGAGGCACCAGTCATTCAATAATCTGTTACAACAGCAATTAGAACGTTTAGTTTTTGAAATTCCGAAAACAGACAGGCAGCAGCAAAAGAAAAGAATGGAGTTAAAGCCATCCACTTTACAAAAAATCATGCTGGCAGCACCGGCGCTGCTGGGATGGCTATTGCATGTGCCCCTGTTTATGCCCATAAAAAAATTTACCTGGAAAAGAACCTGGCACAACGATCATTATGATTCAGTGATGATGGGGCTCCTTTTTCTGTTTTATCCTTTTTACCTGCTTCTGCTGACTATCGTAGCCTGGATTATTTTTCAGACAACATGGGTGTTATTGCTCTTCCTGTTAATCCCTTTCACTGCGTGGGCCTATGTGCAGTTGAAACCGCAAATTGACAAATGATCATTTTAATGCTGCAATTGATTTTGCAGCAATAAATCCACTCGTCCAGGCATGTTGAAAATTGAAGCCCCCGGTGATGCCATCTACATCTAATATTTCACCTGCGAAAAACAGATTTGAAAATTTCCTGCTCATCATGGTGTTTGGATCAACTTCATTCAGTTTAATTCCACCGGCAGTCACAAACTCTTCTTTAAAAGTTGTCTTCCCTTTCACTGAAAAATCGCAGGCGACCAGGTTTTTGATAAACTTACTTTGTATAACGGCTGGCAGATCAGCCCAGCGCATTATTGGCGTTACACCAGATTGCATTGCCAAAAACTCCCAGAGCCGATTCGGCAAACCAAAAACATTTTTACTCATCACTTTTTGCGAGGCGTTCTCACGGCGGAAAGAAGCAAACATTTCCCGCAATTTCTGTTCATTCAATTCGGGTAGCCAGTTTACACTGATCCCAAACTCCCAATTTTTTGTTTTTAGTTCCCTTGCTCCCCAGGCACTCAACCGCAATACTGCAGGACCGCTCAACCCCCAATGAGTGATCAGTACCGGGCCTTCCTGTTCCAGTTTTGTACCGATGATTTTCAACCGTGCATTTTCTACACTCACTCCCATCAGTTGTGTAATAGTGTTGCCAGGCAAGCCGTTCTTTCCGGTAGTAAGATTGAATGTAAACAATGAAGGTACCGGCTCTTCTATAGCATGTCCCAGTTGTTTCAGCCATTCAAACATCGAAGCTTTGGGATAGCCACCAACGGCAATGCAGACATAATTAGCTTTTATGATTTCACCTGAAGAACATTGAAGATTGAACGTGGAAGATTGAACATTTAGCGATTGCACTTGCCTGTTCATCAATATCTGCACACCGTATTTGTTCACTTCTTTCAGCAAACAATCAATAATAGTTTGAGAAGAATTGGTGACAGGGAACATTCTGCCATCTGCTTCGGTTTTCAGCTTCGCTCCTCTTTCTTCAAACCATTTTATCGTGTCGGTAGTAAAAAACTGGTGAAAGGTTTTCTTTACAAAGTTTCCACCTCTTGGATATCGCTGGCTCATTTCTCCAATATCAAAACAGGCATGAGTGACATTGCAACGACCACCGCCGCTCACTTTCACTTTTGAAAGCAATTTGCCTGTCTTTTCAATGATATTGACTTCCAAAGACGGGTTCAACCTGGCAGCATTGACTGCGCAGAAAAAACCGGCAGCACCGCCGCCGATCACAACTAATTTTTTGCGGGATGACATACTAAAAAAAAAACAATCTTGTCTGCCGTCAGGAAGTGAGAGGCTGACCTATACTGGAATGTGTAAATAAATTGGGATTGGCCATTTCAGCTTTTTCAATAGGCCGGTAGTCTGACAATATATCTGCTTTCCCTTTCCGCACACACACATCATGTTCAAAATGAACAGAGGGTTTCCCGTCTTTGGTGCGTACCGTCCATCCGTCATCTTCGGTATAAACATCTTTACTTCCCAGGTTGATCATGGGTTCTATGGCAAGCACTATATTTTCTTTCAGTTTCGGGCCGCTGCCTCTTTTCCCGTAGTTAGGCACCTGCGGGTCTTCGTGCAGGTTTTTTCCCAGGCCATGCCCCACCAGTTCTCTCACCACTCCATAGCCGTGCTTTTTTTCCGTATGCTCCTGAATGGCAAAAGCAATATCACCTACCCTGTTGCCGGCAACAGCTTTTTCAATTCCTTTGTATAATGACTCTTTTGTTACCCGGATCAATTGCATCACTGTATCGCCAGGGTCACCGATAGCAAACGTATAAGCATGGTCTCCATGCCATCCATTCAGGATTACACCAATGTCAATAGTCACCACATCACCTTCCTGCAGTTCATTATCATTAGGGAATCCATGCACCACCACATCATTCACCGAGATGCATGAATTGAAAGGATAGCCTTTATAATTCAGGAAAGAAGGTACCGCATTATTGTCCCTGATAATGGTACCGATCAGTTCATCAATGGACAAAGTGGTAATGCCGGGCTTCAGTATTGCAGCAACCTGTGCCAGCGTATTACTTACCAGCAAGGCGCTTTGCCGCATCAGTTCCACCTGCTCATTTGTTTTTTGTATCATCATAATGAAGCTGCAAAATTAATTTATTTCCCCGAGTAAAACAGAGCCCGGTAAGTTACTTACCGGGCTCTGTCACTAATTTGAAATTATATTTACATCTGCACTGCAGAGGTAGTTTGTCTTCCCTGGATACGGCCGCTTTTCATCAGTCCGTCATACTGACGCATCAGTAATTGTGTTTCGATCTGCTGCAATGTATCCAGCACCACTCCCACCATGATCAGCAGTGATGTGCCGCCAAAGAAAGTAGAAAATCCTTGGGTTACACCAAACCGTTCTGCAATACCCGGCAGTATGCCTACGAATGCAAGCAGCACAGCACCGGGCAGCGTTATGCGGTCCATGATCACACCAATATAATCCGCCGTTGGTTGTCCTGGTTTTACACCCGGGATAAAACCATTGCTTTGTTTAAGATTATCGGCGATCTGTTTGGGATTAAATATCAAAGCTGTGTAAAGGAAGGTGAACCCGATCACCACCACTGAATAGATCAGCATGTGGATGATATCTTTCTGGTCGGTAAATATTCGTGAAAGTGTCTGACCGCTTTCACTGTTGGCATTGCCTAATGTCACCAATGTTGGCAGGAACATAATAGCCTGTGCAAAAATGATAGGCATTACACCGGCGCTGTTCACTTTCAGCGGCAGGAACTGCCTTGCTCCACCAAACTGGCGGTTGCCGACAATTTGCTTGGCATAATTCACCGGCACTTTTCTTACACCCTGCACCAGGAGAATACATCCCAGGATTATGGCGATCAAAATTGCAATCTCGATGATAAAAATGAGTATGGTTCCTGTTCTTGTTGATTTGGCCACCAACTCCTGTGTGAATGACTGCGGCAAACGGGCCAGGATACCGATCATGATGATGAGCGATGTACCATTACCCAAACCTTTGTCAGTGATTTTTTCACCCAGCCACATTACAAACAAAGTGCCTGCAGTAAGAATAATCAGCGTGGAAACAAAGAACATACCTGCATAAGAGGCATACATCATACCCGGGTTGCCCTGTGCCATATTCTCAAGGTAACGAACATAGGCTGAGGCCTGCAACAAGGTTACGATCACAGTGAGGTAGCGGGTATACTGATTGATCTTTTTGCGGCCGCTGTCGCCTTCCTTCTGCATTTTCTGAAACCGCGGCACCAGCACTGTCATCAATTGCATGAAGATGGATGCAGAGATATAGGGCATGATACCCAGTGCAAAAATTGACGCCTGGTTAAAAGCGCCACCGGCAAATGTATTGATCAGGTCAAGAATACCATTGCTGGATTGCCCCGCCTGCTTTTCCATTTCAATAGGGTTGATACCCGGCAGCACGATGAAAGATCCGATACGATAAATAACAATGAGCAGCAGGGTGAAAAGGATTTTACCTCTCAGTTCCTCAATGCTCCAGATATTTTTTAGCGTCTGAATGAATTTTTTCACGGAAGTAAAAAAGATTTATGAGCCCTTAAAACATAAACGACGCATCTGAAATGCGTCGATGCAATTTAGTGAAATTACTTTACTATTTCAACCGTCCCGCCGGCAGCTTCGATTGCTGATTTAGCCTTTTCGCTGACAGCATTCACTTTGAAATTCAGTTTGCTTTTCAACTCACCGTTGCCCAGTATCTTCACTTTATCTGTCTGGCTTACCAGGTTGTTGATATAAAGGTTTTCCAGGGAAAACTCGGTGATACCATATCTTTCAGCCAGTTGTTCCGCTTGCCCGATATTGAATACTTTGTATTCAACACGATGAGGATTTTTGAACCCACGTTTCGGGATACGGCGCTGAATGGGCATCTGGCCACCTTCATGTGCCATTTTATTCTTGAAACCGGCGCGGCTTTGTGCACCTTTTGTACCTTTTGTGGAAGTGCCACCATGACCGGAACCATCACCACGGCCAATTCTTTTTTCTTTGTGTGTTGCTCCTTTGGCTGGTCTTAATTCGTGTAATTTCATCTTTTTTGATTTTTGACTTAACGGGGAATCACCCCTCGCTTTTTAATTATTAGGATAAATACGCTTACACCTGCTCCACCTTCACCAGGTGATTCACTTTACGCACCATCCCCAGCACCTGGGGTGTTGCTTCCACTTCTTTTGTGGCATTGGTCTTGTTCAAACCCAAAGCTTTCAGCGTTAGCTTTTGTCTTTCGGGCCTGTCGATCGGGCTTTTTACCAATGTTATTTTGATCTTTTTCATATTGATAGTCATTTGGTCATTGAGTCATTGGTCATTAAAAAATTGACCAAAGACCTGCAGACGGGTATTATTATCCGTTAAATACTTTCTTTAAACCCAAAGTACGGGTCTTGGCCACCTGTACCGGCTCACGCAACAAAGCCAGTGCTTTGAAAGTTGCTTTTACCACGTTGTGCGGGTTGGCAGATCCCAATGATTTAGCCAAAACGTCTGTCACACCGGCGCTTTCCAGCACGGCACGCATTGATCCACCGGCAATCACACCTGTACCGTGTGCAGCTGGTTTGATCAATACTTTAGCGGCACCTTCTTTAGCCCACTGGTCGTGAGGTATGGTTCCTTTCATTACAGGCACTTTGATGAGGTTTTTCTTTGCATCCTCAATGCCTTTGGTAATGGCTTCCTGCACTTCTTTGGCTTTGCCCAGGCCATGGCCTACTACACCGTTCTCATTACCTACCACCACCAGAGCGGAGAAACTGAAGGCACGGCCGCCTTTGGTAGTTTTCACCACACGATTGATGGCAACCACTTTGTCTTTCAGTTCCAGGTCACCGGCTTTTACCCTGTTTACGTTAAGCTTTGACATTTATGCTTTGATTAAAAGTTTGAATGTTTAAAATTGAAGTCCGCCTTCTCTTGCTCCGTCAGCCACTGATTTCACACGGCCATGATACAAGTAACCGCCACGGTCAAATGTAACATTGGTGATGCCGAGCTCGGTTGCCTTGCGGGCAATGGCAGCACCAACCAGTTTACTTTTTTCCACCTTGGTCACTTTTTGTGCAGCAATATCTTTGTCTCTTGAAGACGCTGCAGCCAGTGTCTGACCCTTACTGTCATCAATCAGCTGAACATAGATATCTGCATTGCTCCTGAATACAGAAAGACGTGGTTTCTGGGCTGTGCCTTCACCGATCTTTCTGCGGATGCGGTAGCGGATATTTTGCCTTCTTAATGATTTAACTTTTGGATTCATCTTGATTTATTTTTTTCCCTGATGCTGCCAGGGATTCTTTCATTTATTATTTACCTGCGGCTTTACCTGCTTTCTTACGAACCACTTCACCCACATAACGGACACCTTTTCCTTTGTATGGTTCAGGTTTACGCAGACCTCTCAGTTTGGCAGCTACCTGACCAATCAATTGCTTGTCTATACCCTCTAGGGTAATGATGGGGTTCTGACCTTTCAACGTTTCGGTTGCTACTTTCAATTCTTTGGGCACTTCAAAAATGATATTATGTGAATAACCCAAAGCGAGGTCAAGCAGGTTGCCCTGGTTGGCAGCTTTGAAACCCACACCGATCAGTTCGAGTTTTCTTTCATACCCCTCAGTGACCCCTTTGACGAGGTTAGCGATCAGGGCACGGTACAAGCCATGCAGGGCACGGTGGCGGATCTGGTCAGTAGGCCGGCCAAAAGTCACCTGGCCATCTTTAACTTCAACAACGATGTCACGATCGACAGCCTGTTTCAATTCCCCTTTCTTTCCTTTCACCGTCACCACATTATCTTTTCCTACAGTGATGGTAACTCCTTCCGGGATCGTTATCGCTTTTTTACCTATACGGGACATAAAATCAATTTATGGTTTATTATTTATTGTTTGTTGTTGACCGGTCAGCTTAGTATAGTTTCAGCTTAATGTATCCAACAACTTTCTATTTCTTAATACACATAGCACAACACTTCTCCACCAACATTCTGTGCTTTGGCTTCTTTATCCGTCATCACTCCTTTAGATGTAGAGAGAATAGCCACACCTAAGCCATTTTTTACACGGCGGAAATCAGCCGGTTTTGAATATTGACGCAAACCCGGACGGCTTACTCTTTCGAGACTTTGAATAGCGGGCTGCTTTGTAGCAGGATCATACTTCAAAGCTATCTTGATGATGCCCTGCTTGCTGTCATCTTCAAATTTGTATTTCAGGATATAACCCTGGTTGTACAGGATCTCTGTCATACGCTTTTTAAGATTAGATGCAGGAATATCCACCACCCGATGACCTGCCATTTGCGCATTGCGGATTCTGGTCAGGAAGTCTGCTATAGGATCTGTTACCATATTTTTTGCCCTCCTACGTCCCGTCTAGCCTGAGGCGAGACGAAATAATTGGAAAAGTTTAGTTTAATAATTTATTATGTGCAGGCTTTGTCACCCTTAGCCTGCCGAAGGGTTACCAGCTTGCTTTTTTCAGTCCTGGTATTTTGCCATTCAGCGCCATATCTCTTAATGCCACCCTGGAGATGCCGAAGTAGCGGACATATCCTTTGGGACGACCGGTGAGCTGGCAACGGTTCTTCAACCTTACTTTGGAAGAATTGCGGGGAAGCTCATCCAGCGCTTTATAATCGCCGGCCTTTTTCAGCTCTTCCCTTTTGGCTGCATGCTGGGCAACCAGTCTTTCCCTTTTCTTTTGCCTGGCTGTTACTGATGTTTTAGCCATAGTTGTTTATTACTTTTTTAATTTGAATTAGATTTTGCTGCATTGCGGAAAGGCATGCCCAGCTCTTTCAGCAATTCGTAAGCTTCTTCATCGGTGTTGGCAGTGGTCACAAAGGTGATATCCAGGCCAGTGATCTTGTTCACTTTGTCAATATCTATTTCCGGGAAGATGATCTGCTCGGTCACACCCATCGTGTAATTGCCGCGGCCGTCAAATGATTTTTCATTCACACCTTTGAAGTCACGTACACGGGGCAGGGCTACAGCAATGAGCCTGTCAAGAAACTCATACATCTTTTCACCACGAAGTGTTACCCTGGCGCCGATCGGCATGTGCTTACGCAGCTTAAAATTGGAAATATCTTTCTTAGACTGCGTAGCCACTGCTTTCTGCCCGGTGATCGTTGACAATTCTTCAATAGCGATGTCCACCAGTTTTTTGTCAGAAACAGCGCCGTTCACACCACGGTTCAGGCAGATCTTCTCCAATTTGGGAGCCTGCATTACTGTTTCGTAGCCGAATTTTTTTACCAGGGCAGGTACAACATCTTTTTTGTACTTATCTGCCAGTCTCGGAGTATATGTTTTTGTGCTCATATAGTTTTCTTTTTAACAAGCCAGGATCAAACCTTTTCACCTGATTTTTTTGACACCCGTACAGTTTTGCCTTCTTCTCTCACCCTTTTTACTTTAGATGGAGCTTTGGCTTTGGCATCCCACAACATCACATTGCTGATATGGATAGGGGCTTCTTTTTTTACAATACCACCCTTCGTATTCTGGGCAGAAGGCTTTGTGTGTTTGGTGATGATGTTCACACCTTCCACGATCACTTTACCCTCGGCCACCAGCACCTGTTTAACTGTGCGGGGTTTATCAAGAGCTTTGTCATCCCCTGCGATCACCACCACAGCATCTCCTTTACGGATATTGTACTTGGGTTTAAATCTTGCTTTCATTTTTCTATTCTTTACTCCGCCATTGCGGAATGATTGATTGAGTTGTCTGTTTCGTTATAATACCTCCGGTGCCAGGGAAACGATTTTCATATATCCCTTGTCACGTAATTCCCGGGCAACAGGTCCGAAAATACGGGTGCCGCGGGGCTCATCGGACTGGTTCAGCAACACCACTGCATTGTCATCAAAACGAATGTAAGAACCGTCCTTACGACGCAGTTTATTGGTGGTGCGGACAATCACTGCTTTAGCCACTGTACCTTTTTTGATGCCCCCGGCAGGCAGTGCATCTTTTACCGTCACAACGATCTTATCGCCTATCCCGGCATAACGCTGTCCGCTGTTGCCCAGCACACGGATACACAGTACCTCTTTGGCACCACTGTTATCGGCAACATTTAACCGGCTTTCTTGCTGAATCATCTTGTTTAGCTTTTAGCTTTTAGCTTCGAGCTTCGAGCTCTTCGCCTAAATTTTGTTATCTACTTAATTATCTCGCAGCTCGTAGCTCATGGCTCGTAGCTCCTAGCTTTCTTATTTCACTTTTTCTACCACTTCCACCAGTCTCCAGCGTTTTGTTTTGCTGAGCGGACGGGTCTCCATTATCTTCACTACATCACCAATGCTGCACTCATTTTTGTCATCATGTGCATGCAGTTTGGTAGTTTTTTTCAGGAACTTACCGTAGATAGGGTGCTTTACTTTTCTTTCGATGGCAACAGTGATGGTCTTGGCCATCTTGTTGCTGGTCACCACACCTATCCTTGTTTTTCTTAAATTTCTTTCGGTCATGTTGTTAAGCTTTTAGCTTTATTATGCACTAAGTTGTCTGTTCTTTAATTCAGTTTTCAAACGGGCAATATCCTTACGGAGACCACGAATGGTCATGGGATTTTCCAGCGGGGAGATAGCATGAGCAAACTCGAGCTTTTTTAACCGCTGCTTATCTTCTTCCAGGCGGGCTAACAGGTCCTGTTCGTTCATCCCGTGGATACTTTTTACAAAATCAGCTTTCTTTGACATCGCTTTACGATTTATAAGTTATTACGCAGTAACCAGGTCACGACGTACAATGAATTTGGTTTTGATCGGCAGTTTGCCTGCAGCCAGTGCTAACGATGCACGGGCCACCTGCTCACTCACCCCATCAATTTCAAATAAGATGCGGCCGGGTTTTACCACCGCAGCCCAAAACTCCAGGTTACCTTTACCTTTACCCATCCTCACTTCAAGCGGTTTGCGGGTGATTGGTTTGTCAGGGAAAATGCGGATCCACACATTACCTTCTCTCTTCATTTCACGGGTCAGGGCCTGTCGGGCTGCTTCGATCTGCCTGTCGGTGATCCAGTGGCTGTCCAGCGCTTTCAGTGCATAAGAACCAAAAGAAATGGTCGTGCCTCTTTTCGCATCGCCTTTCATGCGACCCTTTTGCATCTTCCTGTGCTTCGTTCTTTTCGGTTGTAACATATTTTTTAAGCTTTGAGCTATTAGCTTCGAGCTGTGAGCTTTTCGCTATAGCAATTAAACTTTCATTTTTATTCTTACGACCCGCAGCTCATGGCCCGAGGCTCGTAGCTTTTATTAATTTCTTCTGTCTCTTCCGCCACCTCTTCTGTCTCCGCCTCTCCTGTCATCGCGGCGATCATCTCTTCTCTCCCTTCTTTCACCACCAGCACTTTCAGCTTTACCACCGGCCACAAAATTGGGATTCAGGTCTCTTTTTGCTAATACTTCGCCTTTACAAATCCATACTTTGATACCAATCTTGCCATATACGGTTTGAGCAAATACATTGGCATAATCAATATCCATGCGGAACGTATGCAGGGGCACACGGCCTTGTTTGAATTCTTCACTACGGGCAATTTCCGCACCGGCCAAACGGCCGCTCAGTTTGATCTTGATACCTTCAGCACCCATACGCAGCGCTGAAGCGATCGCCATTTTAGTAGCTCTTTTAAAGTTGATACGGTTCTCGATCTGGCGGGCAATCGTGTCTCCCACGATCATCGCATCCAGTTCGGGACGGCGGATCTCCAGGATGTTGATCTGGACATCTTCTTTACCGGTCAGCTTTTTCAACTCCTCTTTGATACGATCCACTTCACCACCGCCTTTACCGATGATGATACCCGGTTTGGAAGTGTGTATGGTGATGATCAGTTTACCCAGCGTTCTCTCAATTACGATCTTGGAGATGCCACCCTTGTTGATACGGGCATTCAGGTAAGTCCTGATCTTGTGGTCTTCGATCAGTTTGGAAGCATAATCTTTTTTGCTGCCATACCAGTTAGATTCCCATCCACGGATGATGCCTAAGCGGTTACCAATCGGATTTGCTTTTTGACCCATGTTCTTGGTTTATTAATTCGTTTAGTTATTTGTTTCTTTTGTTCCTACGATCACCGTAACGTGATTGCTGCGTTTGCGAACCCTGTAACCACGACCCTGCGGTGCCGGACGCATTCTTTTCAGTGTTCTGGCTCCATCTACAAAAATCGTTTTTACGATCAACTGGCTTTCATCGCCGCCTTCATTTTTCTGTTTCCAGTTATTGATGGCACTGAGCACCAGCTTACGCATCGGTTCTGATGAATGCTTTGCACTGAATTCCAAAGTGGCCAGGGCCTTTTCCACCTCCATCCCACGGATAAGATCTGCCAGGAGCCTCATCTTACGGGGAGATGTAGGGTAGTTATTCAATGTGGCGCCGTAGTACGACTTCCTTTCTTCTTTACGGGCATCAGCCGCAATTTTTTTTCTGGATCCCATTTTTAATTTATTTGGGGTTGAGTATTGCCCGGCAAAATGCTGAGCCTGTTCCTCACCTTAATTAACCTTCTTTTTTAGAGTGTCCTTTGAACTGGCGGGTGGGAGCAAATTCGCCTAACTTATGTCCCACCATAAATTCTGTTACATACACGGGGATGAACTTGTTGCCGTTGTGCACTGCAAAAGTGTGTCCCACAAAATCAGGCGAAATCGTAGAGCGGCGGCTCCATGTTTTGATAACACCTTTTTTGTTTTTGCCTTCGTTCATAGCCAATATCTTTTTCTCAAGATGAGCAGCTATATAAGGACCTTTTTTAATCGAACGAGCCATGTTTTATGTCGTTGTTTAAATGAATCAGTTTAATTATTTCGCCAGTTTGCTTCCGTTCTTGCGCTGAATGATCAGTTTGTCGCTTCCTTTTCCTTTGGTTCTTGTTTTCAAACCTCTTGAATACTGACCGTTCCTGCTGCGGGGCTGACCACCTGAAGCTTTTCCTTCACCACCACCCATCGGGTGATCTACAGGGTTCATCGCCACACCACGGTTTCTTGGTTTGATACCTTTCCACCTGTTGCGGCCGGCTTTACCCATGCTCTGCAGGCTATGGTCGCTGTTGCTTACCACACCTACTGTTGCATAGCAGTTGATCAAAATCTTTCTCAACTCACCAGAAGGCATTTTGAGAATTGCATATTTTTCTTCCTTGTTGGTCAATTGTGCAGAGGAACCGGCGCTGCGGGCCAGTTTGCCGCCTTGCCCTGGTTGCATTTCAATATTGTGTACGTTAGTACCCAGGGGCATGTTCTTCATCGGAAGAGCATTACCAACCTCGGGAGCCACATCAGCACCACTTTCCACCGTAGCGCCTACCTGTAAACCCTGTGGGGCCAGGATGTAGCGCTTCTCACCATCTGCATAGTTCAACAGGGCAATGAACGCTGTACGGTTCGGATCATATTCAATAGATGCTACTGTTGCAGCACCTGCTTTGTTGCGTTTGAAATCAATGATACGGTACTTCTTCTTGTGACCACCACCCCTGTAACGCATGGAAAGGTGACCAGAAGAGTTACGTCCGCCGGTTCTTTTCTTGGGTTCAACCAATGATGCTTCCGGCACATTGGTGGTAACCTCTGCATACGCATTACCGATCCTCCAACGAGTTCCGGCTGTAACGGGTTTAAATTTTCTTAATGCCATTTTTAGTTCTGCAATTAATTTGTTTCAACATTCCAACACTTCGCGGCGGTTGATTGCCATTCTGTTTTGCTTACGGGATCAGATATTAGAATACAGATCTATCGTTTCCCCTTCAGCAACTGTTACAAAAGCTTTCTTATAAGCAGGTTTGCGGCCGGAGATTATTCCGGCTTTGGTGTAACGGCTTTTGTTTTTTCCGGGTACTACTGATGTGTTAACACCGGTAACGGTCACCCCGTAAAAACTTTCGATCGCTTTTTTGATTTCCAGTTTGTTTGCTTTCCTCGCCACTTTGAAAGCATAGCGATGCAGTTTTTCCTGCTGCGCATTTGCTTTTTCTGTCAAAATGGGTTTTATCAATACTTCAGAAAGTTTCATCTTTCTCTATTTAATCAGTTTAAAAAATCAGGCTTCTGTTTCCGCTTCTTCCTCTGCAAAAATCTTCGCTGCACTTTCTGTCAGCACCAGCACTTCTGAATTCACAATATCATAGGTGTTGATGTCGCTCAGCAGCACTCCCAGTACATAAGGAACATTGCGCAATGACAGTTCCACGTTATCGTTGTATTCCGGCTGAATGAACATTACTTTTTTATCCGCCACCTTGAGGTTGCCCAGCATGTCAACAAATGTCCTGGTCTTGGGAGTATCCAGTGTAATATCTTCTACCACCACAATAGCGTTGTCTTTTGCCTTATAAGAAAGAGCTGAGATCTTTGCGAGGTCTTTCACTTTCCTGTTCAGCTTGATGTTGTAGCTATGGGGTTTGGGGCCGAAGATCGTACCACCACCTTTATACAAAGGGTTCCTGATATTTCCTTTACGGCTTCCACCAGTACCTTTCTGACGATGCAGTTTACGGCTGGCACCTTTCACTTCGGCACGGGTCTTCACTTTGTGAGTACCCTGGCGCTGTGCAGCGAGGTATTGTTTTACGGCCAGGTAGATAACATGGTTGTTGGGTTCAGCGCCGAAAATATCTTCAGGCAGTTCCACCGTTCTGCCTGTCTTTTTCCCTTTACTATTTAAAACTTCGAGTTGCATTTTTATTCGTTTTATGAGCCATCCTTCGAAAAGCTCAGGATGACATCAATTACTTCTGAATTAAAACAATTGAACCGTTGTGACCGGGTACTGATCCGCTCACCAGGATATAATTTTTGTCCGGGAAAACTTTCAGCACTTTCAGGCCTTTCAGTTTCACACGGTCAGTTCCGGTACGACCGGCCATTTTCATGCCTTTCATTACACGGCTGGCATCAGATGAGTTACCCAATGACCCAGGAGCTCTTTGACGGTCGTGCTGGCCGTGAGACTGCTGGCCCACACCATGGAAGCCATGGCGTTTAACCACACCCTGGAAACCTTTTCCTTTTGTGGTACCAACTACTTCAACTTTATCGCCTTCAGCGAAAATGTCAACAGTAATGGTCTCACCAATATTTTTTTCAATTGCGAAGTCGCGGAACTCTTTTGAGAATTTTTTAGGAGCTGTAGAAGCTTTGGCGAAGTGATTCTTTTCGGCCTGGGTAGCATGTTTCTCTTTTTTGTCGCCGAAAGAGAGCTGGAGCGCATTGTACCCGTCTGTTTCTTTTGTTTTGACCTGGGTAACGACACAAGGACCCGCCTCAATGATCGTACAGGCGGTTTGTTTGCCCGAGGGATCGAAGATGCTGGTCATCCCAATTTTTTTCCCAATAATACCTTTCATGTTTTGCAATTTGTGCCTCAGGATTATTGGGACATTCTTCGCTGCTGTTGAGACAATATTTGTCTGCTGAGCAGAGCGAAGGGTCAATCCCCGTTTTGTCACCGACCTTTTCCCTTTGTCCACTGTAGCCTTGGCGAAAGTGGATGTTTATGTCCCTCCTGCGCTAAAGCTTCGGAGGGCGATGGAAGTACCGGTGATAAACAAACCCTGAATGGCTTGTTTTATGTACCCCTATCCCCTGAAGGGGGATAAGAAATTTACTAGTTGTCAGAGCTCTTTTCTCTTTCGTAAGAAACGAAAGGTTGAGAGATAACTTAAATGTTTTATTTATAAGAACTAACCCCTTTGTCCCTTTCGGGAACCGGGATGTACTACGCTTTGATTTCCACTTCCACACCACTGGGTAAATCCAGCTTGCTCAGCGCATCCACTGTTCTTGAAGAAGAAGTGTAGATATCCAGCAAACGCTTGTGCGTAGCGAGCTGGAATTGCTCACGGCTCTTCTTGTTTACGTGGGGTGAACGCAAAACCGTAAAGATCTTTTTGCGGGTGGGCAGGGGAATTGGACCTGTTACCACAGCGCCGGTGCTGCGAACTGTTTTTACGATCTTTTCAGCAGATTTATCTACCAGGTTATGATCGTAAGACTGTAATTTGATTCTGATTCGCTGAGACATGTGTAAAATCCCAATTTTCTTTTGGGAGTGCAAAGGTAGGGTTGTGGGTTATTCCTTCCAAATAGTTGGTAAAGAATTTTGTAGGCTGTGGAGAATCTTTTTACCTGGTTGTTGTGATCGCCGGGATTTAATTATAAACAGATGATTCACAGTAAACTTAGGCTTGATTTGCCTTTCTTTGCTACCTGCTGTTTTAAAATGAAAGAAGAAACTCAAAACAAATCTGGCTTTAAAATACCAAACTGGCTGAAATTATTGCTAAAAATAGCCGTCACTATTGCCTGCCTTTGGTATGTCTCAGGAAAAATTGATTTTGCAAAGGCCGGACAGGCTTTGCAAAATGCCAACTGGCTTTTCCTTTTCCTGGCTTTGCTGGCATTTGTTGTTTCAAAACTGGTTTCCGCCGTCAGGCTCAGCATCTATTTCAGTAACATAAATGTCCATCCAGGCCAGGTGCCGAACATCAAATTGTACTGGCTGGGAATGTTTTACAACCTGTTTTTGCCCGGCTCAATCAGCGGCGATGCCTATAAAGTGGTGTTGCTGACAAAGAAATATAATGTCCCGTATAAAAAAACAGCAGCCGCCGTTCTGCTCGACCGTTTCAGCGGGCTGGCGGGGCTGGGACTGATCCTCGCCGTGTATGGGCTCATTGTGCTTAAAGAAAAACTGCATATTGTTATGCTTGTGGCCGGATCACTACTGGCCGTGGCCGCTTTATATTTTGTTATCCGGACTTACCTGAAAGATTTTGTAAGCAGTTTCACTCCCACCCTGCTACTGGGCATTGCAGTACAGGCTTCGCAGGTTATCTGCGTTTACCTTATCATGGCTGCTTTGGGCATACCGGCCCATACTACTGAATACATATTTATTTTCCTTTTATCATCTGTTGTTTCAGTGTTACCGTTGACAATTGGCGGGTTGGGAATCAGGGAAGTGGTGTTCCTGGAAGGCTCCCTTTATTTTGGCTTGATGCAGGAAAGTTCTGTGGTCATCAGCCTGCTGTTTTATCTCATCACTCTGCTTACTTCGGCCGTTGGTGCAGTTTATGTTTTTAAAGACCCGCTAAAAAAATAAGGACTCATTGCTGAGTCCTTATGCATAGAACATTGTGTTTTTCATACGTTAGCTCAGGGCCTTAATAAATATTGGTATCTTAAAGACGGAGTGAATTCCGGTCATTTAAGCACCAAATACGGTGCCAGTAAACCCAAATCTCATTTTATCACCGGCATTTCTATAAAGAATACATGAAATTATTGAGCGTTGTCAAGTGATTTTTTAAAAAACTAAATGCCGCCCTCAAATATCGGGCGGCATTTCATTTTATATATGTATTACTGATAAGGCCGGATCAGGCACTCACTTTCCCTTTCACCTTCGCAATCACTTCCTCAGCGATATTGTTTGGTGCAGGTGAATAGTGTGAGAACTCCATGGTTGAAGAAGCCCGGCCGGACGACAGTGAACGGAGCTGGGTCACATAACCAAACATTTCACTCAGCGGCACTTTAGCTTTGATCACTTCTGCACCGGCACGGTTATCCATTCCCTCAAGTATGGCACGACGACGGTTCAGGTCACCCGTCACATCACCCATGTACTGTGCAGGTGTGATCACTTCCACTTTCATGATCGGCTCCAGCAGCACTGGTTTTGCTTTTCTTGCCGCTTCACGGAAACCTTGTTTGGCACAAAGCTCAAACGACATGGAGTCAGAGTCAACAGCGTGGAAGCTTCCATCAAATACACGGATCTTCATATTATCAACCGGGTAGTTGGCCAGTACACCTGTGGTCATGGATTGTTCAAAACCTTTCTGGATAGCCGGAACAAACTCACGGGGAATGGATCCGCCAAACAGGTCGTTCACAAACTGGTAGTGCTTATCAGGATTTTCTGCTTTCCAATCAGCATCAACAGGACCAATGCTGAACTGGATGTCGGCGAATTTACCACGACCACCGGTTTGCTTTTTCAAGGTCTCACGGTGTTCAACAGTTGCTGTGAATGCTTCTTTATAAGCTACCTGCGGCGCACCCTGGTTCACTTCTACTTTAAACTCACGGCGCATACGATCAATGATGATCTCCAGGTGCAACTCACCCATTCCACGAAGGATGGTCTGACCGGTATCTTCATCGGTGTTCACACGCAGTGTAGGATCTTCTTCCACCAGTTTGGCAATAGCCATACCCATCTTATCAACGTCAGCCTGAGTTTTTGGCTCCACCGCAATGGCGATTACCGGCTCAGGAATGAACATATTCTCCAAAGTGATCGGATGATCTTCATGGCAAAGTGTATCACCGGTTTTGATCTCTTTGAAACCAACCGCAGCGCCGATATCACCTGCTTCTATGAAATCAATCGGATTTTGCTTGTTGGCAAACATTTTCATGATACGGCTGATCCTTTCTTTCTTACCGCTTCTTACGTTCAATACATATGAGCCAGCATCGAGGTGGCCTGAATACACCCGGAAAAAGGCCAGGCGACCCACGAAAGGATCGGTCATGATCTTAAAGGCCAGCGCAGCAAACGGTTCTTTGGGATCGGCTTTACGGGTCAGCTTTTCACCGCTGTCAGGATGCGTACCCTCTGTGTCCGGGATATCAACCGGTGAAGGGAGGTAACGGCAAACGGCATCCAAAGCTGTCTGCACACCTTTATTCTTAAAGGAAGAACCGCACATCATCGGAACGATGGAAAGATCAATCGTTGCTTTGCGGATGGCTTCATGAATTTCATTTTCGGTGATGCTGTCCGGGTTGTCAAAGAATTTTTCCATCAACTGGTCGTCATACTCAGCAACAGCTTCAACGAGGTTAGCTCTCCACTCTTTGGCTTCTTCCACCATGTCAGCAGGAATATCAATCTCATCAAAGGTCATTCCTTCGGTTTCCATGTGCCAGATGATACCTTTCATTTTGATCAGGTCCACCACGCCTTTGAAATCATCTTCGGCGCCAATGGGCAATTGCAGCGGAACAGCTTTGGAACCGAGCATTTCTTTCACCTGCTTCACCACGTTCAGGAAATCGGCTCCTGCACGGTCCATCTTATTAACGAAACCGATACGGGGAACACCATAACGGTTGGCCTGGCGCCATACGGTTTCAGACTGAGGCTCTACACCATCCACGGCAGAAAATAATGCGATCAAACCATCCAACACCCGCATGGAACGTTCAACTTCCACTGTGAAGTCAACGTGACCCGGGGTGTCAATGATATTAAATGAATATTGCTTGGTGTCTGGAGTAGCTTTACCCAGTACGGTAGGGAAATTCCATTTACAGCTTACCGCTGCAGAAGTGATGGTGATACCTCTTTCTTTTTCCTGCTCCATCCAGTCGGTGGTAGCGGCGCCATCGTGCACCTCACCAATGCGGTGGATCATACCGGTGTAACGGAGGATACGTTCCGTTGTAGTGGTCTTACCGGCATCAATATGAGCCGCAATACCAAAGTTTCGCTGAAATTTTAAGTCGGCCATGACTATTGTTTATTTTTTTGATTTAAGATTGACTATTTATGTTTCGGGTTCTGCTTTTCTACATCACCCTTGCTATAACTATGTTTTGCTGGGAAAAGAACCGGCAGCAGAAAGATATTTGCAGTGTCCGCCGGGGCGGGTTGCATTGTGCCGGTGTATGTTGATCAGACTCTCATAGACTGCCACTTGAAGAAAAGCCCTGAAACAACGTTGACTGCACCCACCTGTGACCTTTCTTAATGGCGGCGCAAAGGTAGGGGAAAATGGGAGAAAAAAAAGTGCCGGAAGGGGTTAATTTTCAGCAGTAGCGCAAATACCAAACCCATCCTATGTTCATCCGCTTATGCTTACTGGTGAATAGTACAACCCGTCAGGTCCTTTACCTACTTTGATAGCATTTACCACCGTCCATGTTTTTGCATCAACCACAGCCACCAGTCCATAATTGGCATTCGCCACATACACAAACCTGCTACTGGCATGCGTAGCAATACCTACAGGTATCGGCGGATTTTCGGAGTTATTTACTGTTCCGATCTTGTCAACACCGAGATCAAGATCAAAGAAGTTGATATCCTTAATCCATTTTCTTTCCTGCACATTATAAACACCCAGGTTGCCCGACATACCATTTGAAACCACCACATGACTGCCGTCGGGCAAGAATTTTACCCGGAAAGCAACCTGGTGAGCTGGCAAGACAGCCAACTTCTCCAATGTGTTTGTATTTACTACTGTTACTGAACTATCATCCCGGTTGGCTACCCACAGTTCTTTACCATCGGGTGAAACATCCAGTCCCTCCACTCCTTTCTTCAGTTGTATGGTGTTGAGCAGTTTCTTTTCTTTCACATCCACCTGGCTCACGGTGCCTGCGGGTATATTGGCCACATAAGCCTTCCCATCCTTGCGGCAATACGCCACCATGTGGCTACCCGGCTGGCCTGTTTTTACCACTTCTTCCACTGCACCGGTTTCAATATGAACCTTAATAAGTGTTTGTGTGGCTTCGCTGGTCACCAATGCTTCCTTGCTATTAATAAATTCAATGCCATGAGGCCGCAGGTAAGTACCCAGGTCAATTACTTTGGTGACTTTTTTTGATTTAATGTCAATCACGGAAAGACTGTTGTTGGCCGTTTTATCACCATAATTGCAAACCACCGCTGTTGCGCCATCAAAAGAAGTGGCCACTTCATGCGGGCCATTACCTGTTTTTAATGCAACAATCTCTTTGCCTGAAGACAGATCAATTAACGAAACACTGTTGTCTGCTTTGTTCACCGCCAATAATGATCCCGGAGCTTGTGCCGAAACGGCAACTGCAATAAATACCAGCAACCCGGTTGTTGTAAAGAATTTCTTTTTGGGCATGACAGGATGATTTTCAGTTAATGATGAAAAATGAAATTAGATTGCCGGAAAGAAAGTATTAACTGTTTTGGGATAAGCGGCTGCCTTTGGCTGGAAAACTGGCAGTATGAATTTAGGAATAGCCCTTTATGCTTCCACGGGGTAGCAATTATGTGCATAAATTCTGATCAATGCCGCAACAACAAAAAAGAAATCCAAAAACAGCGATTAAATTTTGCTGAAAGCAGCGAATGATTGTAATTTCAGTTCCCCGTAAAAAAACAACTTTTACCATTTAAAAACCTTCAAACCTCTATTGTATGGCTTCCCGCAAAAAAGCAAAAGCAGCCCGGAAAAAACCGGCCAAAAAAGTAGCCCGGCGTAAAGTGGCTACAAAGAAAAAAACAGTAAAAAAATCTGCCCGCCGTGGCGGGAAAGCGGTGAAAAGAAAAGTAGCACCAAAGAAAAAAGCAGTCAAAAAAAAGGCAGCAGCTAAAAAGCCTGCCCGTCGTGGCGGGAAAGCAGTAAAACGTTCTGCTCCTAAAAAGGCCGCTAAAAAGAAAGTAGTCAAAAAAGCAGCAAAGAAAAAAGTGGTTGCGAAAAAACCTGTCCGTAAACCAGCACCAAAAAAAGCCCCGGCATCTAAACCAGCACCGGTTCCCGTAGCAGAACCTGCTCCAATATATTATGTACCTGAGCCGGCTGAAAATGTTGCACTAGGCGAACCCATCAGTTCAGAGCCTGTTGCAGAAAACAGCCCTGCTGAAGAAGTGCCGGAAAACGGTTCACCCCAGGTTGGATAAATACTTTGCCATTAAACAACCAAACCGCTTGTGATAAAAAATTGCAGGCGGTTTCTTTTTTGCTCATCCGGTTATGCGATTTTTCAACTGGTGATAAACAGGGCTGCTGATGGTAATGTCTATAACCGCATCCGTATATGACCTTACCAACCTGGTGCAGCATTTGAACAACTACACAAGACAAATGATTTGAAAATTCTTGAGCATAGGAATAAAATAATCCCCGATGAATAAAGTATGGGAATAAACTATATCCCTTGCATTACAGGTTAACTGAATGCTGCCACCGTGAATGAAGGATATTACATTCCCCTTTTGCCTACCAAAAATTTTTCCCTGATCACATCCTGAACATTCACACCGCTTATTTTGCTTTCGAGCCAGGAGATAACATCGAGATAAACAAAGGCCCGGCTCTCCAGCGGGTTGCCTTCATATTTTTTCAGTTTTACTAGCAGCCTTTCAAATTCAGGCTTCAGGGCATGGGCGCCGACATGGAAAGAACGGCGCAGGAAAGCAAACATTTCTTCCTCCACCTTAGTGAGATTTTCCATTTTGGCCATATAACGGTACACCGACTTGATCAGGTATTCCAGCAATTCAAAATTGCCGAGTTCATAGTGAGCAATAAGATGCAGCAGGCGTGCATAACATTGCAGGTCGGTCCGCAGGTCACCTTTCTGGTTAATGATGCGGTTGAGGTAGTCAATCGCCTTTTCATTATTACCGCTGCCAAAATACAGGCAGGCGATCTTGTAATAAAATACCAGCACCCGGTGTGTGTCGAGAAATGGACCATACTGGTGCAGCATATCTTCCAGGAAAGGTACCAGCCGGAGACCCTTGGTGAAAGTGCCTTGCAGGAAATAAAGATTGATGCGGGCTGTGTATAAATACTGGTAAGCAAGAATGCGGTTTTTTTCATTCTGCACAACTGCCTTGCTTTGTACAAATCGTTCAAATTTTTTAATCGTATCCGCCAGTTTGCGGTGCTGCAGCATATCAAAATAAGAGCTCATGAGGTTGTGCATGCCCTTAATATAAATTGCCGTTTCTGTCTGCAGCATCCCGGGAAATTCATCAAAGAGGTTTACCCATTTCTGCGAATAGCGGTAATACTGCAGGTAGTCACGACGGATGAAAGCATACCAGCAAAAACTCTGGCAGTAATAAAGCTTTTCATAAAAACCGGTTAACCGGAGCGGTGAGGGAATCCGTTTTTCAAAAAACTGTTTCACCTCCCGGATATCTTTTTCATTTCGGCCATGACCATTTTGTATGTACCAACTGTACAATTGCAGCGAAAGGTTAGAAAGATCGTTGACAATCGTCAATTGCCGGTTCACCGCATCCGATTCTGCCGATAACTGCCCGGCCCTGTTTTGCATACTGCGGGTGATGTAAAGCGCTTCAATCTTTTTCTCAAAAAAAAGTGCCTGTTGCAGGTAGGTTAGCTGGTGATAGGCTTTGGCTGTTTCTTTCAGCTTATCCAACTGGCGTAAGGCCTGCAGGTAAAGTCCTTTATTGAAAAGTATCCGGGCATGATCCATCTGTTCATGCAACTGGATGTCAATATTCTCATCGTCGCGGATGATCCGCAGGCTTGCCAACAACTGTTTGTACAGGTGAGCTTTGGTGTTAGAAAGTTGCTGTTTGCGGATTCCTCTTGCTTTGCGAAGCAATATTTTTTCGTCATATTCTTCCATCTTGTCCAGCGCATCAAACAACTGGATGATCTTGAGATCGGCCGTGTCAGTATTTCGCTTGACATAGAGTTTGAAATTTCTTTTCTCACTCTTTTCCAGCGATTTCACCAGCAGAAACAAAGCATCGGCAGATCGGTTGGCCATCGTAATTTAAAAATTTAAAATCCTTTACCAGCAAGGGTTTCAGCCGAAACAGGCCTGTTTACAAAGTGTAAATAATCCCCAATTTTGATTTCACCCGCCCTGTTGATACCGGTAATTTAGTGTTGCAGGTTGTTTATTGATGTTTTACCAGCAAGCAATTACAAAAATAAGCCGCCTGCATTTTTTATCTCTCACCCAATTTAGAGCTTGTTTATGAAAGACGGAAAAATCCACATCTTCGACACCACACTGCGGGATGGCGAACAGGTGCCGGGTTGTAAACTGAACACCCGTGAAAAATTAGAACTGGCTCTGCGCCTCGAAGACCTCGGTGTTGATATCATCGAAGCCGGGTTCCCCATCTCCTCTCCCGGCGATTTTGAATCCGTGAGCCAGATCGCTTCTGCAATCAAAAATGTTACGGTATGCGGGTTGAGCCGTGCGGTGCAAAAAGATATTGAAGTAGCCGCCGAAGCTTTGAAAAATGCGGCCCGCCCCAGGATACATACGGGCATCGGCACTTCGGATTATCATATCAAATCCAAATTCAACTCTACCCGGGAAGAAATTCTGCAACGGGCCATTCAATGTGTGAAATGGGCCCGCAACTTCACCGATGATGTGGAATTTTATGCAGAAGATGCCGGCCGCACAGATAATGATTATCTCGCCAAAGTAGTAGAAGCGGTGATCAAAGCCGGCGCTACTGTGGTAAATATTCCGGATACGACCGGTTATTGCCTGCCTCATCAATATGGCGAAAAGATGGCCTGGCTCGTAAATACAGTTCCGAATATTAACAAAGCCATCCTCTCCTGTCATTGTCACAATGATCTTGGTTTGGCAACTGCTAATTCTATTTCAGGTATCATTGCAGGAGCCCGCCAGATTGAATGTACTATCAACGGCCTTGGTGAAAGAGCCGGTAACACTTCGCTGGAAGAAGTGGTGATGATCATCAAACAACACAAGCATTTAGGCTTTCATACCAACATCAAAGCGGAACAACTGAACCCTCTGAGCCGCCTGGTTTCTGATACCATGCGGATGCCGGTGCAGCCAAACAAAGCTATTGTAGGCAGTAATGCTTTTTCGCATTCATCCGGCATTCACCAGGATGGATTTTTAAAAGATGCGCTGACTTACGAGATCATCAATCCTGAGGAAGTAGGCGCCGACAGCTCCAAAATAGTGTTGACAGCAAGAAGCGGGAGAAGTGCCCTGGCTTACCGTTTTCAAAAACTAGGCTTCCAGTTCGACAGGAATGATGTGGATGTATTGTATAATGAGTTTTTGAAAATAGCCGACAGCAAGAAAGAGGTGGAAGATACAGACCTGGCTGCCATGGCCAACCAACACCTGAAGACAACGGTGGAAGTATAATTTCTTTGAAAAAACAAAGCGGCATTTGCTGCGGAAACATAGAAATGCGAAAAACATTATTTGAAAAGATCTGGGATAATCATGTCGTAAAAACAATAGACGGCGGCCCTTCTGTTTTTTATATTGACAGACACTTTATTCATGAGGTTACCAGCCCGCAGGCTTTTAACGGGCTGAATAAAAGGGGTATAAAAGTTTTCAGACCACAACAAACTATTGCCACTGCCGATCATAATGTTCCTACTCTCGATCAGCACCTACCCATCCGCGAAGAACTGAGCCGAAAACAGGTGGATGCATTAATAAAGAACTGCGCCGAACATGGCGTTGAATTGTATGGCCTTGGACACCCGTTCCAGGGCATTGTTCATGTTATAGGGCCCGAACTGGGCATCACCCAACCGGGCATGACCATTGTATGCGGCGACAGTCATACCTCCACCCACGGCGCCTTTGGTTCCATCGCTTTTGGCATTGGCACCAGCGAAGTGGAAATGGTGCTGGCTACGCAGTGTTTGCTGCAAAGCAAACCCAAGCTTATGCGTATTAATGTAGAAGGGAAACTGAACGATGGTGTGGTATCAAAAGATATTGTGTTGTATATCCTTTCAAAGATCTCAGCCAGCGGGGCCACCGGCTATGCTGTTGAATTTGCAGGCTCTGCTATCCGTTCGTTGAGCATGGAAGCAAGAATGACCATTTGCAATATGAGCATTGAGATGGGTGCCCGCTGCGGTATGATCGCACCGGACGAAACGACGTTCACTTATATTAAAGGAAGAAAATTTGCACCGCAGGGCAATGAATGGGAAAAAAAACTGGCTGAATGGAAAACACTTTACTCTGATGCCGATGCGCAGTTTGATAAAGAGATGCTCATCCGTGCAGAAGATATTGAACCCATGATCACTTATGGCACCAACCCGGGTATGGGTATCAGCGTGAATGAAACCATTCCTACAGCTGCCACTATCAATGAAACGGACCGTTCCGGTCTTTCCAAATCTCTTGCCTATATGGGATTGAAAGAAGGAAATCCTATCAAAGGACAAAAGATAGATTATGTTTTCATCGGCAGTTGCACCAATTCAAGAATTGAAGACCTGCGCATGGTGGCCAGCCTCGTGAAAGGGAAAAAGAAAGCGCAGGGTGTGGAAGTGTGGGTGGTGCCGGGCAGCAAACAAGTAGAAGCCCAGGCCATCAAAGAAGGAATAGATAAAATTTTTGAAGAAGCCGGATTCATGCTGCGTCAGCCGGGCTGTTCTGCCTGCCTCGGTATGAATGAAGACAAGATACCAGCCGGTAAATATTGCATCAGCACCAGCAACCGCAATTTTGAAGGAAGACAGGGACCCAATGCACGAACGCTGCTGGCAAGTCCGCTGACTGCCGCCGTGGCCGCCATCACCGGCCAGGTAGATGATGTGAGAGAATGGCTGGCAAAAAATAATTAAACAAGTGTAATTGAAAAGAAACAATGGCTGCAAAACTTCATATCATTCAATCCACCTTTGTTCCGCTCAATATTGAGAATGTGGACACCGACCAGATCATCCCGGCCCGCTTTTTAAAAGCTACTACCAGGGACGGTTTTGGTGAAAACCTTTTTCGTGACTGGCGGTATGAAAATGATGACGAAACAAAACCCAAAGCTGATTTTGTATTGAACCAGCCGAAATTCAAAGGCGAGATACTGGTTGCAGCTAAAAATTTCGGCTGCGGCTCATCAAGAGAACATGCAGCTTGGGCCATCGCCGATTATGGATTCAAAGCAGTGGTGAGCAGTTTTTTTGCCGACATCTTTAAAAACAATGCACTGAACAACGGCTTATTGCCTGTGCAGGTGAGTGAAGGTTTTCTTCAACTGATTTTTCAGCGGGACAATGCAGCACAACTGACCATTGACCTTCCGGCACAAACCATCCGCATTGATACAACAGGCGAAAGCGAACACTTTGACATCAATGCTTACAAAAAAACCTGCCTGCTCAATGGCTATGACGACATTGACTTTTTACTGAGTATAAAAAAAGAAATAGAACAATTCGAAGAAACTACCGCTTAAACAAAGACACGATGAAAAAAAATATTGTAGTGATTGAAGGTGACGGGATCGGCCCTGAAGTGACGAAACAATCAGTGAAAGTGCTGGATGCCATTGCAGAGCATTTTGGGCATGAGTTCACTTATGAATATCACCTGATGGGTGCCATTGCCATTGACAAAACCGGCAACCCATTGCCCGATGCAACCATTGCTGCCTGCCTGCAAAGCGATGCCGTTTTATTTGGCGCCATCGGCGACCCGAAATATGATAATGATCCGTCTGCAAAAGTGCGTCCTGAGCAGGGGTTATTGAAACTGCGCAAAACGCTGCAACTATATGCCAACATCCGCCCGGTGAGCACTTACACATCGCTGCATCACTTGTCGCCGCTGAAAAGCAAAAATCTCGAGGGTGTTGATTTTGTTATTGTCCGTGAACTGACTGGTGGCATTTACTTTGGCGAAAAGAAACTGAATGAAGAACAGACCGAAGCATCTGACAACTGTGTATATACCCGTGAAGAAATTGAAAGAGTGTCCCGTCTTGCTTTTCAGTATGCACAAAAAAGAAGAAAGAAACTGACGCTGGTTGATAAAGCCAATGTGCTGGAAACATCAAGACTGTGGAGAAAAGTGGTCAGGGAAATGGCTGCGGCCTATACTGATGTAACAGTTGATTACATGTTTGTAGATAATGCTGCCATGCAGATCATTCTCAACCCGGCGCAGTTTGATGTGATATTAACAGAAAACATGTTTGGCGACATCATCAGCGATGAGGCCAGTGTGCTGAGTGGTTCACTGGGATTGTTGCCTTCAGCTTCTGTTGGCAAAGGCGCTGCATTGTTTGAGCCTATTCATGGTTCCTATCCGCAGGCAGCCGGAAAAGATATTGCCAATCCCCTGGGCTCAATTTTATCGGTGGCCATGTTGCTGCAGCATTTAGAAATGAATGACGAAGCCGCATTGGTGAAAGAAGCTGTGGAGTGGACCCTGCAAAATGGATTTGTGACAAAAGATATTGACCCGGTCAATTTTTATTTCACGTCAACGCTTGGCGAGCTGATCTGCGATTATGTTAGCGGAAAGATTCCCGGCTCAGTGAAAAAAGAAAATATCGAGTTGAGAAAATCTACGATCATATAAAGACCGGCGACGTTCGTACTGCGAAAGTCAACGTTCGTTCATTTTTGAAAATAAAATTGCTTGCACAGTTCTTTTTTTAAAAAGGCGGGTGTATTTTCGTTTGGCATACATCCTTTATGCTCTCACGCAGGTTACATACAATAATCTCCTTTATAACTGCAATTATTATTGTGGTGGTGATTATTATTATTCCTGCGTTGCATGGAGGTGGACAGTGTATATAAAGTAAGTAAAACAAGAAATACAAAAACCCCGCCTCCGAAAAGGCGGGGTTTTTATTTACCGGAAGTTAAACCCTGAAAAACAGACAACATGTACTACAATAACGATACGATCATTTTTCACAACGGAAGTTTTGCAAAAGCCTCCGAATCGAAAATGGATTTTTACAGCCAGTCATTGCACTATGGCTATGCTGTTTTTGAAGGCATCCGTGCTTACAGGACTGTCAACGGTGAAACCAGGATATTCAAAGCACAGGAACACTACGACCGTCTTCAGCAATCAGCCGATGCCCTGCATATGCCGTATCACTGGCAAACAAATGAACTTATCGAAGCAACTTATGAAGTCCTAAAAAGAAACAACCAGCAGGATGCTTATATCCGCCCCGTTGTGTATGCACCTGCCAATATGAGTTTTGTACAAAACAAAGAATCATTTATTGTGATCGAAACATGGGAGATGCAGCCATTCTTGGGTGAAAAACTGCTGCGGGTGATGACCTCTTCTTTCCAGCGGCCCAATCCCAAAGGATTTAAGATACATGCCAAGGCTACCGGTCATTATGTAAACTCTATCCTTGCCAGCCAGGAAGCAAAGGCTGCTGGATATGATGAAGCGCTGCTGCTGGATATGAATAACAATGTGGCCGAAGCACCCGGCGCCAATTTATTTTTTGAAAAAAACGGAAAGCTCTTTACCCCGGCTTTAGGGAATATCCTGCCGGGCATCACCCGTGCCACCGTGCTGGAAATATGCCATGAACTCGACATTCCCACAGAAGAGAAATTATTTACAATAGAAGAACTGAAAGAAGCTGATGCTGCTTTTTTCTGTGGTACTGCAGCAGAAGTGGTGGGATTTGAAAGTCTGGATGATTATCAATTTCCGTTGAACTGGAAAGAATCGGTAAGCAGCCAGGTTCAGTCAGCTTATAAACACAAAGTAACAGGAAAGGCCTTCAACCCATTATTGACAGAAGCATGAGCACATTGAACAAATATTCAAAGACATTAACACAAGACCCGACTCAACCGGCGGCACAGGCCATGTATTATGCCATTGGTTTCAAAGAAGAAGATTTCAGTAAGGCCCAGGTAGGAATTGTGAGCATGGGATGGGACGGCAATCCCTGCAACATGCACCTGAATGAACTGGCCGTAACAGTGAAAGAAGGTGTTGATAAAACTAAAGACCTGATCGGGCTTCGGTTTTACACTATCGGTGTCAGTGATGGCATCAGCATGGGTACTGATGGAATGCGTTACAGTCTTGTCAGCCGCGACATCATTGCCGACAGCATTGAAACCAATGCAGGTGCACAATACTATGATGGGATCATTGCCTTACCCGGATGTGATAAGAATATGCCCGGCAGCATTATGGCCATGGGTCGTCTTAACCGTCCAGCCATCATGATCTATGGCGGCACCATTGCTCCCGGCCATTATAATGGACAAGACCTGAATATCGTCAGCTCCTTTGAAGCATTGGGACAAAAAATAGCAGGACAACTCAGCGAAGCCGATTTCAAAGGCATTGTACAGCATTCCTGCCCCGGTGCCGGTGCCTGCGGTGGTATGTACACCGCCAATACGATGGCCTCAGCCATTGAAGCGTTGGGAATGAGTTTGCCATTCTCTTCTTCCAACCCGGCTTTGAGTGAAGAGAAAAGAAAAGAATGTCTTGCTGCCGGAGAAGCTATTAAAGTATTGCTGGAAAAAGATATCAAACCATCCGACATCATGACCAGCAAAGCTTTTGAAAATGCAATTACGCTGATCATGGTGCTGGGCGGCAGCACGAATGCCGTGCTACATCTTATTGCCATGGCAAAAAGTGTAGGTGTGAAACTGACACAGGATGATATACAGCATATCAGCGATAAAGTACCTGTTTTAGCCGATTTCAAACCCTCTGGAAAATATCTCATGCAGGACCTGCATGAACATGGTGGTGTGCCGGCTGTGATGAAATACCTCCTGCAAAAAGGCATGCTGCACGGCGATTGTTTGACAGTTACCGGGAAAACGGTAGCAGAAAATTTAGCAGGTGTCCCTGACCTGGATTTTAAGGCTCAGCAAATCATTTACCCGGTAGAACAACCACTGAAAAAAACGGGGCACCTGCAAATTCTGTATGGCAATCTTGCTGAAAAAGGAAGTGTGGCAAAGATCAGTGGCAAAGAAGGTGAACGCTTTGAAGGTCCGGCTAGAGTGTTCAATGGTGAGTTTGAACTGATCGCTGGCATACAAGAAAAAAAAGTGAAAGAAGGTGATGTGGTGGTGATCCGCTATGTGGGACCGAGAGGCGCACCCGGTATGCCCGAGATGCTGAAACCAACAGCGGCTATCATTGGCGCCGGTTTGGGGAAATCAGTTGCGCTGATCACCGACGGCAGGTTCAGCGGCGGCACACATGGTTTTGTGGTAGGTCACATCACACCGGAAGCCTTTGATGGCGGCCTCATCGCATTGGTGGAAGATGGCGACCTGGTTGAAATTGATTCTATTAAAAATACTCTGAGTTTAAAAGTGAGTGATGATATTATTGCCGCAAGAAAAAAGAACTGGCAGCAACCACCGCTGAAAGCAACCCGCGGTGCATTGTACAAATATGCAAAAGTGGTGAAAGATGCCAGTGAAGGTTGTGTGACGGATGAGGCCCTTTAAACCCTGTTAAATGAAATAATGTTTGATATGAGCGAAACATTGGAAATAAAAAAGAAATCAGCAGCCGGTTCAGGAACTTCTCAAACCTCCCGCACTGTTAATGGCAGTGTGGCTGTGCTGGAGGCCTTCGTTGCCGAAGGAGTGGAAACCATCTTTGGTTATCCCGGCGGCGCCATCATGCCTATTTATGATGCATTGTATGATTATAGCGACAAGCTGAAACATATTCTTGTCCGTCATGAGCAAGGCGCCATTCATGCAGCACAGGGTTTTGCCAGAGTGAGTGGCAAAACAGGTGTAGTGTTTGCCACCAGCGGACCCGGCGCCACCAACCTTGTTACCGGATTGGCCGATGCCATGATTGACTCCACTCCTGTTGTGTGTGTCACCGGCCAGGTATTTGCACATTTGCTGGGAACAGATGCTTTCCAGGAAACAGATGTGATCAATATCACCACTCCTGTCACCAAATGGAATTACCAGGTAACTGATGCAACAGAGATACCGCATGTTTTGGCCAAAGCTTTTTATATCGCCAACAGCGGCAGACCGGGGCCTGTGTTGATTGACATCACCAAGAATGCGCAACTGCAGCAGTTTGAATATAACGGCTATGAAAAATGCGAACATATCAGGAGCTATCGCCCCAAACCGATTGTACGCAAACAATATATTGAAGATGCGGCGAAGCTTATCAATGAAGCAGAAAGACCATTTGTGATCTTTGGCCAGGGTGTGATACTCGGTAAAGCAGAGAAAGAATTTAAAACCTTTATAGAAAAAGCAGGCATTCCGGCCGCATGGACCATCATGGGCATGAGTGCTATTCCTACTGATCACCCGCTGGCGGTTGGCATGCTGGGTATGCATGGCAATTATGGCCCCAATGTACTCACTAATGAATGTGATGTACTCATTGCCGTGGGAATGCGTTTTGACGACCGTGTCACAGGACGTCTGGACAAATATGCCAAACAGGCCAAAGTGATCCACCTCGATATTGATCCGGCAGAAATTGATAAGAATGTAAAAGCTACAGTGCCGGTGTGGGGTGATTGCAAAGAAACGCTACCGCTGCTTACAGCATTGGTTCAGCAAAAAATTTACCCGCAATGGCTGCAACGATTCCGGGACCATTTACAATTAGAAGAAGAAAAAGTAATCAGGGAAGAACTAAATCCAAAGTGTGAAATCCTGACGATGGGCGAAGTGATCAAAGTACTGAATGAGCTGACACAGGGCAATGCCATCATTGTTACCGATGTGGGTCAGCACCAGATGGTGGCCTGTCGCTATGCAAAATTCAATCAAAGTAAAAGTAATATCACCAGTGGCGGATTAGGGACGATGGGTTTTGCCTTGCCGGCTGCTATCGGCACAGCGTATGGTGATCCGTCCCGCACCACAGTTGCCATCATTGGAGATGGCGGGTTTCAAATGACTTTGCAGGAGTTGGGCACTATCATGCAGTTCAAGCCCAATGTGAAAATCATTATTCTGAATAACAATTTCCTGGGGATGGTGCGCCAATGGCAGCAACTCTTTCATGAAAAGCGGTATTCATTTGTTGATATAACCAGTCCTGATTTTGTACAGGTGGCCAAAGGTTTTGGCATCCCGGGTAAATCAGTTTGCAAAAGAGAAGAATTGAAACAGGCAATGAAAGACATGCTGGAGCAGGACGGAAGTTACCTGCTCGAAATAATGGTAGGCAAAGAAAACAATGTATTCCCCATGGTGCCGCAGGGACGGGGTGTGGCAGAAATTGTATTATGTAAAGAAGAAGTATAAATAAAAGAATATGCAGAAACAGGAATATACTATAACCGTTTATACCGAAAACCAGATCGGTTTGCTGAACCGCATAGCGATCATCTTCTCAAGAAGAAAGATCAATATCGAAAGCCTGAACACTTCTCCCAGTGAAGTGGACAGTGTGCACCGTTTCAATATCGTTATCAACGAGACAGAAGAAGTTGTCCGTAAACTGTGCCGACAGATAGAGAAACAGGTGGAAGTGTTGAAAGCCTATTACAGCACGGCCGATGAGATTGTTTGGCAGGAACTGGCCTTGTATAAAGTGCCGACCGATGTGATCGCCGCCCAGGTGAAGGTTGAAAGACTGTTAAGACAGTATGGCGCCAAAGCGGTAGTGATCCGTAATGATTATACTGTGTTTGAAGTGACAGGTCACAGGGAAGAAACGGATGCCCTTATCAAAGTGCTGGAGCCTTACGGACTGATCGAGTTTGTCCGCAGTGCCAGGGTGGCCATCATCAACAAGAGCGAAGGATTTCACCAAAAGCTGAAGGAGTTTGAATACCGTGAACCCGGAGCAGAAGCGATGGAGAATGAATTCCTGAGTGATAATGAAAAAGTATTTAGCATGTAAGCTGGATAACAAACATGGAGCTGACGAACAATAACAATAAACATAAAACCAAAAAACAAATAAGATGGCAAAACTAAACTTCGGCGGCGTTGAAGAAAACGTTGTAACCCGTGAAGAATTTCCCCTGGCCAAAGCACAGGAAGTCTTAAAGTATGAAACCGTAGCTGTGATCGGCTATGGTGTGCAGGGCCCGGGCCAGGCACTCAACCAGAAAGATAATGGCATCAATGTGATCGTAGGCCAGCGGAAAAATTCAAAAACATGGGATAAAGCGATCCGCGATGGTTTTGTTCCCGGTGAAACATTGTTTGAAATTGAAGAAGCACTACAGAGAGGCACCATCATCTGTTACCTGCTGAGTGATGCAGCACAAATTGCATTATGGCCCACAGTTCAAAAATACCTCACACCGGGCAAAGCATTATACTTCTCACATGGCTTTGGCATCACGTTCAATGAACAAACAGGTATTGTGCCGCCAAAGGATGTGGATGTATTTCTCGTGGCGCCAAAGGGTTCCGGCACTTCGCTGAGAAGAATGTTTTTACAGGGCCGCGGACTGAACAGTTCTTATGCCATCTACCAGGATGCAACCGGCAAAGCATTTGACAGAGTGATCGCTTTGGGTATTGCTGTAGGCAGCGGTTATTTGTTTGAAACAGATTTCAAAAAAGAAGTTTATTCCGATCTCACCGGCGAAAGAGGAACACTCATGGGCGCTATCCAGGGAATTTTTGCTGCTCAATACCAGGTGCTGCGTGAAAGAGGCCACTCTCCTTCTGAAGCCTTTAATGAAACCGTGGAAGAACTGACTCAGTCATTGATGCCGCTGGTGGCTGAGAACGGAATGGACTGGATGTATGCCAACTGCTCCACTACTGCACAGCGAGGCGCCCTTGACTGGTGGAAAAAATTCAAAGATGCCACACTGCCTGTGTTCAATGAACTGTATGATAGTGTAGCGGCAGGCAAAGAATCACAACGTTCCATTGATTCCAATTCACAACCTGATTATCGTGAAAAATTAGAAGAAGAATTAAAAGAACTGCGTGAAAGTGAATTGTGGCAATCGGGGAAAACGGTGAGAAGCCTGCGTCCCGAGAACCAGCCCAAAGCAGAACCCAAAACAACACCATCCACCAAAGAAGTATTCAGCAAACTGGTGAAACCTGAATCAGAAGAAAAGCAATTCTTAGTATGAAACCGGCTGTAAACAATACTGCGCAACTTGATTTTACCGCTGCGAGTTTTCGCTTAAAGAAAGTGGTGACAAAGACGCCTCTTACTTACAATCATCATCTTTCCAGAAGATATGATTGCCATGTTTACCTGAAAAGAGAAGATTTGCAGGTGGTGCGTTCCTATAAGTTGCGTGGCGCTTACAACATGATGAGCAGTTTACCTGCTGAACAATTGCAAAAAGGAGTTGTTTGCGCCAGCGCCGGTAATCATGCACAGGGATTTGCTTACAGCTGTAAGAAGCTGGGCGTAAAAGGTGTTGTCTTTATGCCGGTAATCACTCCCCGGCAAAAGACCAACCAGACAAAAATGTTTGGAGAAGACAATATCAGCATCATTTTGTCGGGTGACACCTTTGATGACTGCGCCGTTGCTGCAAAGAAATATACAGAAGAAAACCAAATGACCTTTATTCCCCCCTTCGATGATTGGCGAATCATCGAAGGGCAGGGAACGGTCGGCATTGAAATACTGGAAGATCTTTCCGGTATTGATTATTTGTTTGTGCCGGTTGGCGGCGGCGGTCTAAGCGCCGGGGTTGGCAGTTATTTTAAAATGTTTTCTCCGCAAACCCAAATCATCGGCCTTGAACCCGAAGGCGCTCCTTCTATGTTTGAAGCATTAAAAAATGGTTTCCCGGTTACGCTGGATGAAATTGACCGCTTTGTGGATGGCGCTGCAGTGAAACGTGTCGGTGAGCTGACTTTTCCCATCTGCAAAGATGTGCTCGATGATATGCACCTGGTGCCGGAAGGAAAAATATGCTCCACTATCCTCAAACTTTATAATGAGGATGCCATCGTGGTGGAACCTGCCGGCGCCTTAAGTGTGGCTGCACTTGATGATTATGCTGAAGAAATAAAAGGCAAGACAGTGGTTTGCATCGTCAGCGGCAGCAATAATGATATTGACCGTATGCCGGAGATAAAAGAAAGAAGTTTGCAGTATGAAGGTCTGAAACATTATTTCCTCGTGAATTTTGCACAAAGACCCGGTGCCTTAAAGGAATTTGTGAATCATGTGCTTGGACCCACTGACGACATTACACGTTTTGAATACATGCAAAAGACCAACAAGGAAAGCGGCCCTGCTCTTATTGGTATTGAAGTAAAGAACCGGGAAGATTACGATACACTGCTCAGCAATATGAAGCAGTATAACATCAGTTACACTGAACTGAACAAGAACGATACCCTGTTTGGGTACATAGTGTAAATTATTGATAGCGGTCAATGAATATTTCATTCTAAAATGAACTGAGCACAGTTCTCCACATTCAATTCTTACAACTAACATTCATTAGCCAATATTTTAAACAAAACGCAATATTTCTTCGCAAATAATGCGTATTTTTAAAGTGTTTGCTTGCTGGCTATTTTCATTTCCGTCCTGAAGACTGCATTTCATTGAATTTTTTCTAAAAACCATGTGAATAATGGCAGGCAAAACCGGTTTATATCATCCCTCGTTTGAACGTGACGCATGTGGCATCGGCTTCGTAGCAAATATCAAAGGCCACAAGTCTCACCAGCATATAACCGATGCTTTGACGGTGCTGGAAAATATGGAGCACCGCGGCGCCTGTGGCTGTGAAGCTAACACTGGTGATGGGGCCGGCATCATGCTGCAAATACCCCACGAATTCTTTTTTGATGAATGCCTGAAATCAGGTGTACACCTTCCCTCCTATGGCAAATATGGAGTGGGTATGATTTTTTTTCCGAAAGAGATCAGGCTGCGGGAAGAATGCCGTGACATTTTTAACCGGGCAGCAGAAAAACTCGGACTGGAAATTCTCACTTACCGTAAAGTGCCCACGAACCCCTCTGGCATTGGCCCTACTGCATTGAGTGTGGAGCCGGAAATGGAACAGGTTTTCATCGCCTGTCCCGATCATATATCCGGTCAGCTTGATTTTGAAAGAAAACTTTTTGTGCTCCGCAACTATGCTTCGCATACCATTCACAACACGGTGAAAAAAGACAACATCGGTTTCTATGTTGCCTCGCTTTCACACAAAGTGATAGTTTATAAAGGGCAATTGACCAGCCTTCAGGTTCGTGGCTATTTCCCGGACCTCAATGATAAAAGAGTGGTCAGCTCTTTTGGACTGGTGCATTCCAGGTTTGCCACCAATACATTTCCATCCTGGAAACTGGCCCAGCCTTTTCGCTATATAGCGCATAACGGTGAGATCAATACGCTGCAGGGTAACCTGAACTGGCTCAAAGCTGGTGAAAAAGGTTTTACCACCCCTCATTTCAGCAAAGAAGAAATGGATATGCTGCTGCCGGTGGTGAGTGAAGAACAAAGTGATTCCGCCTGTTTGGATAATGTGATCGAACTGCTAACACTCACCGGCCGCTCCCTGCCCCATGCCATGATGATGCTGATACCCGAAGCATGGGATGGCAATGAAGAAATGGACCCGGTGAAAAAAGCATTTTATGAATTTCACTCTTCCTTCATGGAACCATGGGACGGGCCCGCATCCATTTCGTTCACTGATGGAAATATCATCGGCGCTACATTGGACAGGAATGGTCTCCGTCCCTCACGCTATTGTGTCACCAGTGATGACCGTGTGATCATGGCATCAGAAACAGGTGTGCTGCCGGTGGACCCGTCCATCATCATTGAAAACGGCCGCCTGCAACCCGGCAAGATGTTCGTCGTGGACATGGAAAAAGGAAAGATCATCAGTGATGATGAACTGAAAAAAGAAATCTGCTCCCAAAAGCCCTATGCCGAATGGCTCAATAAATACAAGATAAGATTAGAGGAACTGCCCGAACCAAGAATCATGTTTACCCACCTGGAACATGACCAGGTTTTCAAATACCAGAAAGCATTTGGCTATTCCACGGAAGACCTGGACAGCATCATCACTCCGATGGCGGTGGATGGAAAAGAACCGGTCGGCTCCATGGGCACCGATACACCACTGGCAGTTCTCAGTGATCAGCCTCAGCATCTCAGTCATTACTTCAAACAGTTATTTGCGCAGGTCACCAACCCGCCGATTGATCCTATCAGGGAACGGTTAGTGATGTCGCTGGCCACTTTTGCCGGTAACAACGGCAACCTGCTGCTGGAAGATCCGCTTACCTGTCATAACGTAGCCCTGAAACACCCGGTGCTTAACAACCATGAGCTGGAGAAGATCAGGAGTATTGATACCGGTTTGTTCCAGGCCAAAACGGTGCAATGTTACTTCAGGGCTGATGGTAAACCCGGTTCTTTGAAAAAAGGGCTTGACCGCATTTGCGAATATGCCGTTCATGCGGTGGAAGATGGTTTTAAAGTTTTGATCTTACAGGACAGGGCCATTGACTCTAACCATGCTGCAATCCCTTCACTGCTTTCCACTGCGGCTATTCATCATCATCTTATCCGTAAAGGAATGAGAGGACAGGTGGGCATCATCGTGGAAGCCGGCGATGTGTGGGAAGTGCATCATTTTGCCTGTCTCATTGGTTTTGGCGCCACCGCCATCAACCCCTACCTCGCTTTGTCTTCCATCCGCGACCTGAAAGAAACCGGGAGGCTACAAACTACATTGCATGAAGATGAACTGAAGAAAAATTTTATCAAAGCAGTGAATGAAGGGTTGCTAAAAGTATTTTCTAAAATGGGCATCTCTACCCTGCAATCCTACCAGGGTGCGCAGATATTTGAAATACTCGGACTCAACAAAGATGTTGTGGACAAATATTTCACCGGCGCCACCTCAAGAATAGAGGGCATGGGGCTCGATGAAATCGCAAAAGAAGTTTTGGCCAAACATTACCTGGCTTTCAGCAAAAAAGATATACCGGTTGAACGTCTCCCTGTTGGCGGAAATTACCAATGGAAAAGAAAAGGTGAATTTCATTTGTTCAACCCGCAGACGATTCACCTGTTGCAGCATGCCACACGCAGCAATGACTACAATACATTTAAAAAATATTCAAAGCTCGTCAATGACCAAAGCGAGAAAGCCTGCACACTGAGAAGTTTACTACAGTTCAAAAAAAATCGCTCCTCTATCAACATTGATGAAGTGGAACCTGCCGAGAATATCTATAAACGTTTCGCTACCGGCGCCATGAGTTTTGGTTCTATCTCCTGGGAGGCGCATACCACCCTTGCCATTGCGATGAACCGTCTTGGCGGTAAGAGCAATACCGGCGAAGGCGGCGAAGACGAAAAAAGATATGAGCTGCTTGGGAATGGTGACAGCATGAGAAGTGCTGTGAAACAAGTAGCATCAGCAAGATTTGGTGTAACGTGTTTGTACCTGACAGAAGCTGATGAACTACAGATAAAAATGGCGCAGGGCGCCAAGCCGGGTGAAGGAGGACAGTTGCCCGGTCATAAAGTGGATGAATGGATCGGCCGTGTACGCCACGCTACACCGGGTGTGGGCCTGATCTCTCCACCGCCGCACCATGATATTTATTCCATAGAAGACCTTGCTCAATTGATCTTTGACCTGAAGAATGCAAACAGGAAAGCAAGGATCAGTGTGAAATTAGTGAGCAAGGCTGGTGTGGGAACTATTGCAGCCGGAGTAACAAAAGCAAAAGCAGATGTTGTGTTAATTTCCGGATATGATGGTGGCACCGGCGCCTCACCTGTGAGTTCCATCAAACATGCGGGGCTGCCCTGGGAACTGGGTTTAGCAGAAACACAACAAACTCTTGTAAAAAACAAACTCCGTAGCCGTGTAGTGGTACAGGCAGATGGTCAAATGAAAACCGGACGTGACATAGCCATCGCTGCATTGCTGGGTGCTGAAGAATGGGGAGTAGCAACTGCTGCATTAGTAGTGGAAGGCTGCATCATGATGCGTAAATGTCATCTCAACACCTGCCCGGTGGGTGTGGCCACACAAGACCCAGAATTGAGAAAACGGTTTACCGGTGATCCTGATCATGTTGTAAATTTTTTCCGATTCATCGTGCAGGAACTGAGAGAGATCATGGCTGAACTCGGCTTCAGAACTGTGAATGAAATGGTCGGACAGGTGGATTGCCTTGAAATGAGAGACAATATCACTCACTGGAAATACAGCAAACTGGATCTTTCTCCCGTATTGTATAAAGAGCCGGCCTCCATTTATACTCCGCTTTATCAATGCGAAGAACAGGATCATGGGTTGTCAGATTGTCTTGACTGGAAACTGCTGGCTGCTGCATTCCCTTCCATTGACAGAAAGGAAAAAACAAAGGCATCATTTGCTATTAAAAATACCGACCGGACTACCGGCACTTTGCTTTCCAATGAGATCACCAAAATTTACCGTTCAGCCGGCTTGCCCGATGATACGGTTCATTTCAAATTCACCGGCACAGCAGGACAAAGTTTTGGCGCCTTTGCTACCCGTGGGCTGACACTTGAAATTGAAGGCGGCGCCAATGATTATTTCGGAAAAGGTTTGAGCGGTGCCAGGTTAGTGATCTATCCACCTGCTTCTTCCACATTCACACCAGAGGACAATAGCATCATTGGCAATGTGGCTTTTTATGGTGCTACATCGGGTGAAGCATTTATCCGCGGCAAAGCTGGTGAACGGTTTGCTGTTCGCAACTCCGGCGCCAACGTGGTGGTGGAGTCAGTCGGCGACCATGGTTGTGAATACATGACCGGAGGCAGAGTGATCATTCTCGGCGACACCGGCAGAAATTTCGCAGCCGGCATGAGTGGCGGCATTGCCTATGTGTATGATGTGAAAGGAAAATTCCCGGGTAACTGCAACAAGGAAATGGTTGATCTCGATCCCTGCGACATTCAAGATAAGAACGAGCTATTCACCATGCTGCAAAAACATGTTGAATATACCGGCAGCACTGTGGCAAAATTCATTTTGGAAGATCTAGAAAACCAACTGCAGCATTTTGTGAAAGTGTTTCCGAAAGACTATAAAAAAGTGTTACAGGCAAAAGGGATAGCAGCCAGGCAAAAAGCCTGACATCATCAATAGAATAACAAACAATAAACTATCAACTAAGCAATGGGCAAACCAACAGGATTTTTGGAGTTTACCAGGGAACAGCCGGGCAAACAGGCTGTACAGGACAGGTTGCATCATTACCGTGAGTTTGTTGAAAAGTACAGCGATGAGCAACTAAACCAGCAGGCTGCCCGCTGTATGAATTGTGGTGTGCCGTTTTGCCACAGCGGTTGTCCACTGGGCAATGTGATTCCTGAATTCAATGATGCAGTCTTTAAGAAAGACTGGAAGGAAGCATACGAAATTCTTAGTTCTACCAATAATTTCCCTGAATTCACCGGACGAATTTGTCCGGCTCCCTGTGAATCAGCATGTGTGCTGGGCATCAACCAGCCACCGGTAGCCATAGAAGAGATCGAAAAACATATCATTGAGATCGCATTTGAGAAAGGATTTGTAAAGCCTAAAAAACCAAATCTTCGTTCAGGAAAAAAAGTAGCGGTGATCGGTTCAGGCCCGGCAGGATTGGCTGCCGCTGCGCAACTTAATTATGCAGGACATTCGGTTACCGTGTTTGAACGTGATGATGCGCCGGGTGGTTTATTGCGATATGGCATACCTGATTTCAAACTAGAAAAATGGGTGGTTGACAGAAGGATCAAATTGATGGAAGAAGAAGGTGTGCAGTTTCGCTGCCATGCCAACGTGGGTGTGAATGTCAGCATCAATGATTTGTTGCGGGAATACAATGCCATTGTGCTGGCAGGTGGCAGCACGGTGCCAAGAGATCTTACAGTGCCCGGCAGGGAAATGAAAGGGATCCATTTTGCCATGGATTTTCTCAAGCAAAACAATAAAAGGGTAACAGGAAAAGATTTCCTCAGCCATGCAAATATTGAAAGCAATATTCTCCCTGCAGCATTACTGGCTACAGGCAAAAATGTAGTGGTAATTGGCGGTGGCGACACAGGAAGCGATTGTGTCGGCACTTCCAACCGTCATGGGGCAAAATCAGTAACACAGTTTGAATTGTTGCCGCAACCTCCCGCTTCAAGAAATGAATTTATGCCCTGGCCTTCCTATCCCATGTTGCTGAAGACAACAAGTTCGCATGAAGAAGGTGCTGATCGCAAATGGGCTGTAGCCACCAAAGCATTTGTTGCTGATGAAAAAGGTAACCTGAAAGCTCTGCGTATCGTTGACCTGGAATGGAAGATCGTGGATGGCCGCCCGGCCAGCTTTGTGGAAGTAGATGGCAGCGAAAGAGAAATTCCTTGTGATCTCGCATTGCTGGCCATGGGCTTTTTACATCCGCAGCACAGCGGCTTGATCAATGACCTTGGTGTGGAATTAGACCAACGGGGTAATGTAAAAGCTTCTGAAAAAGATTATCTCACCAGCATCTCGAAAATATTTGCTGCAGGCGATATGCGTCGTGGCCAAAGCCTGGTAGTCTGGGCCATCAGTGAAGGAAGAGAATGTGCCCGTAAAGTGGATGAATATCTTAATAATGGCTTTTCCATCCTGGAATGCCGGGATAGCAATTTTCAGCTACAGGTAGCACCTTGACGGAAATACCCCTTTAAATATTAAAAGCGTCAATGATTTTAATTATTGACGCTTTTTTATTCACTTTTTTATCTTTTTATTCACTAATATATATAAACTAACACATGTTAATGCAATAAATATTTAGTTTTATTGAAAATAATTCAAATTTCTTTTTTTATTAATGTATCAAAACTAGTAGCTATGAGTAAAAGAACAGCCAAACAAATCGCCCCTTTCCTGTTTCTGCTGGGAGTGGCCGTGATTGCCTTGTTTATGAAATCGGATGCAGCTTTTGACCCAGCTTCCAGCCTAAACGAAGACGGAACCCCAAAATATGTTTACAATAGCGGGGATATTGCCTGGATGCTGGTGTCTTGTGCTTTTGTTTTCCTGATGACACCAGCCCTTGCCTTTTTCTACGGAGGTATGGTGGGACGCAAGAATGTATTATCTACCATGATCAAAAGTACTGTTTCAGCAGGCATCATTTCTGTGCTGTGGATAGTGATCCAGTTCAGTCTTTGTTTTGGTGAATCTATCGGCGGGTTTATAGGAGACCCCTCATCTTTCCTGTTCTTTAAAAATGTAATGAACGGGGAACCCTGGAGCGCTGCCAGCACCATCCCTTTACCATTATTTGCTTTTTTCCAGCTGATGTTTGCTATTATCACACCAGGGCTGGTTGTGGGTGCCGTGGCTGAAAGGATCCGTTTCAGTTCTTACACCTTATTCATAGTTCTATTCGGTGTACTCGTCTATGCACCGCTTTGCCATATGGCATGGCATCCCGATGGATTGATGTTTAAATGGGGTGTGCAGGATTTTGCCGGGGGCACCGTTGTTCACATCTCTGCGGGTATGGCTGCTTTAGCTGGTGCCCTGGTTTTGAAACCACGTAAACTTTCCGCTGCACCAGCAAACATCCCTTATGTGCTGATCGGAACCGGTTTGCTCTGGTTTGGCTGGTTTGGCTTTAATGCCGGCAGTGCCGTTGGTGCCGGTTCATTGGGTGTTTCCGCCTTTGCTACAACGAATACCGCAGCAGCAGCTGCTGGTCTTTCATGGATGTTTTTGGATGTAATACGTGGAAAGAAACCATCTGTACTGGGTTTCTGTATTGGTGCAGTCGTGGGCCTAGTTGCCATCACCCCTGCTGCCGGTTTTGTAAGTGTCCCTCATGCTCTCTTTATCGGTTTTGCTGCTGCAATCGTATCAAATGTCATTGCAGAATTTCTGAAAAGAAAAACCAAAATCGATGACCCGCTGGATGTATTTGCCTGCCACGGTATCGGTGGTATTACAGGTATGCTGCTGACAGGTGTGTTCAGTACAGTGGAGCCAAATGGCGGATTATTCAAAACACAATTCCCGATTCAGTTGGTGGGAATGGTTTTAGCAGTTTCCTATAGCTTCTTGGTTTCATTTATCATTTTCAAAGTCATCAATCTTATTCTCCCGATCCGTGTCAGCGAGCAGGAGGAAGAAGAAGGACTGGATGCCTCACAGCATGATGAAAAATATGTGCAGGGCACCCTGCTGGTGACCAACGGAAATGGTAAACTGGAAGAAAAATCAGTGGAAGAAACCGTATAAAACAGAAAAAGAGCACAGTATATATGGTATAAACTTCTCGCAAAAGCTTATACCTACCGTACCCTTTTCCTTAACATATAAAATGCAATACAATGTTACAAAAATTCTTTTTTGTGGCAGCCCTGAGCCTGCTGTCCTGCACTTTCGTAATGGCTCAAACCGCATCTGTACGTTTTGACACATTAGCTGCCGCAAAGGCCGAAGAAGAAAAGACTGAGCCAGCCCTCACAATCAGCGGCTCTGTAGATGCCTACTACCGTAATGATCTCGCTGATGTAACGACAAATAATTACACCAGCTTTACGCCCATGCACAATTCATTTGCCCTGGGCATGGCCAGCATCAAATTTGAGCATACCGGTAAAAAAATAACGGCTGTCGCCGACCTGGGTTTCGGGCCAAGAGCCAGGGATTTCTCTTATGCTGATGATGGGATCACACAAGCTATCAAGCAGGCCTATGTTTCGTATTCGCCTGCAGAGTGGGTAAAATTCACCATGGGGACATGGGCCACCCATGTAGGCTATGAGTTACTTGATCCGCAATTGAACCGTAACTACAGCATGAGTTATATGTTCACCAACGGGCCCTTCTCCCACACAGGATTTAAAGCAGAAATAAGTGCCGGCAAATCAGGTTTTATGTTGGGTGTTGCCAATGCAACAGATTTCCGGATCCCCCCGGAAGACATGATCAACAGAAAATTCCTTTTGGCGCAATACAGCCTCCAGGCAAGTGATAATGTGAGTGTGTTCCTGAATTTTGCCGGCGGACAATTTCCGGATTCTACCAAGTCAAACCAGTTTGATGCCGTGGTGACCGCCAAATTCAGTGACAAATTCAGCATTGGTTATAATGGTACGGTCATCTCTACCAGGCTTTGGGATGGCAGCAAACATATTGACGGAAAAACCTGGTGGGGTTCCGCTCTCTACCTGAATTTTGATCCTCAACCCTGGTTTGGACTGACACTGCGTAATGAATTGTTCAGTGATAAAAACCAATTCAAGGCTTTTGCAGGTGCGTCAGAAGGGGGTAATGTTTTTGCCACTACCCTTTCTGCTAATTTTAAAACAGGTGGGTTCATCTTCATTCCTGAATTCAGGATTGACAATGCCAGCAAAAATGTATTGTTCACCAACAAGAATGGCAACTTTACCAAATCTGCAGCCAGCCTGTTATTTGCAGCGATCTATTCTTTTTAAAAATATCCTAATGGGTTAGGAAGGAATTCACATGGCAAGCAATCGTTAGAAGACCTCCCGTTTCTACGGGAGGTCTCTTTTTCATCTCGTGAAATGATTGCAGGATTTATTTTTGTATGTATCATTTGCCTGGGGAAAAGGGCTTCAACGCCAACGTCATCATCACACCGGCACTGTTAAGCTTTACGTTTCCATAGCCCACCCCGGCAAGCGGCAATTTCAGATAAGGCTCGGCTATCAAAGAAACCTTATTGCCAAACTTCCGCTGATAGCCTGCAGACAAAGTGACAACAGAAAAGAAGTGATTGTTCTCATCTTTTATTGTCCGCTTGTAGGTTCTTACCGGGGCTGTTGGGTAGGGTTTATAATAGTAATCATACACTTCTTCCTTCATGAGGAAAGAAGAAATACCTGCCGTTGCCATCCAGTTGCTTTTTGATTTATTGCCGAACTGATAACTGAGCAGCAACGGAATTTCATACACTTTGCAATCCGCTTCTATCTTTTCCATATATGGATAATAACTCCAGAAAGGCGGCGGCGGATTATATTGTTTGGGAGAAGCTGTGTACACTTTTCTTGCCGTGTAAAATCCTGTCCGAAGTGTCAGGCGGTCTTTATAGGTATATCCTAAACCGGCGCCGGTGAGCAATTGTATTTTCCCCGGTCGTTCGGTTCCGGCAGCGCTGATATCAGGCCCGGCTGAGACTGAAATAAAAAATGAATTTTTCTTCTTGCTTTTGCTGATGTTTTTACCAGCTGCTGGCATGTCTTTGTCTTGTGTTTCTGCCTTTACCGGTTCATCTTTCTTTTGTGCCGGTTCCGGAAGATTGGTCTCGACTGATTGTACATTTACAGCTTTTTGTTCAATTGGGTTAATTGCGTCTTTTTTTTCAGCGATCTGTTCAACCGCAACAGCATTTGTTTTTTCTTCAGCTTTTTTCTCAACAGTGCTTACCTCCCTATCGGTGTTAGTCTTTGCAGTAATATCCGGTGCTTTCTTTTTATCCGTTACAACTGCTGGCAAAACCGGCTGACTGATGAATTTCTTTTTCCCATCTTCAGGATTTTTATTTATTGCCAAAGCTGATAGAGTTTTTTGCTGCCGCGGTTGACTTACTAATTCATTTTTTGGCGCCGTTATTTGAGGCTGTTCATTTTTTGTCTGTGCAGGCGGCATCACAGTTTTGCTACCCGGTGAAAAAGGTTCTGTTCTGTCAGCAGAAATATCGGCTATCGTTTGCTCAGCATCCTTTTCCGCTTTTGCTCCTGGCAATATCCCATTATTATTATTATTGCCAGGTACGGTTACAGGGTCTTCGGTGCTGTTTAAAGAGGTTGTTTTTACAGCAACAGGTTCTTGCCCGCTATTCCATGGCTGTTTGATAACCGCCCAGGTAATGCCACCTCCTATGCCAAGCAGCAATAAAATGAAAAAGAGAAATCGCCGGCGATCATCTTTTTCCTGTGGCATTTTCTCATCCAGCAATTTTTCCATCTTCTCCCAGGCTTTTTCATGGTAGGGAGGATGATGGTTATCTGCTGAATCCCGTATGCGTTTATCAAAATTGTCAAACTGCATTTTTGGCTGCTTCTATTTTATAATGTTTAAATAAAATTTTTTGTAGCTGTCTTCTTGCCTTGGAAAGGTTGGACTTGGATGTCCCGGTTGAAATGCCTAACTGTGCTGCGATCTCATCGTGACTTAATCCGTCGATGATAAACAAATTGAGTACCGTGCGATAACCCGGCGATAATTCCTGGATGCCCCGGATGATTTCTTCATAAGAAAGCTTATCCAGGGCGTCTTCGCCGGCTGTTGGCACCTGCATGATAACCGGGTCAATATCTGTGACCATTTTATGTTTATGATACTTCCTGAAATGGTCAATGGCGGTATAGACCATGATCTTCCTGAGCCAGCCTTTAAATGAACTAACCACATCGGTATAAGCGGGACTATAGTGGTGAATTTCTCTGAAAATTTTTAAGAACCCGTCGTTCAGAATCTCAATAGCATCTTCATCATTGTTTGTGTAACGGTCGCAGATGGCCATAGCATAGCCATAAAAAGAATTATAGAGAACCTTCTGGCTCTCCCTTTTGTTCAGGGCACAAGCCCCGATATGGTAGGTCAGTTCTTCGGCAGACAGCAATGGATAATCTGGTTTCATTCACCAATCGGAAGAAAGAATTAAATGGTTGCCATTCCCTAATTTACGACTATCTGCACTGCTTTTCTGTGTATCCTGGCAGCAATGGAAATTCCGTAGTCCAAAATGCTGATTTACATATTCTGAACCTTAAAAATTTTTTCCGGCAATCTCAAAGACCCTGTTTCTTATTTCCCGGGTAGGTTTAGTGATATTGCAAAGCAGCACATAAAAGAGCTTTTTTCCCGGCCACCAGCAATAATCGCTGATAAATCCACCCTGCGACCCTGTATGCCCGGTCAAATCCGTACCGTTGTCTTTTGTAATAAACCAACTCAGGCCCAGCCTTTGTGGCAGGCTGTCTGTCCATCCGGCAAATGGAAATACAGTTCTTGACCTGTTTATCCCTTGTGGCGAAAGAAAGAGATGTTTTTGAATTGCCTGCTCATATTTCCACAATTCCGAAACACTGCTCCACACACCACCATTGCCTGCCGCAGCGAAGGTTGGTTCTTCGCCATAGTCCAGTTCTTCAAACTCCTTCTGTTCATTTAAAATATAGGCGTGGGCCACACCGGATTGGGGGTGCGGGCCATCGGTAATCGTTGAAGCATTCATGCCAGATGGCCTGAAAATAGTTTCTGCAATATAATGCTGCCATTTTTGGCCGCTCACCTTTTCAATGATCAGTGCCAGCCCGTTGAATGCGGGGTTAGAATATTGATACCGGGTGCCGGGTTCAAACAATAATGATTCCGTTTTTTTCAACGGTGCAAAGTTCTCTTCATCCTTTGCTGTGAGATAAAATTCTCTTTGCTCACTCACCTTGCGGCTGTCAGGAATACCTGATGTGTGGGTGAGCAGATGATACAGTTTTACTTTTCGGGCAATTTCTTTTTTATCAAAATCAGGGAAATATTTATCCAATTCATCATCCAATGACAGTTTACCCTGTTCTGCCAGCCTGAGGATGCCATAAGCGATAAATGTTTTGCTGATGGAACCGGTATTGAAAAGCGTATGTACAGTGACAGGCTCTTTTGTCTGCACATCTGCAATACCAAATCCCTTCTGGTATATGATCTTTCCATCCTGCGCCAGCAACACCGCCCCGCCGGGTTCATCACCCCTGAAATACTCAGCGAAGACCGCATCAAGCATCTCCTCACGGCCAGTTTGTGATTGGGCACTTAATGAACTCATAAATAAAAAAACCAGTCTGAAATGTTTCATAAACCGGTGTTGAAGATAGTAACTACACTTTTAAGGCGTAGGGCTTCCGTATTTCTTTTGCTGAAAGTGATACTTTTTACCTTTTTTTCTGACAATAAAAAGATTGTCATAAACAGTTTCGGGCAGGTCTCCATTCACTTTTGTTTCACCGCAAAGCATATTCACCACATCATCCACCGTATTGGAATGACCCACCACTAATGTATTTTTTGATTTTGTTTTTAAAAGACTGATAAAAGCAGTATCAGGCCGGGGGCCGTAAATTTCTGCACTTAACCCAAAATGGTCGGCAGTTGGTTTTGCCGTTGATTTGGTACGGATGGTGTTGGTAGAATAGATAAAGGTTATTTTCTTGTTTTTCATAATCTCTTTCAGATCCTGTGCCCGTTGCTCCCCTTCCGGGCTTAGCGGCACATCACTGGTCATATTAGGCCCGGGCGCCGCTTTTTCCGCATGCCGGACTATATAGTAAGAATGGCTGCAGGAAGCAAAAAGCACCAGTACGACAGGCAAAAAGTATTTCATATACAAAGTTTTAACAGCTAAAGTTAACCCCTGCTATAATTCTTTCCGTCTTTTTTGTAAATTAGTTTTTATACTTAACCCGCACAGTTATGAAAAAATTATCTGAAACCTGGTTTGCTGAAGGCCGCATTGATTTTGAATTGAAAAAATATACCCTTTTGGCCTACCTGCAGGAAGTGAACCGCTACTTTAACGAAAACAAACTATATCCCCAATTAGCTGATGTAGTTTTTCACTACAACAACATCGTTGCTTTCCGGGAAAATAAAAAATACCTGCAGGAACATTTTCCTAAAAAACTCACCGGCATCCAGATGGAGAAATTACAATTACTGTATGAACAGATGATAGAAGATGATGAACTGATGCAGGAACTGGAAGACATCATACACTATTCTGCCGGAAAAATAAAAAGCACCATTCACAATGGCTCCGAGATCTACGAATTTGTGGAAGAGAACCTGAATATCGCTCCTGTCGGTCTGATACCTTTGGATACACAGGAAGGTTATTTCTTTTTAACTACGAAAATAATGCACCATACCCATGTGTATCATTACCGGCTTTCCATCTTTGAAAAACATGATGAAAAATACCGGAGCATCAAAACATCTTTTGTCGATCATAGGTACCGGAGCATCAGCAACACTTATGAGCATATCAAGTCGGAACTGATCCGTTACCGGAAAGATTTACCTAACCCGGCAGTGTATGCAATCGAAACAGAACTAAGCTACCCGCTTGATGAAACGCTGTTGCCGATAGCCAAAAGGAGTTTAGTGAAATTTATTTCGATACAAGCAGCGTAGAAGCGATTAATGGTTATGGTTTATTAATTAATTAGTGGGTTTGCTAAAGTTGATAATGCATGAATGCCCGATTAATCAATATCTATTAACCGAAAAAACTAATCCACTAACTCCAGCCCCCAATCTTTCCCTTTCTTCACAGCCGGCACACCTTCAGTGATCCATTTCGTTGGTTTTGCCCCTTTCAGCATATGATCAAAAAACTGTTGCATCCGGATATGGTAATCCAGCATATCCTGTCGCTGTGTCAACCCGTGTCCCTGGCCGTTATAATTAAACATCCACACTTTTTTTCCCAATCTTCTTAAGCCCGTAAACAATTCTATACCCTGGTACCAGGGCACAGCGCCGTCTGCATCATTGTGCATTATGACCATTGGCGCTGTCACTTTATTCAAATGAAACAATGGGGAGTTCTCAATATATAAATTGGGTTTCTCCCACAAAGTGGCGCCGATACGGCTTTGTGTTTTTTCATACTGAAATTGCCGGTTGGCACCACTCTCCCACCGTATGCCACCATAGGCGCTGGTCATATTTGCCACCGGCGCACCAGCCCATACTACTTTAAACAGTTTTGTCATTGTTGCCAGTTGCGCTGCCTGGTAACCACCCCAGCTATGTCCCTGCAAGGCCATGTTGGTACTGTCCACCCACTTGTTTTTTGCCAAGGCCCTTGCCCCGCTTACTATATAATCATAGGCATTTCTTCCGGGGCGACCGGTTGTGTAATGAATGTCTGGCATGAAAATGATATAACCATTGCTGACAAAATAAGACACATTCACCGCACTGCGGATCGGCGCCGGGGCTTTGTAATCATGCAAACCCTGGCTTAGCTTTTCATAGAAATAAATAATAACCGGGTATTTTTTCTTTGGGTCAAAATTTTCCGGCTTGTAAACTATACCCGTTGCCTCTTTGCCATTATAAGCTTTCCATTTAAAAAGTTCGGAGGTGCCCCAGAGGTAATTGGATTGTTGAGGGTTGATGGAAGAAAGTCTTTGGAGCTGAGGCAATCCATCTGTTCCGGCTACAGCATCGGCCGTTGGATCATAAACATATAAATCACCAGGTTCTTTAAACGATTCTTTGATATAAATTAAGTTATCATTCTGCTTTGCTTTTACGAAATTTGAAATATTCGCATTCCTGTTACTAATGATCACCAGCACATCAGTTCCTTTCCTGGCAATGAGTCCGCTACTTTTGTCCTTTTCATTGAAAGTCCGCAAATAAATTTTCTTTCCAACAGCAATGGCTCCTTCTTCCGGTTCAAGATTTACATAACGATAGACCATTTTACCGGCTCTGCCTTTTGTTATTTGCAATGGACTTTGATTTCCGGCAGGATCAAGCTGCCATACATCATATCTGTCATACACAAAAACAGCTTCATCATTTTCCAACCATCTCATCACCCCATAAGGCCCCGGTTCATCAGGCACCTGGCTGTCTTCATTCCATAATGGCACTTTAATCGCCGAAGAAATATTTCTTGTTGTCTTACCATCCCAGGCAAAATAATGTCTGGCGATACGGTCATACCACAAAATGTATCTGCCTGTTGAAGAAGGATAGACCTGTCCATGCAGTTTTTGCTTCACCAGTTTCTTTTCTCCTGATTTCACATCAATGGCATAAATATCTTTTCTTGTACTGCCTGCCCCCAGCCACTGGCCCTCGATGCGTCGGCCCACATCTGTCACACCGATGAAGGTATCCCCATCACCTTCGTTAACAGGAATGACTTGCGGAATTTCTTTGCTGCCCAATTGCTTTATCGTTCCAGCGCCGAGGTCATACACTGCGAGGAAATTTTCCTGCTGGGCAGCCCTTAACCTTGCCGGTAATAGTTGCACGGTCTGCAGGTAATCATCCTTGTAATGCCAGATGTCCACCTTCGGCATATCAATTTCAATGATCGTGGTATCCCTCGGCGGCTGAATTTGCCCCACTCCAAAAAATAATCTCTTACCGCTTTTGCTGAAACTCGTATTGCCAAATTCACTCACCGTCATACCGAGCTTCATACCTGCCGTGTGCTTGTCCACCAGCAGTATGGCGCTGTCCATGCCGTCTTTATAGTACCAGAGGCGATAGAATTTCTGCAGGTCTTTGGGCCTGGCATCTCTTTCGGCCACATACGCCACCTGCGAGCCATCTTCTGAAAAACTGAAATTCTTAAAATCATTCCCTTTACTGCTCAACGTTTTTGCAGTGCCGGTATTCAGATCGAATAAAACAACTGTAGGCAGACTCAATGAGTCTTTGGGGTTCTTAGCCTGTTCTATCAGCAGCTTGCCGCCTGTTTTGCTGAAATAATATTCGAGAACGTTATTGAAGATTTTTTCCTGCCCGCTGCTGAGGTTGCGCAGCACCAGGTCGGTTCCGGCATCAACCGGCCCGGAGGGAGCGTCGTCGCTATCTGCAAAATCGTTATCATGAATGGTGAACTTGTCCGCTGTGGCGGATGGTGAGTGGTGAATGTCTTCCTCACCCTGCATTTCATCATCCCTGCCCTTTTTCTTTTTTTGAGGGATGCTTTGTATCACCTGTTGCAGCGAATCTATGATGCGGCTGAGGCTGTCTGCAATTTTTTTATCAGGTGCAGCATCTGTTTTCTTTGGCGAAGTCGCCTCTTTCTTTTCAGGAGTTTTCTCCAGGTGATAAGCTACCCAGCCTGCCTCTTTTTCCAGTGATTTATAATTTTTCACTGCTGCCACTTTCCACACTACTTCTTTTCCTAATTCCACAATGGCAAAAGAATCTTTCGGCATATCATCCGGTCGCTTTTTTTTGATCCTCGCCTCTCTTGTGTCTTTATACCATGGCCTGATCTTAAAAACAGCAAAGCGGCTGTCTTCGGTGATCATTGCGTTATAGCCCCGCGACACTGTCATTTTAAACTTTGTATCGGAAGACTGGATCACCAGTTCATTATCCCCCTGCTGCACATTTATGGTATAAACCACCCATTTGCCATCGTTGCTGATCATCCGTTCACCGATGCTTTGCCAGCCATCATACACGGAATGATCGAGAGGTTTTTTCTGGGCCAGCGTAAGTATTGGGAAAAGGCCGGTGAGAATTAGAAACAAGCAGCTTTTTTTCATGATAAAGAAATTAAAAAAAATCGCATCCAAAGGCTAAACAAAAGCAAGGATTCATTGTTTGAGGGTACGAATATAGGATTATGAACAAGATCATTCTTCTGCTTTTATTCACTGTCCATTACATCCCGGTCCTGGGGCAGCGAACGGGCAGTATCTCGGGGAACGTTTCTGATAAAAATATGCAAGCCTTGCTCGCCGGTGTCAGCATCAGCCTGGAAGGAAGCGGTGCAGGCGCCATCACAGATGCGGAAGGAAGATTCAGGATCACCGGCATCAGCCCCAAAACCTATAATATACGTATCAGTTCGACAGGATACCAGGAACTGATCTTATATAATATTGTCATTACTTCTGGCAACGAAACCGTTCTCTCCATTCAATTGGAACCGTTGGTTAAACAACTGGATGCAGTTACCATCAGTTCTTCCAAAAGAGTGGCTGCGGTTGCCAGTCTTGAAACACCGCTGAGTATTCAGCGATTGACAACAGAAGAGATCCGAAGCAATCCCGGTGGCAATTTTGATATTTCAAGGGTGATACAGGTTTTACCCGGTGTGGGCGGCACTGCGGGAAGTGTTGGAAATTTTCGTAACGATATCATCATCCGCGGCGGCGCCCCCAATGAAAACGTTTATTATCTCGATGGCATTGAGATTCCTGTCATCAACCATTTTGCCACGCAGGGCAGTGCCGGCGGACCAACCGGTATCCTCAATGTGAGCTTTATTGAAGATGTAAAACTCAGTTCATCGGCCTTTGATGCCCGGTATGATAATGCGTTGTCATCCGTTATGCAGTTTCGGCAGAAAAACGGTAACCCTAATCGTTTGCAGGGTAACGTCCGGCTTAGTGCCACAGAACTGGCAGGCACCCTTGAAGGTCCTGTTAACGAAAAGACCACTTTCCTCGTTTCAGCAAGAAGATCTTACCTCCAGTTATTATTTGAAGCCATTGATCTTCCCATACGCCCCAATTATTGGGACTTTCAATACAAAGTTCAACACCGCATCGATCCTAAAACAACACTTACCCTGGTCGGTGTGGGATCCATTGATAATTTCTCCTATGCAGCTCCCCGCAAAGCTTCGCCTGAAAAGCTGTTTGTGATTGACGCTTCTGCTCCCATACAACAATGGAGCTATACTATTGGAGCAAACTTAAAACGGCAGATCAGGAATGGTTATTGGAACCTGGCCATCAGTCGAAATATGTTTGATAACAGTATTGAAAAGTTTGATGATAATGATGAAGGCAATGAAGCCAGACGCAGATTTGGAATATTCTCACAGGAAATTGAGAATAAACTCCGTTTCGATGTTAATAAATATTACAACGAATGGAAGTTATCGTATGGCGTTTCGTCGCAGTATGTGAAATCAAACTATGACAATTTTAAACGTTTGAGGCAGGAAATCAGGGACCAGGACAACAATCTTGTTCAGCCTGCACTGGTTTATGATTATGAATCTTCTATTGATTTCTGGAAGATGGGAGCATTTGTTCAGCTCAGCCGCCGCTATTTCAACAACCGGCTTGGTATCAGTACAGGAATCCGGACTGACATCAATAGTTTCACTGAAAGGGGAATGAACCCCTTGCAGGCATTGTCTCCCCGTATTTCAGCATCTTATGTTATCAACGATCACTGGACGCTAAATGCTAGTATCGGACGCTATGCCAAAATACCTGTATATCCTATTCTTAGTTTCAGGGATAATAATGGGGTTTTAGTAAACAGGAATGCCGATTATACCCGAAGCTCTCATTATGTGATCGGAACTGAATTTTTGCCCAGGCAAACCACCCGTTTCACTCTAGAAGCATTTTATAAACGATATAGCCATGTACCGGTATCTGCCAGGGATGGCATATCCCTCGCAAACCTGGGCGGTGATTTTGGGGTTGTCGGCGATGAAGCGGTCATTACAGATGGGAAAGGATATAGTTATGGTGTTGAATTTTTTGCGCAACAAAAACTCACCAAACGTTTCTTTGGCACATTTTCCTACACCTGGTTTTTCAGCCGCTTCAGCGGCCTTGATGATAAATTCATTGCCAGCGCATGGGACAACCGCCATCTGCTGTCATTTCTTTGGGGATATAAATTTGAAAAGAATTGGGAATTGGGTATAAAATTCCGATTACAAGGCGGTGCTCCTTATACTCCTTTTGAAATGGCACAATCACAACTGAATTACCTGAGTACAGGAATTGGGATACTGGATTATAACCGGCTGAATTCACTCAGGCTAAAAGCATTTCATTCCAGTGATGTCAGAATTGATAAAAAATGGAACTTCAAAAGAGCCACGCTGAACCTCTTCCTCGATATTACGAATTGGTATGCAGCAACAAACCCGGTTATACCACAGTATGTTTTTAAAAGAAATGAAAATAACACAGCATTTCTTACTACAGACGGACAACCCATCCGTGCAGATGGATCTAACGGGATACCTTACCTGCTGGTGCTGGATGACAACACTGCCGTTCCTACAATCGGTTTTATCATTGAGTTTTGATTGTAAACATTCAACTTAACCATTGCCGGGTCATGAACTGAATCAGGATTCATTTTTCGTCAGCTTCTTTTCCTCACGGATCAATATCAGGATATGAATGACCAGCACTATGGCGATCAGTGCAAAGCCAACATAAAACCACTGGCTGAGGTATTTATTTTCCTGGTAAATGGCAAAAGCAAGGAGGATGCCATAGACAGGTTCCAGGTTAAAACTGAGGTTAACGGTAAAAGCAGATAAACGCTTCAATGCATATCCCGAAAGCTGGAAACCCAGAACTGAACAAAACCAGGCCAGCACCAGCAGCCAGCCAAAATTTTCCCAGCCCGGCCAAAAACTTTCTGAAGGAAAAAACTGCCAGTAAAACGGGAGCAACAGCGATATAAATAAAAACCCGGCGGTTTGCTGCCAGGTGAGCAGTGTTTCTACATTCATCCGTTTCAGGAATTCCCTGTTATAGATGGGGAATAAAGCAGCCAGCACAGCAGATATAATTCCAGTGATGATACCGGTTTTATATTGTGTATCGAAATGAAAAATGATATAGATCCCTGCCATGGTGATCATACCGAGCAGCAGTTCGATACGGTTGAGCCTTTTTTTCAGTATCAACGGTTCAAATAAAGCGGTAAAAAAGCTGATAGAAGAAAAGCTAACCAATGCCACTGATACATTTGAATACTTGATAGAACCATAAAAAGTAATCCAGTGAAGGGCTGCGATGCAGCCAACAACAGCAATTTTATAAATATCCGCGACAGGAAGCCGTTGCAATTTTTTCATCCAGCCAAAGAGCAACCACATCGTGGCGGCAGTGAGCAGCAATCTGTACCAGACCAGCAAACCTTCGTTCAGGGTGATGAGCCTGCCAAGGATGCCTGTGAACCCCGCCAGGAAAACAGCGATATGTAGCTGGAGAAAGGCTTTTTTCATTCAGGATGCCGCATTTGGCGGCACAACAAAGTAAGACAGAAGAAGCTATAAAAAAAGCGGGGCTTAATGCCCCGCCCTCAAGGTATATAAAGAATCCTGCTTTTGAACTTAGTTGTTATAAAACTCCACTTCACCTGAACTTACATCATACATGCCACCGGCAATAGCGATCTCACCTTTGCTGACCATTTCCGCAATCACAGGGCTTTGTTTTAATATTTCCTCCACTGTTCTCTTAACATTGATAGTGGCCACTTTTTCTACAAACTCACTGTTCTTTGAATTGCGGTCTGCCGACACTGTTTTTTCTGCTTCCACCGCCGGTTGAATTTTGCTGAGCAGGTGAGTGAGATTACCCATTTCCACATGATCACAGGCTCCTTTCACTGCGCCGCATTTCGTATGTCCCAGCACCACTATAACTTTCGCCCCGGCTACTTTACAGCCAAACTCCATGCTTCCAAGAATGTCCTCATTGATGATGTTCCCTGCTATCCTGACACTGAAAATATCGCCGAGGCCCTGGTCAAAGATCAGTTCAGCAGAGGTACGGGAATCAATACAACTCAGGATCACGGCAAAGGGATGCTGGCCATCCGAAGTTTCATTCACCTGTTGCAGCAGGTTCCGGTTAAATTTCAGATTATTCAAAAACCGTTTATTTCCCTCTTTAAGCAATTCAATAGCCTGTGAAGGAGTGATCGCAGCTTGTAATTCCCTGGTAAGTGTACGCATGTTTTGTTTTTTTGATTGGTTGTAAAATATAATTAAACGTTTTTGCCGTTATCAATGCCGATGATTTCGAGACTGATATTCTTGCGAACTGCATTCTCCCGGAAATTCCTGATCACTTCTTTCACATCATAATTAATGGTCTTTGACCGGGAGCCGTCCACGACCACTTTTGAATTTTCCGGTATCCTGTCAAGTACTTTCAGAATATTTCCTTTGTTAAGAAAAGACACCTCTTCTGCCAGCACCAACTGATAGACCGGCTGACCATCTTCGGTGGATATATTGCTTTTCAGGTAATGCGAATTGCGGTAACTATGCCGCAGCGTGTAGAAGATTGCAAACATAGACCCAATAATGATGCCTTTGAGCAGATCGGTTGCTATGATTGCCACAACTGTTGCCACAAAGGGAATAAACTGTTCCCATCCCAGTTTATAGATCTGCCTGAACAGAGATGGTTTGGCTAGTTTATAACCAACCACAATGAGAATAGCCGCCAGGCTTGCCAGGGGAACCATGTTTAGCAAACCGGCAATCGTGATAGCACTGATTAGCAGAAACACACCATGAAGAATAGCTGATAATTTTGTTTTCCCGCCAAAAGTGATATTAGCAGAACTTCTCACAATGACCTGGGTGATGGGAAGACCACCAATTAAACCTGAAACGATATTACCCAGGCCTTGTGCCTTTAATTCCCTGTTGGTGGGTGTAACCCGCTTGTAGGGATCCAACTTATCGGTAGCTTCCACACAAAGCAGGGTTTCCAGGCTGGCAACAATCGCCAGTACAATGGCCACTTTATAAACTTCCAGATTGGTGAGTTGCGAAAAATCCGGGAAAGTAAACTGGCCAAAAAATTCACCAAGGCTATGCGCTACCGGCAACCGCACCAGTTGATCTTCTCTCAATGAGTAATTCAGCGTGCCGTTCTGATACAAATAATTGAATAATATTCCCACTATCACAACAACAATAGGACCTTGCAAGAGTTGAAAAAAACGGTGTTTCTTTGTTAGTACCAGGTCCCAAATCAGCAGGATGGCAATTGAAACAACACCAATAAGGACTGCGCCGGGTGTCATGGCTTCAAAAGAACTGAATATTGAAGAAAATGTATTTGATCCCCCGGGTTCTGCATAGGAAAGATCGCCTTCATAATCCTTGTCATAACCCACAGCATGTGGTATTTGTTTCAGGATAATGAGCAGGCCAATGCCTGTAAGCATGCCTTTAATAACGGAAGAAGGAAAGAAATAGGCAATGAAACCAGCCTTTGCATATCCCATCAGCAGTTGAATAGTGCCTGCCAGAACAACCGCTGTCAGAAATGATGTCCAGGAACCCAAAGAACCGATAGATGTGAGTACGATCACTGCTAAACCCGCTGCAGGACCGCTAACACCTAAGGCTGAGCCACTGGCCATACCTACAACGATTCCCCCCACAATCCCGGCAATAATTCCGGAAAACAAAGGAGCCCCAGAGGCTAATGCTATTCCAAGACATAATGGAACAGCCACGAAGAAAACGACAAGACTTGCAGGCAAATCATTCTTTAACTCACGGAAAAAATGATTTCGTGTCATAAACAATTGTTGAGTCGCAAAAATAGCTTTATTTTCAATAAAGATAGTTTTACTACTAAAAATAAATGTAAAACTTTTTTACCTTTGCCGGGATCGCAAACGCCTGGCAGATATAAACAACTACACTATGGAATTACAGTTGCAGTTCCGTATGAATGAAAACCTGTACTTGAAGGATCCTGAGCAATCAGTACTTGGCAGAAATATAATCAGGAACAGCATACTTCTTATCCAAGAATATGGTTTTGAAGCATTTACGTTTAAAAAGCTTGCCGAAGCTATTGGCTCCACTGAAGCCGGGATATATAGATATTTTGAGAATAAACACCGGTTGTTGACCTACCTGACCGCCTGGTATTGGAACTGGCTGGAATACAGGGTTTCATTTTATACGCAAAACATCCATGACCCTTCAGAAAAATTAAAAAAGGTAATTCGCCTCCTTGCCATTTCCATTGAGGATGATGAAAAGACCAGCTACGTAAATGAAAGTGTTTTGCACCAGATCATCATTGCGGAAGGATCCAAGGCCTATCTCACCAAACAGGTGTCTGATGATAATAAGCAAAAGTTTTTCAAACCTTATAAGGACCTTTGTGCCCGCATTGGTGAAATAATTACAGCCTGTAATCCCCGATACCCATTTCCTAAATCTTTATCAAGCACCATCATAGAAATGGCGCATTTCCAAAATTTCTTCATGCACCATCTGCCTGCCCTTACTGATTTTGGAAATGAGAAGAACGAAGAACTGATCGTGGGGTTCCTGGAAAATTTAGTGTTCGCAGCCATCAACGGAAATCAATAGCATCCTTACTCGCTTCCTGCATAAAGTTCTTTCCGCTCGGCAACTACTACCGGGGATTTTGCAGATTGGATATTCTTAACCCTTCTGCGATAATTTTTAAACAGGCTTTGCCAACGCAGTTTCAGCACACCAAGGATACCCTCCTTTACAATGCCTTTGTTCATTTTGGAAGCTCCGAAAGTACGGTCCTTGAAAATGATAGGCACTTCTTTGAGTTTGAAACCCAGTTTCCAGGCTGCAAATTTCATTTCGATCTGGAAAGCATACCCGACAAAACGGATTTGATCGAGGTTGATCGTTTCCAGCACTTCTTTTCGATAACACATAAAGCCGGCTGTCGGATCTTTAACCGGCATCCAGGTGATCATTCTTGTATAAAGCGAAGCGCCTTTTGACAAAGCAATGCGATTTGAAGGCCAGTTCACCACTCCTCCTCCTTTAACATAACGGGAACCAATAGCCACCCCGGCACCATCATATTTGCAGGCATGATATAATCGTGGCAGATCAGCCGGGTTATGTGAAAAATCGGCATCCATTTCAAAAACAAAAGCATAGTTTTTTGCAACGGCCCATTTGAACCCATGAATATAGGCTGTGCCCAACCCAAGTTTTCCTTTTCGTTCCTCCAGGAATAATTGTTCAGGAAACTTTGGTTGCAGACTCCTAACAATTTCAGCAGTACCATCGGGAGAGCTGTCGTCAATCACCAGCACATGAAAACCTTCATGAAGATTAAAGATGGCATGAAGAATATTACTGATATTCTCATTCTCATTAAAAGTAGGTATGATAACGAGTTTTTCCACGCCGAGCCTTCTGAAACAGGTAAATACGAATGTACAATAATCTGCAGAGAATACCTGTTAAAATTCTGCACAAGTGTCAGACTTTTTTCAGCATCGTACGGGTATAAATTTCAGTGAGTTTTTGTTTGGTGTGCTGGGGAAAATCACCTTTCATCATCCAGTCATAATATTGCGGCTCAGCTTTTAACACATCCGCAACCGGTCGTCCTTTGAATTTACCAAAATTAAAAACTTCCACACCATTCTCCATAATGAAACGACGGGCAAAATCTACCACCTGGTCTTCACCAATTTGTTTCAGGATACTTTCAACAGAGTTACCCAGCTCCGGGTAGCGGTCCAACTGGGCTTCCAGAATTTCATGTGTGGCAGAGGCATCCACCTCAGCGCTATGAGCACCATTCAGGGTTTTATTACAATAGAACTTGTACGCTGCGCCCAATGTTCTCGGTTCCATTTTGTGAAATATATTCTGCACATCCAGCATTTTCCTGTTCTTCATGTCAAAATCAACCTGTGCACGGAGAAATTCCTCCATCAGCAGGGGAATGTCAAACCTGTTTGAATTATACCCGGCAAAATCACAACCATCCAGCACCTGTTTAAGCTCCTGTGCTATTTGCTTAAAAGTGGGAGCATCTTTCACCATTTCATCTGTAATGCCATGCACATCGCTGGCTTGTTTGGGAATAGCCATTTCGGGATTGACCAGTTTGCGTTTCACACTTTTTGAGCCATCGGGTAATATTTTCACAATAGCAATCTCCACGATCCGGTCGGTGCCGAGGTTGGTTCCGGTGGTTTCCAAATCAATAAAAGCGAGGGGTTTTTTCAACTGCAACATCAGGTTAGTAATTAAGGCTTTGATGGAATCGGCGGTAAAGGTAACAGTTTGCTGTGTTTATCAAAATGAATTTCTCCTGAAATTTTCATGCTGAATGCAAGAAAACCAGCGGTTTATCTTTTTAAGCACCTTTGTTTTAAAGAATCTGCTTTTGAATACAAATCCCGGCATATACCTTTGTAAAATAAACAAACGGTTTCACCGTTATTACACCACTAATACCCTTCAATAATGAAAAACAAAGTTTTTGCTTCCATCCTGCTTTTAGCCATGATTATTCTTGTCAGCTCCTGCGCCACATCCCGCAAATACGGCTGTCCGTCTGTGCAGGTAAAATCTGAAAAGACGAATATCAGCTGAGCTGACTATATATAAATTCATAAGCACTGTCACCGGGCCCCGGTGACTTTTTTTATTCCGTTTTTTCGGCGAGAATTTTTCTTCTGAACAATCCTCTTTGTTTCCGTTGTTTTTCTTCCTGCTGTTTCTGGGAAAGCCAGACGGAATATAATTCTATTTCCTGCTGTTTGCCTTTTAACTGAAACGAGCCAAGCGGTTCTACTTTCAGGTATTTAGGCATAGTAACATTATCAATCACCCAGTCCGAAACAATCAGGTCGGCATTCATGTCATGACACTTACTTTGCATCCTTGCGGTTGTATTCAGCACATCGCCATGATAGGCAATCTCCGATTTATATTTACCAACTTCAGAAATAACCACCGTGCCGCCATGCAATGCGGCTTTGAATTCCGGCATGCGGCCATAGCGTTCCATATACTGCTTTTCAAAACGCTTTATTTGCTTTTGCACGGCAAAAAAACAACGTAGACATACTGCATACCGCAAACCTTTTTTCATCGGCCATGTCACCACGATCTGGTCACCGACATACTGATACACCCTGCCGAAATAGCGGGCAATCGGTTCACTGATATCATAAAAATAGTCCTGCAAAAAATGACTGTATTCCAGTTCTCCCATTGCTTCTGCTATATCCGTAGAATGGTTGAGGTCAATAAATAGAAATATCCTGTCTTCCTGTTTCACCTGGTGATATTTGCCAAATACTAAATTATAAATAGCGTCGCGGCCCAGTTTGCGATGAAGTTCATCCATAAAATTGGATACCAATGAAATGATCAGCGATAAGCCCAAAAATTCAAACAATTTACGGGTGGCAAAAAAATCATGCAGGCTGTCGGGAAAAATGGTTTCGTAGGTATTCACATCCAGCCATAATACAATATTCATGATAAAAAAGAAAAGGATCATGAACCAGAAAGTGACCCGCATGGTGCGGTAAAGCAGGTAAAACCAAAACCCGGTCCGGCGATGTTTACGGCGAAACTCCATGGCCTGTGTTTCAAAAAAAGCAATAGCAAACCCTACCGGCAAACTGGCTATGAGTGAAGTGGACAAAGCTATCCAGTTCAACCCGTGACGGGTGAATGCATAAAAAGCGAACAGTAGTATGGATAAGTAAATGATGAAAACATTGTTTTGAGAAATGATCTTCCAGGGCCGCAGCGGATCAAGTGACTGTGACTCGCCGCTAAAAGGATTAAAGATTCCCAGGCGACGCCAGGGTGTTTTGGGTCTGGCTGCAGATATTCTTCCCATGGGTGGGTCGTTTGATAAAACAGTACTAATTTAAAAATTAAGACTGAAACAAACCAGTAATTCAAATAATCCCTATTTTTGCTGCCTGGTATGAAAATATTTACACATAATCATCATCATTTCTTGCTCTGCCAGGAGTAGGCCGTGAGGATATTATGTCAATCATAGTGTAGGGCTTACTCAACAGTAAGCCCTTTTTATTTGTAATAATAGCCGACTTATGACACAAGAAACATTAAAGATCGCTGTTCAGAAATCCGGCCGTCTCTATGAAGGCTCCATGCAACTGCTGAAAGAATGCGGCATCGAGGTCAGCAATGGCAACAACCAGTTAAGGGTGTTATCAGGAAATTTCCCGGTTGAAATTTTTTTCCTGCGGGATGATGACATCCCGGAATATGTGCAGGATGCCGTGGCAGACATTGGTTTTGTGGGCCAGAATGTAGTGAAGGAAAAGAACAAGCAGGTGCAGGACATAGAAAAGTTAGGTTTTGGCAAATGCAGGTTATCGCTGGCAGTACCTAAAAATGGCCCGCTGCAATCCATCAATGACCTGAATGGAAAAAAGATCGCTACCAGCTACCCGGTTATCCTATCTGCTTTTCTGAAAGAAAAAAGTATCACCGCTTCCATTCATGAGATCAGCGGCTCGGTGGAAATTGCCCCAAGAATTGGTTTAGCAGACGCAATCTGCGATCTTGTTAGCTCTGGCAGCACCCTTTTCACCAATGAGCTGAAAGAGATGGAAACCATTTTATCATCTGAAGCAGTGCTTATCAGTAATAAAGAATTGTCGTTTGCCAAAAAGATCATACTTGAAAGTTTACTGTTCCGCATCCGTGCAGTGAGAAAGGCCAAAAATAACAAGTATGTGTTGTTGAATGCTCCCAACAATAAACTTGAATCAATCTGTAAATTATTACCCGGTATGAAAAGTCCCACTATTTTGCCTTTGGCAGAACCCGGCTGGAGCTCTGTTCATTCTGTGATCAGTGAAAGTGATTTTTGGAATGTGATAGAACAACTGAAAGCCGCAGGGGCACATGGCATCCTGATTATCCCGATTGAAAAAATGGTAGTATAATACTGATTCTCAAAAAGGAAGTGTAACATTTATTATGAAACTCTATAAATTTCCCGGAAAAAAAGAATGGCAGGAGATCATTCAACGGCCAGCTGCTGATAGTAGCACACTTGAAAAAAGCTTAAGAAAGATTTTGGGGAAAGTGAAAGCCAAAGGAGACAAAGCAGTCCGCAAATTCAATAAGGAGTTTGATGGAGTGGCAATAAAAAAAATACAGGTAACGGAAAAAGAGATCAACACCGCATCAGCATTGCTTAGCGAAGAATTGAAGCAAGCCATTCAACAGGCAAAACAAAACATTGAAATCTTCCACCGTACACAAACAGAGCCCATACAAAAAATTGAAACCATGCCCGGCGTGGTTTGCTGGCGGGAGTCAAAAGCCATTGATAAAGTAGGTTTGTATATTCCGGGTGGATCTGCTCCGCTTTTCTCTACCGTATTGATGCTGGCTGTGCCTGCGGCCCTGGCTGGATGTAAAGAAATCATATTATGCACACCGCCAGCAAAAGACAAATCAATTAACCCGGCAATACTATATGCGGCCCATCTCTGCGGAGTAACCAAAATTTTCAAAGCTGGTGGTGCACAGGCAATCGGCGCCATGGCTTACGGAACCAACAGTATTCCGAAAGTGTTCAAAATTTTCGGACCCGGCAATCAATATGTAACTCTTGCCAAACAATTAGTACAACAGGAAGGAACAGCGATTGATATGCCAGCCGGACCATCAGAAGTGCTGGTGATCGCAGATGAGACGTCCATTCCGGAATTTGTAGCTGCCGATCTTTTATCACAGGCCGAACACGGGCCAGATTCACAGGTCATGCTGATCACCACCGATGAAAAGACGGCAGAAAATGTTGCCAAAGAAATAACTGAACAATTAAATGAACTGCCCAGAAAAGAAATAACAGCAAAAGCATTACAAAACAGCAGGGTCATTTTACTTAAAACCATTGACGATGCTGTAGAATTGTCAAACCTGTATGCGCCGGAACACCTGATAATTTCCTGCGAAAAGGCGGAACAGATAGCCAAAAAAATCACAACAGCCGGTTCAGTTTTTCTCGGCCACTATTCACCGGAGAGTGCAGGCGACTATGCCAGCGGCACCAATCACACCCTGCCGACAAATGGCTATGCGGCCATGTACAGCGGTGTTTCCCTGGATAGTTTTGTGAAAAAGATCACCTACCAGCAATTAACCAAAGAAGGATTACAGCATATTGGCAAAACAGTAATGACCATGGCGGCGGCTGAAGGTCTTGATGCACACAAAAGCGCTGTGGCGATTCGTCTAAAAAACTAAGTATGGATTTCAACCTGGATAATTTAGTAAGAAAGAATATCAAAGAAATGACAGCCTACTCATCCGCAAGGCATGAGTTCAGCGGAAAGGCCCATATTTTTCTTGATGCCAACGAAAATTCCTTTGGCTCTCCGCTAAATGAAAACTATAATCGTTATCCCGATCCGCTGCAAAAGAAACTGAAGGAAAAAATCAGTCTGATCAAAGGCGTGCCGGCAAAAAATATTTTTCTTGGCAATGGCAGTGATGAAGCCATTGATCTGCTGTTTCGCATTTTCTGTAAACCGGGCAAAGATAATGCACTCGTCTTCCCTCCTACTTATGGAATGTATGAAGTGTGCGCCGGAATGAATGATGTAAAATTGAATAAAATTCCGATGACAAGTGACTACGAACTGGATCTCGATGCCATTGAAAAAGTGATTGACCCTTTTACCAAACTAATTTTTATCTGTTCTCCTAATAATCCCACCGGTAACAGCATCAGCAAGACCGATGTGGAAGTATTGCTCAATAATTTTGAAGGCCTTGTAGTGATTGACGAAGCATATATCAACTATTCCCGTCAAAAAACATTTATTCCGGAACTTACTGAATATCCCAACCTGGTTATCCTGCAAACATTATCCAAAGCCTGGGGACTGGCTGGGCTGCGGCTGGGAATGGCATTTGCCGGTGAACCGATAATTCAGTACATGAACAAGGTGAAATATCCTTATAATATCAGCACTGCCGCACAGCAACTGGCACTGGAAGCACTGGATAATATTGAAACGGTAAATGACTGGATACAGATCACCGTGGAACAAAGAGAATGGCTGAAAGAAGAATTGCTAAAGCTGGGGATCACACAAATCGTTTATCCTTCTGATGCCAATTTCCTGCTGGTGAAAATGACTGAAGCCAGAAAAATATATGAATATCTTTCAGGTGAAGGAATAATCGTTAGAGACCGTTCCAAAGTGATCCTCTGCGATGATTGTCTCCGGATAACAATCGGCACTCCGGAAGAAAATGACAAACTGATCAATTCATTAAAAGCATACAAGGCATGAAGAAGATATTGTTTATAGATCGTGACGGCACACTGATCAAAGAAGCACCGCCTACTTATCAGATAGACTCATTTGAGAAACTGGAATTCTACCCAGGTATGTTTTACTGGATGAAAAAAATTGCCGGTGAACTCGATTTTGAACTGGTGATGGTCACCAACCAGGACGGATTGGGAACAGATTCTTATCCCGAAAACACTTTCTGGCCTGTTCATAATTTTGTGATGAAAAGTCTCGAAAATGAAGGCATCCTTTTCAGCGATGTGCTGATTGATAAAAGTTTCCCGCATGAAAATAAACCTACCCGTAAACCGGGAACCGGTATGCTGGTAAAATACATCAACAACCCTGAATATGATCTGCCCGGCTCATTTGTGATCGGCGACCGTATCACCGATGTGCAACTGGCAACTAATCTTGGTTGCAAAGCCATCTGGCTGAATCTTGAACCCGGCCTGGGCGGAGCGGAAATAAAAGATGAATGGGAAACATTGCAACAGGCGGTTGCACTGGAGACAACCGACTGGAAAAAAATCTATGAATTCCTGAAGCTGGGACAACGGATCATTCAGCACCAACGCAATACCAATGAAACAAAGATCAGGATCGAACTAAATCTTGACGGAACAGGTAAAACAGAAATAAAAACCGGTCTGAATTTTTTTGACCATATGCTTGACCAACTGGGCCGCCACAGCGGTATTGACCTGGTAATAAAAGTTGAGGGTGACCTTCATATTGATGAACATCATACCATAGAAGACAGCGCTATTGCTCTTGGCGAAGCGTTTACAATCGCATTAGGAAATAAAAAAGGAATCGAACGCTATGGTTTCACCCTGCCGATGGATGATTCATTAGCACAGGTAGCTTTGGATTTTGGCGGCCGAAGCTGGCTTGTTTGGGAAGCAGACTTTAAAAGAGAAAAGATCGGTGATATGCCCACTGAAATGTTTTATCATTTTTTTAAATCATTCAGTGATGCGGCCAGGTGCAACCTGAACATAAAAGTGGAAGGCGAAAACGAACACCATAAAATTGAATCCATATTCAAGGCTTTGGCCAAATCAATCAAAATGGCAGTGAAAAAAGATGCAGACAATCTTCAACTGCCCAGCACTAAGGGTATCCTATAGTGTCTGGCGGTCTCCGTCTGACACATAAACATAGAGAACAACAAAATGAAGGTTGCGATCATAAAATACAATGCCGGTAATATCCAATCAGTGCTTTTTGCGCTGGAAAGAATTGGTGTTACAGCAACAGTGACGGATGACCCGGAAGAGATACATTCTGCCAACAAAGTAATTTTCCCCGGTGTTGGCGAAGCCAGCACCGCCATGAACTATCTCAAAGAAAGAGACCTGGACAATCTGATTGTTTCTTTACAGCAACCGGTGCTGGGCATTTGTCTCGGCATGCAACTGCTTTGCTCTTACTCCGAAGAGAATAGCACTGCCTGCCTGGGTGTTTTTGATAATGTTATTGTGAAACGATTTAACCCTGCCAATCAGGAAAAAGTGCCACAAATCGGCTGGAACAATATTTATGATTTGAAAAGTGATCTATTCAACAATGTAACCGAAAACAGTTATTGCTATTTTGTACATGGCTATTATGCCGGGGCCAATCCCTGCAGCATTGCAACAACTGAATATACACTCCCCTATTCTTCTGCTATGCAAAAAGACAATTTTTATGGTGTGCAGTTTCACCCAGAGAAAAGTGCAAAGACCGGCGAACAAATTTTAAAAAACTTCTTATCACTTTGAAATGACTATTATACCTGCCATAGATATTATTGACGGAAAATGTGTGCGGCTTGTAAAAGGCGATTACAGCCAAAAGACCATTTACAACGAAGACCCGCTGGAAGTGGCGATGCAGTTTGAAGATGCGGGATTAAAACGTCTTCACCTCGTTGACCTTGACGGCGCAAGGACCGGTGATGTAAAAAACTGGAAAGTGCTGGAAAAAATCGCCGGGAAAACAAAACTACTGATTGACTTCAGCGGTGGCATCAGCACACAAAAAAATGTGGAGATAACATTTAATTCGGGTGCAGCCTTTGCAGCCATCGGGAGCATTGCAGCCAGGGATGAACTCACTTTTTCCGGGTGGCTTCTCGCATTTGGTGCCGATAAATTCATCATTGGCGCCGATGTGAAAGAAGAAAAAATCGTGGTGAAAGGATGGACCGAATCCACTTCGCTGAGTGTCTTTGACCTTATCGCCAAATACAAGACCAAAGGCGTGAAGCAGTTCTTTTGCACCGATGTGAGCAAAGACGGATTGTTGCAGGGTTCTTCCATTGATCTTTATAAAAAAATAATGAACGGGCATCCTTCCATTGACCTGATCGCCAGTGGCGGCATTTCAACCGTGGATGAGATAGAAGAGTTGAGAGAAGCAGGATTGGACGGCGCTATCATTGGCAAAGCGATTTATGAAAATAAGATCCGGTTGACTGATCTGAAAAAATTTCTTGTTTGACCTATGCTCACAAAACGCATTATACCCTGTCTTGATATTAAAGAAGGAAGAACGGTCAAGGGCACCAACTTTGTTCAGCTTCGTGATGCCGGTGACCCGGTGGAACTTGCCGTCCGCTATTGCGAAGAAGGGGCTGACGAATTGGTTTTCCTCGACATTACTGCCACCACTGAAAAAAGAAAAACACTGGCAAAATTGGTGAGAGATATAGCTACCCATATTAATATTCCGTTTACAGTCGGGGGTGGTATCAATACAGTTGAAGATGTGAGTGTTTTGTTAGAAAATGGCGCTGATAAGCTCTCAGTCAATACATCGGCAGTTAAGAATCCATCATTAGTAGATGAACTGGCAAAAAATTTCGGCAGCCAATGTGTAGTGGTAGCCATTGATGCCAAACTTGTCAATGGAGGCTGGACGGTGGTAACGCATGGCGGCAGAACCCCCACTGATAAAAAAGCATTAGACTGGGCGAAAGAAGTAACAGCAAGAGGTGCAGGAGAAATCTTACTCACCTCCATGGAAAACGACGGCACCAAAAATGGCTTTGCCCTGGATATTACAGGAGAAATTGCCGGGGCTGTAAATATCCCGGTGATTGCTTCAGGTGGCGCAGGCACCATGCAACATTTTGCTGATGTTTTCAGCATAGCCAAAGCAGATGCGGGTCTGGCTGCAAGCATTTTTCATTTCAAAGAAATAGCTATACCGGATCTAAAACTTTATTTAGCCAATCAACAAATACCTGTAAGATTATGAACCCTGATTTCTCCAAATACAGTGATGGCCTTGTACCTGCTATTGTGCAGGATGTTGCTTCTAATAAAGTGCTGATGCTGGGCTTTATGAATGAAGAAGCTTTTGTGCAAACAAAAGAAACCGGCAAAGTCACTTTTTTCAGCCGTAGCAAACAACGTTTGTGGACCAAGGGAGAAACATCAGGAAATTTTCTTTTGCTGAAAGAAATGCTGGTTGACTGTGATAATGATACATTACTGGTAAAAGCCCAGCCGGCCGGCCCTGTTTGTCATACAGGCGCTGACACCTGTTTTAATGAAGCAAATCCTTTATTCTCCCTGCAAAAACTGGAGGAGATAATAAGTCAAAGGAAAAACAATCCTTCTGACAATTCCTACACTTCTTCACTTTTTGCCAAAGGAATAAATAAAATTGCACAGAAAGTGGGTGAAGAGGCAGTGGAACTGGTGATAGAAAGTAAAGATGATAACGGGGAAAAATTCTTAAATGAAGCTGCTGATCTTCTATTCCACTATCTCGTTTTGCTGCAGGCAAAGAATTACAGGCTGAATGATGTAGTAAACAAGCTTGCTGAAAGACACAAATAAAAAAGACCGCCTGGGAGCAGTCTTTAAAAATATTTGAAGTCACGTAGCGGTTCTATTTTCGGTTTCCACTACCGAATTTATAGCCGAATGAAACACCACCATAATAAGGGATAAAACCAAAACTTCCGAAAACAGGTGTAATAAAAGCCCGGAAAGTGAAGCCGCCGTTTGCCGGCTGAAGCCGGTATCCAAAATTCAGGTGACCAAAAGTGGAAGTGAAATTATCATCGTTGGTAGAGCTGGATGCGATCACTGGTGTTACCCCGGCTCCAATTTCGAAATAGTTTTTTCCATCCTTGCCTAAAAGATAGTTGAGGGCAATAGGAATAAACACCACTCCGGCCTTATCACTATCGCTTGAAATGCTGAATCCACCGACCCCGATTCGTCCGCCCAGTCCATCTTCTTTTGGTCCGAAACGGGTATCAAAATTGAAAGAGGCAAGACCTGGACCTCCCAATTCGAAATAGACTGATTTAGCAGCCGTGCCCTGGGCACTGGCCAAAAAGGAAAACAGAAACAGCGAAACAGAAGCAAGTAATATTCTTTTCATATAATCGGTTTTAATGAAAAGCAATAATAGAGAAAAAAAAATATAGTACCAGTGTTAAATTATGTTAACTTCTGTTTCAAGCAGCACACCAAATTTTTCTCTCACACTTTGCAGGATCAGCTGACTCAGGTTTAAAATCTCGCTGCCGGATGCATTGCCATAATTCACCAGCACCAGTGCCTGCTTATCGTGACAACCGGCATCACCCCTCCGATAGCCTTTCCAGCTTTTATTTGCATCAGGGCCGCAATGCTCGATCAACCAGCCGGCAGCAAGTTTGAATGTGTTGTCCACATTTGCATAGCCAACCACTCCGGGGAATTTTTCTTTTAGTTTATGAAATTGAACAGCCGGCACAACCGGGTTTTTAAAAAAGCTTCCTGCATTGCCGGTCACAGCAGGATCGGGCAATTTTGATGAGCGGATGCGGATCACTGCATCAGACACTGCTTTTATACTGAGTTCTTTTACACCCATTCGTTCCAGTTCCTGCTCTATCGCACCATAACTGGTGTTAAACATAGGTTGCTTGCGAAGTTTATAAGTCACATTCAGGATCACAAACTGGTCTTTATACCTGTTCTTAAAAACACTTTCCCTGTATCCAAATCCACAATCCCCGCTGTTGAAAGTAACTATTAGTTTATCCTGCAGGTGAAACGCCTCCAGTTGATGAAACACATCTTTAATCTCCACGCCATAAGCGCCGATATTCTGCATAGGTGTGGCGCCGACATTTCCCGGAATTAATGAAAGGTTCTCTACGCCAGCCCGGTTATTGCTGATGCAATGCTGCACAAACTGGTGCCAGTTTTCCCCTGCGCCTGACTGTACATACACATACTCCTCATCCTCGTCAACTTTTTCTATCCCCCTGATCTCGTTTTTCAAAACAAGTCCGTCAAAATCTTTGGTAAAAAGAATATTGCTGCCCCCGCCCAGTACCAGCCGCTGCAAAGAAGTATCCTGCTCCAGGATTTCATGCAGTTCTTCCACAGTGGTAAACGAAGAAAAACGCCGGGCACTAACATCAATACCAAACGTATTATATCGCTTTAAAGAGATATTTTCCTGAATTTGCATAATTATTTACCGGGTGAGCAAAATAACATTAAAATCATGAGCGGAAAAATTGCAGCGATTTTAGGCGCCACCGGCATGACCGGGCAACATCTGTTAAACCAGTTGCTTGAAGACAATTTTTTTGAATCAATCAAGGTGATTGTTCGCCGGCCAATGGAGAAAACTCATCCTAAAATGCAAGTGAAGCTGGTTGATTTCAGCGATGCTGAATCTCTCAGGCTGGCGCTAGAAGATGTGGATATAATTTTTTGCTGTATCGGCACAACGCAAAAAAAAGTGAAAGGCGATAAAGCCCTATACCGGAGTATTGATTATGATATAGCTGTTAATGCGGCCCGGTTTGGTAAGGAAGCCGGTTGTGAACAATATGTATTGATGTCTGCTGTCAGCGCTTCTGTCAACAGCAGCAATTTTTACCTGAAACTGAAAGGAGAAATTGAAGAAGCTATCACCGTTATTGGTTTCACCGCCACGCATATCCTGCAGCCATCGGTGCTTACAGGGAAAAGAAATGAAAAAAGGCTTGGGGAAGAAATTGGCCGTGTACTGGGCAGTGCCGTTTCTTTTTTACTGATCGGGGGATTGCAGAGATACAAACCCATCAAAGCCGAAACAGTGGCGAAGGCGATGCAGGCAGCAGCGAAACAAAATGCTAAAGGAGTAGCCCGCTACCGGTATAAAGAAATAATAAAACTGGCTGCTACAGGAAATTAGCTTTCATCACCCGCATCACATTACCTCCAAGTATTTTCTTAATTGATTTTTTCGAATACCCTCTTTTAATTAATTCTTCCGTGATTTTTGGATAAGATGATACGTCATCCAGCCCAATGGGTAACGAACTGACACCATCATAATCAGAGCCGATGCCGACATAATCGTCGCCAACTAATTTCACGATATGATCAATATGATCCACCATTTTCTGCAGGGTGGGCCGGATGGCATTCATCTCTTTTCCCAGGTATTCCCTCCACAACGAACGAAGTTTGGATGAATCAACCCCGGCAGCCAGTAAAGAATCCCGGAAATGCTGGCGAACTCCGCTGGTCAGTTGTTCCGATCTCTCTTCATATTCTTTGCTGATGAAGCCAGAATAAAAATTAATACAGATAACACCGCCGTTTTGCGCCACTGCTTTAATTTGTTCATCTTTTACATTGCGGAAAACCGGGCAGATACTCCATACTGAACTATGCGATAAAATAACAGGTTTGGAAGTTGTGGCGATGGCATCATAAAACGTTTGTTCACCAACATGAGAAAGATCGACGATCACACCCAGCTCATTCATTCTTCTCACCACCTGCTTTCCAAAATCGCTGAGCCCTTTGTGCTGAAGGCTATCCGGCCGGCGGGTTTCATCCATTGCACTGCTGGCCCAATTGGTGCTGTTGTTCCAGGTCAGCGTAAGATAACGCATGCCCATCTGCTCTAATGCTTCTAATTTGGTCATATCCTCTTCTATCATATGACCACCTTCTACTCCAATTAAGGCCACCAATTGTTTTTTCCAAATACCCTTTTTAACATCCCTGTAGTTTTTGGCCAGTGTGATTCGGCCTGGGTTTCTGGCTACTATTTCTATCAGTGAATCTATTTCCTGTGTTGCGTCTTTATAGAAACCCTCCTGGTTTCGGGCTCTTTCGCCTGTCCACACAGAAAAAAACTGCACATCAAGACCCCCTTCTTTCCAGCGCACCAGGTCGCTGTGCCCTTTATCTGACCGAACAGCAATATCCTCGCCGTTCAGCACTCTCGATGACAATACATCATTGTGCCCATCGGCCACTACCGCTTTCTGGTGAAGTTTTTTTGCATTCTGCCCGATCGCAGGATAAAAAAAGAAGCTGGCAAACAGTAAAATCAAAATGTGCATCCGGTAAAGTTTGCCTAAAAATAAAGAAATCCTGCTTCGTTTATCCGAAACAGGATTTCTCCAATTATGCTGCAATGATGTTAATGCACTTCTCTTTTTAGTTTCTCAGAACTTTGAGGATTTTGTTTGATCTTGTATCCTACAGCATAAGGACAATAGTACTCTACTGCATACTGTGCCTGGATATAAGAAAGGTCCACTTCCACCACCTGCCCGGTCACTACAATTCCGCTGGAATAGTTGTAAAAATTACGGGTTCCATGCATACCAAAGTTTCCATACATTATACTTCCTTCATAGGGCCGGAATCCGCTGACTGAACGTATGATGGTGTATCCGTAATTGGTCTCTACCACGTAATATCCGCAATTGGAATCACTGAAAACAACGACACCTTCCTCCTGGGTCAGCCAGTAGCTGTCATCATCAACGTATACACTCTTTACACAACTGGTTAAAAGTAGTGCCGTCATAACTGCGATGAGCGGGTAAGTAAAGATCTTTTTCATAGTTTAATTCATTTAACTTTTATCAAATCATTCCTCACTTTTGTTTGTCACAATACTGAGATTGCAAACGGCGGGCAAAAGTTTGATTAAACTTTGTTAAAAGAAATCACTATGCTGTAAGCGGCTGGAAATGGAATTTTCAAAATACTTTAAAACGGTCATAGCAGGCTTTCTCCAGCGATTCCCTGTCGTCGGGATGTGCAATATTGATCAAAGCCTTTGCCCGTTGGCGGAGATTTTTTCCAAAGAGATAGGCAACGCCATACTCCGTCACCACATAATGCATGTGTGCACGGGTGGTGACCACACCGGCTCCTGGTTTCAGCATGGCAACAATTCTTGATACCCCTTTCCCGGTACGGGAAGGAAGAGCTATGATTGGTTTGCCCCCTTCGCTTACGGCAGCGCCCCGCATAAAATCCATTTGTCCTCCAACACCTGAATATTGATAAGTGCCGATTGAATCAGCACAAACCTGGCCTGTGATATCCACTTCCACAGCGCTGTTGATGGCCACCATTTTTTTATTGCGCCGGATAACGTTGGGATCATTGACGTAGTCAATGTCTAGGAAATTAAAAGAAGGGTTGTCATCCACATAATCATAAAGCCGCCTGGTGCCGAGGGCAAAGGAAGTAACTGTTTTGTTGGGATGAATCTGTTTGTACTTGTTATTGATCACATCCTTTTCCACAAGATCAATTATGCCATCAGAACACATTTCTGTGTGCACACCAAGATTTTTATGGTTGTGCAATGAACGTAATACTGCATCGGGAATGGAGCCAATCCCCATTTGAAGCGTACTGCCGTCGTCTATCAACCCGGCAACATACTCACCGATCTTTAGTTCAACATCGGTCACTTTATCGCCAAACCTTGCCTCATACAATGGCTCTTCGCAAAACACTATGCTATGAAACCGGCTGCTGTGAATCATACCATCTCCATGTGTTCTTGGCACATTCGGGTTTACCAGGGCAATGATTTGTTTGGCTGTGTTCACTGCCGAACGGGCTATATCCACAGACACACCCAGCGAACAGTAACCATGACCATCCGGAGGTGACACCTGCACTATGGCCACATCCAGCGGTAAAATATTTTGCTTGAAGAGTTCGGGTATTTCACTTAGAAAAACGGGGACATAATCAGCCCGTCCTTCATTCACTGCAGTCCGCACACTGGTAGAGACAAAAAGTGAATTGATATGGAAAATACCCGCATACTCCGGTTTATCCACCTGCACATCACCATAAACACTTATGGAAACCAGCTCAACATCTTTCAGCCGGTGGGCTTCATTGGCAAGACTGCGAAGCAAAAAGGTTGGTGTTTGCGCACTGCCATGAATATATATTCGCTGTTTGGGCTGTATGATAGCCAGTGCTTCTTTGGGAGATTGGTATGTTACAGGAAGTTTCATGGATTGCAAAAGTAACAAGATGCATTTGCCGGCAGTTGATAAGACTTATTGATATAACTGATTTCTATCAGTTCCTGTATTCTATAGGCAACAGTTCAGCCATTTTTCGACAAGAAATAATTAATAGCCAGTTCATACCCATTCAGCCCCAGACCAATTATGCTGCCGGCTGCTTTGCCTGAAACATGTGACAGCTTGCGAAAATCTTCCCGTGCATGCACATTAGAGATATGCACTTCCACAACAGGTGTTTTAATAGCCGCTATGGCATCTCCAATCGCCACAGATGTGTGTGTGTACCCGCCAGGATTAAAAATAATGCCATCATGATCAAAGCCCACCCGCTGTAATTCGTTAATAAGTTCACCCTCCACATTACTCTGGAAATAACTCCACTCCACTGCAGGAAATTTTTGTTGCAACAGTACATAGAATTGCTCAAACGGCATGTTGCCATAAATATCCGTTTCTCGTTTACCGAGCAGATTGAGGTTTGGACCGTTGATGATGGCGATTTTCATAGCCCGAATATAAACCAAAAAAAAACCGCTGAAGAATCAGCGGTCAATAATCAGTTCATGAGCTCTTTTATCATCCCGATAAACTCATCAAACAAATAGCGGCTGTCATGCGGCCCCGGCGTTGCTTCGGGGTGATACTGCACCGAAAAAGCCGGTTTGCCTTTTACCCGGATACCCTCAATGCTCTGGTCATTGAGATTCACATGGGTCACTTCAATATGAGAAGCTTTCTTCACCGCTTCTGGATCCACACCAAAGCCGTGGTTTTGCGTGGTGATCTCGGAACGACCGGTAACAAGATTCTTCACCGGGTGGTTCAAACCACGGTGACCATGGTGCATTTTAAAAGTAGGTATATCATTCGCCAGTGCCAGCAGTTGGTGTCCGAGGCAAATGCCGAACACCGGCTTGTTTTCATTTAGTATTTCTTTCAGCGTTTTCACCGCATAATCCATCGGGGCGGGATCGCCGGGACCGTTTGAAATAAAATAACCATGCGGTTGAAATTTATTCACTTCCTCCAGCGCAGTTTTGGCAGGGAATACTTTCACATGGGCACCCCGCTCCACCATGCAGTTCAGGATATTTTTTTTCACCCCGTAATCCATCACAGCAATGCGGATGCCGGCATCGGCATCACCTAATTCATAAGCCGAAGTGGTACTCACTTTACTGGCCAGTTCCAGCCCGTTCATATCTGGAGTTTCTGCCAGTTTCTTTTTCAGCGCATCAATATCGGTGGTCTCAGAAGATATGATGCAGTTCATTGCACCCTTGGTTCGGATATGCGCCACCAATGCCCTGGTGTCCACTCCCTCAATAGAAACAATATTATTGGCTTTCAGGTAATCATTAAGTGATCCGTTGGCCATTTTGCGGCTATAGCCATCTTCAAGGTTGCGGCCAATCAGGCCGCTGATCTTCACCGAATCTGATTCCACATCCTCTTCTTTTACACCATAGTTACCGATATGGGCATTGTTCATGATAAGTACCTGGCCAAAATAGCTCGGATCAGTAAACACTTCCTGGTAGCCGGTCATGCCGGTATTAAAACAAATTTCGCCGGTGGTGGTGCCGATGGCGCCAAAAGACTGGCCATGATGGACCGTTCCGTCGGCGAGCAATAAAACAGCGGGAATGGAGGAGTTTAACATTTTTGAGCACTTGTTGTTTTAAAAACAAATTGCGCAAAGGTAAGGGTGTGGTGGGGAAAAGGGAATGCTTTTTTACAACACTTATTCACAGTTTCCGGGGTGTAATCATAAGTTCATGATCTGTTCAATTGCTATCGTACTTGAAAGTTTACATGCTGAATTAAAAAAAGACCAAAAGTGAATTACATGCAGAGCCCCGTATTTCTTTCACTTATCCCCATCATTCATCTGTTTGAATAATAGAAGACAACTTTCTGAACAGAAATAAATGCGTTCACCTTTGTGTTCCAGGCTGATGGCACTGGCAGGTGAGGTAATGAGCATGTGACAAACAGGATCAATCACATAAGTACGGGCAATATGTGTATGGCAACAGTGCAACTGGTAGAGACTGACAGGTTTCAACAGGTTTTTAAACCGTTGCTCACCCAGGCTGCGTAGCACAAAGTCGTTAGTTCCCGGCAACTGCAATTTGAATTCTTCAGAACATAAAATGGCGCCACGGCCGGCTGCTGCCATAATCCGGGCTGTGGTGTTCAGCGCCGATCCATAATATGCATTGTCTTTATGCAGGAGCAGTCCATAATGAAGGCCAGCGTGTATAGGCAAGAAATTATCTTCTTCATGTGCTTTCTCAAACAACATCGAGGCGGTCCAGGCCAGGTGCTCAGCCGAGGGAGAGACAATGATTACCTGGTCTCCTGCCCTTTCATGCAGCCGGCTATCTCCTACCAGTGACTGGCTGATAATTTCCAGGTAACGTTCTACCATCGCTGCAGCCGTAGCACCACCATGAATTTCGGTAAGTGCTGTGTATCCGGAAAGGTCGGCCATCATGATGGCTAGTTGTGTTTCCATGCATGCTGAAATTAAGAACAAAATAGATACTTCGGTGATGTTAATCAGTTGGAAGGCTATTTATAAAAAAAGAAGAGGCTGCCACCAGGGCAACCTCTTCATGGTACTGCTTACTTGCTATATGAACGCAGAAATTAAAACGCAGGATCAGCAGGTGTGTTAGGGTTATTATCCCTTTCACGGAACGGGAAGGGGAAGAAGTTTCTTCTTTTTTCCACATTCGGTGTGTTGGGTCTTCCAAAACGCCTCATGTCTTCCATTTTAAAGCCAAGCATGTATAGCTCAATACAACGCTGTCTGTATATCTCGGTGAGAATGTCAGCAGGTGTCAGGAGACCGGTATAAATTCCAATATCAGCACCGACACCAAAAGGATCGGAAGCCGGTGTTTTTGTACGAACCTTGTTGAGTTCAATCACGGCATTCACCAGGTCGGGTACGGCCAAACGGGCATAGCATTCTGCCTTGATGAGTGTAACCTCACCCGGCAGGTAAAGAGGCCAGGGTGTGCTGAGTGTAGCGCCAAAACCAAGTATGCGCCAACGTGGAGCCACAGTAGCATTGATTGACATGTAAAAAGGAATCCGCTTGTCGGTAAGATCCGGCGCCAGTGCCACCGGCAATCCCATGGTGGAATCCAGCACCTGGAACACATTATTAGTAGCAGTAGCCACATTAAATATCGGGTTGGGGCTCACTGCATCAAAATTCATAGTGCTTTTACTCGAAAGGTTGACATTATTGGCGGCCGCTAAAGCTGCTGCATAATTTCCACTGAACAACAGGTATCTGGCCCGTAAAGCCTGCAATGTGTTGGGTATTTCCATACCGGCTGGAAGATTGGTAAGAAACTGTGCACTGATAGGATTGGCTGCAACGGCAGCAATCGCTTTGTCCAATGCTGCGATAGCCCTGGCAAGCCCCTGGGCCCTTGGAATGAAAGACACATTAAGACCAATTGTGTCAGGCACCTGCTCCCAGTACATGGAAAGATTGCCCAGCGCCATGGCTTTAAAAATAGAAGCATAAGCGATCAGGCCGGATGCATAATTCTTATCTCCCAGTTTTTCTGCATTGCTGATCACATTGTTGGCATCAAAGATCACTTTCAGGCTTTGCGCCCAGAGATTTCCGAGCACATTATTATTGCCATCCACATTGATGCCTCCAACGGAAAGATTGAACTCGTCCAGGTTACCTGCATTTTGCAAACGCAACTCAAAAGTGGAGAACCCGTTAGCCGTAACTAAATTATATAATGGAGACTGCCGGCCTACACTGTATTGCTTTTGCACACCAATGGCAACGCCGGTTAAACCAACGGAGCTATTGAGTGCATCATTGACCAGGGTGGCCCCGGGATTGGTAAAGTTCTTCTTACAGGAGGTAATGCCCAGCATCACTGTACCCAGAAGAACCAATGAATATATTATTCGTTTCATAATTTCAGGTTTGAATTGATAGAATTAAAATTTGGCATTGAGGGTAAGTGAAAAAGTTCTTGGAATAGGTACATTCCCGAAATCAATACCCCGGGCCAGTGTGCTGCCACCCCCGGCGTTTGTTTCAGGATCAAAACCATTGTAGTTATCCCAGCTTATCAGGTTGCGTCCGGCAAAACCTATGGTGAGATCGCTGATGGATTTGCCCAGGCGACCAAGATTATAGCTGAGTGACAATTCCCTGAGCTTAACAAAACTGCCGTCAGATATACGCCATTCTTCAATGGCATAGATGCCACTGATATATCCTCTTGGTATTTCACCCCTATGTTCCTTTTCTGCAAACTCATTACCATTGCCCACACCCTGGCGGGTACGGAAATCAGCATTGAAAACATCCACTCCCTGCACAGCATCCAGTTGTGCCCGCAGCGAAAGTTTCTTATAACTGAGTGTGTTCACTAATGTTCCTGTCCAGTCAGGGTTAGGATCTCCTATCACTTTACGCAGTGGTGTTCCCGTAGGAAGCCCGTTTCCGTCACGTTGAGTAGTGTAGCTGGTAAAAGAGTTTTGGATGCCTCTTTCCTGAAGTGGAATACCTGCAGGATTTTTGATCTCAGCTCCATTTGCATCCCGGGCAAAGAAGAAACCATAAAATACACCTACTGACTGACCGGGCAGCAGGAAGATAGCGCCGGCAGGCAAGTTATACTGTATAAGACCCTGCGGGATATTTTCAACCCTGTTTCGGTTCCGGTTAAAAATTACATCCACATCCCAGCGGAAATTCTTGTTGCGAACCGGCGAACCGCCAACCATGATCTCTATACCCTTATTACTTACTTCACCAATATTATCCAGCAGGCTGGTGTAGCCATTGCTCGGAGCAATGAAGCGGCTGATAAGGAGGTCTTTTACCCTTTTGTTATACCAGTTGAACGTAATCGTCATCCTATTGTTGAATAACGCCATATCTGTTCCTATCTCAATTTCCTTCTGTACTTCTGGTTTCACATTCTCATTTGCCAGTTCGCCCGGCGACAATAAAGAAGTGCGACCAACCAGCGGTGAAGCATTATATACATTGAAACGGGAATAAGCACCGATACCGGTCAGGTTACCACTTTCACCATAGGCTGCACGGATCTTCATAAAATTGATCACCCTGTCAAGCCCGGCTTTTTCCCAAAATGATTCGTCACTGATGACATAGCTGCCACTAAGCTTATAATACAACTGGTTTCTTTCTTCTTCACCGAATACGGATGAACCATCCAGTCGGGCGGCACCGGTCAGAAAGAATCGGTTACGGAATTTAAAATTTTGTTGCAGGTAAGCACCTGAGATGGATATTTCAGAACGCTGGTCTACACCCGGCAATACTGTGCTGGCACCTGACACTGTGCTTACAAACGGTGCAAGGCCTCTTCCCTGCAGCACAGCAAAGTTTCCTTTTTCATATTGCATAGAATAGCCAAGCTGAGTGGTTGAAGCAAGATCTTTTGTGATATTCTTGTTCAGCGTGGCATTGATCTCATGATTGATAAGGAACTGCTGGTTGTTACCTGTGCTGGCATAACCATTCAGGGTGGGGTCAAGCGTAAGGCCACCACCCCAGAAATCGGGGCTTGCATTGTAGGTGTAAGGCGGAATATAAGTTGTTCCCACCTGCGCCACATTATCAATACCCAGTGTATAATCAAGGGTAAAATCTTTGAATGGTTTCATTTTGAGACCCAGGCCTGCAATGACACGGTTGGTTTCCTGCCGCTGGTCAAAATCTTCAATGATGCTTACCGGGTTGATACGACCTCTCTCACCTACTGCCAGCAGGTTGCCGTTAGGATCACGGGCAAAGATGTTGTGGAAATTGCCAATGATGGTCACACTGTTCATAGGTGAAAAGAAAGAGTTTCCGTCGGGTTTTTCATTTGCCTTACTATTAATATAGTTCATACTGATATTGGCTGTGATCCAGCTATTGATCTCCTGGTCAATATTGGTACGAAAACTAAACCTTTTAAAATCGGTGTTTTTAATTATACCCTGGTTATAGAAATAAGAAGCAGAGAAGAAATATTTTGTCTTGTCTTTGCCACCTCTCACAGAGATATTATTATCGGTGCCGATGCCATCCCTGAAAATGTAGTCCCAGTAATTGTAACGGGTAACCGGAGTTGTGTTGGTGTTAGCCGGTAAAAGGATATCCTGTGTCAACGCACCGGGTCCGTCAGTAGGCCCTCCAAACTTTGTAGGCGCCATATTCACACCTACCTGTTTGCGGAGCTGGTTGACATTAACACTGGTGTTGAAGCTCACTACCGGTGCACCGCTGCTTCCACGTTTGGTAAATATCTGCACTACTCCGGCATTGGCTCTTGAACCGTAAATGGCCGCAGCCGCAGCTCCGTTCAACACTTCTATTCTTTCAATATCCGCCGGGTTGATATCCACCAGCCTGTTAGGAGCAGGAGAAATAAGCCCGTCATATGCTGCCTGGGTATTCGTAACCCGCCTAGCACTGTTGCTTACGATCACACCATCTACAATATACAATGGTTCACTGGATGAGTTAATAGTACTGATTCCTCTTAACCTTACAGACATACTTCCGCCTGGATCACCGGTGTTTTGTATGATCTGTGCACCCGGTGTTTTTCCCTGCAAGGCTGCCAGCACATTTCCTGTTGCACCTTTTGTCAACTGATCAGCCTTTACGGTGCTGATAAAACTACCCAACTGCCGGCGGGTGGTTCCGGCAGATGTACCGGTGATGACCACTTCATCAAGATTCAATGCATCTTCGGCCAATTGCACATCAGCGGTGTAAGCATTCGCTGAGCCGATCTGCAATAACTGGGTGAGTGTCTTAAATCCAACCCCGGAAAATTCAAGTGTATAAGAACCGGCTTTTATTTCGGCAACAATAATATATGTCCCGTCAAGACCGGTGGCCGAACCAAAACTGGTGTTTTGAACAATGACAGAAATTCCCTGGACGGGATTTCCGTCAGCTCCTGTCACCTTCCCACTGATACGTACCTGCGCCCATGTCATGGCCGTCATGAGCTGCAGAAACAAGACAAGGAAAAGAGATCTCCATTTTCCCTGCCGCAAGCAAAGCAGATTTTTCATACTGTAATTTTTAATGTAAAGAATTTGTTGTCTTATGTTCTTGTCAGTTGTTCTAAAAATTTTATATCACCTCCACCCCGGCCTGCACATAGGGCTGCAGCCGTTTGTCTGAAGGTTCCAGTTCTGTCACCAGCACATCTATCTCCCCTATATCACACACTTTGATGCGTTGTGATGTATTCAGTTTTTCAGCAATGGCCAGTGAAACCACTTTTTGTGAAGAGCCGATCATTGTCTTTTTGATCTGCACTACATCCCAGTCATTATCGGTAAGCCCATGCTTCACGTCAATGGCATTGGTACCAAGAAAACAGAGATCGGCCCGGATGTCTTTTATTTTGGAAATAGCTTCGGCGCCAATTGATATCTGTGAACTTCTCGAAATTCTGTCGCCGATAAAGATCACTTCAATATTGGGGTGGTGAATGTATTCGTAGGCTGCAGGCAGGCTCACTGTAATAAAAGTGGCCGATAAATTCGGTGGCAGGGCCTTGGCCAGTTCAATAATTGTGGTGCCTCCGGTGGTGAGTACAAACATGCCGTCTTTAATCAGCTTCGCCGCTTTCATAGCGATGGTTTTCTTACCATCGAGTGCATAAACATTGGTGGATTGCACCGAGAGATAAAAGGATTTGGAAAGGGCTCCGCCATGCACTTTGATAAGCTTTTCCTGCTGGTGCATTTCGTTCAGGTCACGGCGGATGGTGTCTTCCGACACATTCATTTCCTGGCTCAGGTCAACAGATAACACTTTGTTGTGCAGGTTCACCTGGTGCAGAATAAAAGCCTGGCGTTCTTTCTTAAGCATAGCGTTTTGGCAAAATGCAAATGGAAATTATGCAATATTTCAATTCCGGCAAAAAAATGCAAAATTTTGTTTAACTTCCTGCATTAAAGCGCAAAAAATCTTCTTCAAACCCGCAAAATCAACAGTATGAATCCACAGGTAGCATCCCTTACCCGCATTGCCGGCAAGCAGGAACGGCTTATCATCGGGCTGATGTCGGGCACTTCCGTTGATGGACTTGATGTCGCTTTATGCCGTTTTTCCGGAACCGGTATGGACACAAGGATAGAACTGTTGCGCTTTGAAACGATGCCTTATCAGCCGGCATTTAAGTCGCATATCGCTTCTGTTTTTTCCAAAAAAAACGTGGACCTGGAAAAGCTGTGCTTGCTCAATGGCTGGGTGGCCCGGCAGCATGGCGCTATTATTTTAGATTGTTTGAAAAAGTGGAATATCAGACCCGGCGAAGTAGATCTTGTGGCCAGTCATGGTCAAACTATTTTTCATGCACCTAAATCATTGCATGGACATGCAGCATTTGACAATGCCACTTTGCAGATCGGCGATGGTGATCATCTTGCCGTACACACGGGCATCATCACCCTGAGTGACTTCCGGCAAAAACATGTGGCCGCCGGAGGCGAAGGCGCCCCGCTGGCGGCTTACGGTGATTTTCTCATCTTTTCAAAGGCTGGTGAAAACAGGATCATGCTCAATATCGGCGGCATTGCCAATTTCACTTACCTCCCCGGCAATCTAAATGCTGATGAAGTGTTTTGTACAGACACGGGGCCCGGCAACACGATGATGGATGCGCTGGTGCAACAAGCTTTTCCGGGAAAATATTTTGACGAGGATGCTGCTGTTGCTTCCAAAGGAACAGTGCAGGAATCACTACTGGCAGCTTTGAAAGATCATCCTTTTTTTGCGCAGCCTTTTCCTAAAACAACCGGGCCTGAATTATTCAATTTGACTTACTTGAACGCAGCCCTGCAAAAAGCAGGTATCGGCGAAGTAAGTACGGAAGACAGTATGGCCACACTGAACAGATTTTCGGCGGATACGATAGCCGATGCTATAAAAAAATGTGTCGGCAACAGGCATGACTTCAGCTTCTTTGTCAGTGGCGGTGGCATGCACAACCCTCTGCTCATGCAAAACATAAAAGCTCAATTGCCTTTGGCTGATTTTAAGAGCACCGCCGAACTGCATATTAACCCGGATGCAAAAGAAGCTGTGTTGTTTGCTGTGCTGGCCAATGAAACCATTTGCGGCAGCCGGGTAAATTTTGGTGAGGGCCGAAACGGCATTCCCAATGTTTCGATGGGAAAGATCAGCTTCCCGAACTGAGGAAAAGATACAATAACTTAATACCACTTATCACCAGGGCACCACAGGTTTTGAGCTGCTATCATTGTTATATTCAGCGGTAGTTATAATTTTAGCAATAGCAACATTTAAAATAAAAAACAATGAGCAAGTCTAGTAATAAGAAAAAACTATCCGCTACGCAAAGTGAAGAACTGCTACGCATCTTACAGGCCCGTTTTGAAAAAAACAGAAGCCGTCACAAGGGTATAGAATGGAAAAAAGTGCAGGACAGGCTGGGTACAAAGGCAGAAAAACTTTGGTCGCTGTATGAAATGGAAAGAACCGGCGGAGAGCCCGATGTAGTAGCTTATGATAAAAAGACCGACGAATATATTTTTTACGACTGCGCTGCTGAAAGCCCTGCGGGTCGGAGGAGCATTTGTTATGACCGTGAGGCGCTGAACAAGAGAAAAGAGCATAAACCGGCCAACGATGCCATGACCATGGCGGCTGATATTGGTGTTGAACTGCTTTCAGAAGAGGAATACCGTGAACTGCAAAAGCTCGGCAGCTTTGATCTGAAAACTTCAAGCTGGGTGAAAACACCCGCTGCTATCAGAAAATTGGGTGGAGCCATCTTCTGCGACCGCCGCTACGATACCGTTTTCATGTATCACAATGGCGCCGATTCTTACTATGGCGCCAGGGGTTTCCGCGGATCGTTGCGGGTTTGAAGATTTTTCAGGCATATCTTCAAACATAGTAAAGTAATTCAAACGTTTAAAATTATAAATGATAAACAGCAGCAATCACAATGCAGCAAAAAATTGCCCATATTGCAATTGTTGTGGATGACTATGACAGTGCGATTGATTTTTATACCAATAAACTAAAATTCATTCTAACCGAAGATGTTCCTCTGTCTGATACTAAACGCTGGGTACTTGTAACTCCCCGGGGAACCGGTAATACTTCTTTATTATTGGCTAAGGCGACAAATGAAATCCAAAAAAGCAGGGTCGGCAACCAAACAGGCGGACGGGTTTTCTTGTTTTTGCATACCGACAATTTTAAAAGGGATTATCAAAACCTGGTTGACCAGCATATCAAAATTATCAGGGAACCATGCATCGAGGAATATGGAACAGTAGCCGTTTTTGAGGATTTATATGGAAACCTCTGGGATTTGATCGAACCAAAAAAATGAATGACCGTTTTCAGATTTTTTTTCCTTAAGAATCCAATTAATCATTCAGCAGATTTTGCCTTGCCTGCATTTACGCCATTGCTGGTCTTCATGTATCAAATCCCCGCTTTTTCATTAACACTTACCAATAAAACAAAGATGTTGTAATTACGGTTGCTGCTGGGCACATCAGTGCAGAAAGTGAACTATTTTCAAACCACAACCTCAGCGTAAAACCCAAAAACAATATTGGCTTCAGGATAGTCGCCGTAATCAGAAGCAAATGAAAAACGGGCTGCGTCCGCAACCCGTTTCATTTTTTTTCAACATAAGTTTTAGAAACTCATCGGCACAGTCACCTGTGTCTGGTCCCACTCGATGATAAGCGAATTGTCGCTGCCAAAACGAATAGTGAGTTGCTCTACCACTTTATCCAATTTCTTTGATGCTACTTTCACTTTGGCCACATCGCTTTCCTTGTTCTTTTCATAACTGTAGGCGCCCCACTGACCCAGCACACTGTTGAGGATGATGGTCCATTCTTTCTCCTCCGGTATAGCAAACAAGGTGTATGTGCCTGCTTTTACGGCAGCGCCGGCAAACTTCACATCACTTTTGAAACTGATGGTCGTTGCTTCATCGGCGCCGACCCGCCAAACTTTGCCAAATTTTTCCAGGCCACCGAAAACGACACGGTCATTTTTATAAGGTCTTCCATAAGTGACGGTAGCTTTTCCATTGGTTACTGTATCATGCGGACTTTTGCGCTGACCAAAAACGATGGTTGTTGCAAAAAGGGCTGCGAGCAGGAAAATTTTTTTCATATTAATAAGTATTAGGTTTTGAAATGAACATTGAAGTTAAATAAGACAACGTTCACTTTAGTAGCCGCCTGTCAATTATTTTCGAGCCATTCTTTTAGCCTGCTGAGCCCCTGCTCCATCTGCGGACCATATTGTTTTTCAAACAGGATGCTCGAAAATTTTTCCCAGGGATACCAGCGAAGTGAAAAATCCATATACCACTGCAATGTAACGGTGCCCGTGCTGCTGTCCCGGAAAATATTCCAGCCCGTGAGTACCTTCTTTTGACGGACGCCGGCATACTCGGCCAGTGCCGTACTGTCGTTTACCTGTTTCATCTTTAAAATGCGGTGGCTTGTTGCATCCAGCACAGCCCCTTTCAGTTTTCCATCTTCATAAAACAAAGTAGCTGAATCCATGCCGGGAAACCAGTTTTTCCAGTTGGCAGGGTTGCTGATATGCTCCATCAGCTTTTCGGATGTTGCATTCAATTGTGTCGCCCGGGATATGCGGACCTTTGAGGGAATGAATAAAGAAATGCCTGTTACCAGCAGGAACAGGAAGATTGCACTGATGAGGCCGAGTTTAACTAGTTTCACGTAAGGGTTGATTAATTGAAAATTCTTTTTGTCATTGCCAGCGGATCACTTTTACCAGGATTGCATAGGTGACGGCCATCCAGATGCCAAGGATGCCTATCTCCCGCCAGCATTCCAGAATGCTTTGTCCTTCAAAAGATATTTTGCGGACGGCATTGTTGAATTGTGTCAGCGGCAGCGCATTGCAGATAGGCTGCAGCCATTTGGGAAAGACTTCGATGGAAAAAAAGGTGCCTGACAGCAGCATCTGCGGAAAACCAAACAAATTGATCAGCAGCGGCAGCGCCGTATCGGTTTTTACAATGCTGCTAAAAATGAGACCCACTCCCAACAACAGGAACAATAAAATGACTGACATCAGTGACAAGTCAATTACTGTCCTCACTCCATGCTGTAATGTAAAGTTTAAAAAGAAATAGCCAAACAGTACCAGCACCAGCACGTTGATGAGCTGGAAAAACAAACGGCTGGCGCCGATGCCCAGCAGGATATTTATGCGGCTGACCGGTGAAGCATAAAAACGTTTCAGCACCAATTGTTCCCTTAGCCCGAAAAAAGTGAAAGCTATGCCAAACAGCGTGGAGAACAAGATGGAAAAACCCAACTGGCCGGGCAACACAAAATCAATCTGCCGGTATTTCCGCACTTCGGTGATCTGAGGCGGCGCCACAGCCACCAGTTCTTCTTTATTTCCGGATTCTTCCAGCTCAAATTCCAGTTTCATGTATTGCAATATCTGAATGAAAGCACCGAAAGTATTGGCGCTGGCGGTGGTGGACCGGAGCTGCACTTTATACTGTGTTTTGCCTGCTGAATCAGTGGCGGTGGCAACACCTAGCATAGCCGTTATACGACCTTTCTGCAATTCTTTATTACGGGCAATGCTGTCGGGGAAACGAACCAGTTTTACCAGGGGGCTGCTGATCACTTTTTGTAAAAACTTATTGTTCACCGTGTCGGTTCCTTCGGCCAAAGTGATGCGATAAACAGGGCTGCCGCCGCTGCCAAAAGCCCCAAAAATGAGTATGAAGATGATAGGAAACAGCAAGCTGAAAAAAATAGCAATGGGCTGGTTGAAAATTGCTTTGAAACTGGCTTTGGTGATGGCCCAGAGTGCTTTGCTTTGGCTGTAAGGTTTTGACATGTGCTTGGTTATGCGACAAATGTAGTTGAACTATCCTTTAAAAGTTTTCTCAACCTTCCTGATCAATTCCCTATTCTTACTGAATAAAAATTTCAAATGGAAGTCTTGCCTGCACCGAACGGGTAAGTTGCTGCACCCTTCTCATCTCTTCAAATATCCTGTATTGCTCTTCGCCCAGTTCCTGCTTCAGTTTCTCTTTATAATTCAGCGGGTCAGTTTTGCCAAACAACTGGTCAAAGATGTTTTCCGGTTCGGGATATTCCCTTACAAAATAATCTTTGAGCCCGGCTTTGGCTGCAGCAGCTTTCACTGCATCATCAATACCCCCGAAGCGATCGATCAAACCAATTTCTATAGCCCGCTGCCCTGTCCAAACACGGCCCTGTGCAATGGTTTCAACAAACGCAGTATCTTTTCTTCTTCCTTCCGCCACTCTTTTTTTGAAGAGTGAATAGATATTTTCTATTTCAGCCTGCAGCATTTTTTTCTCATTCTCATTCATCGGCCGGGTGAAAGAAGGTGCATCGGCATAAGGCGCTGTTTTCACCCCGTCAAAGGTCACTCCCAGTTTGTTCTTGAAAAAGCCCTGCATATTGGGAATGATACCAAACACACCGATGGAACCGGTGATGCAGCCCGGCAATGCAAAAATGCTGTCGGCCGCTGCTGCCATATAATACCCACCAGATGCCGCCACATCGCCAAAACTAACGATCACAGGTTTTTCTTCTTTGGCCAAAATAAGTTCCCGGAGCATGTTCTCACTGGCCATGGCACTGCCGCCACCGGAATTAATACGGAGCACAATTGCTTTTACAGAACGGTCCAGCCTGGCTTTGCGGATAAGATTGCGATAACTGTCGCCACCGATCATGCCCTGCTCTCCGCTGCCGTCCACAATATCGCCTTCAGCATAAATAATGGCGATCTTTTCGCTGCCGCTTTTTTTATAATTCACCGCTGCCCGGTAAGCATTAATGCTTATAAAATTGATGCGTTCATATTTATCAACACCGAGCCTTTCTTTTATTTCATCCTTCACTTCATCATCATAGCGGAGACCGTCAACTAATTTATGCTCCAGCGCATCTGCAGCAGTGCGTATGCTTCCCTGCACGGCCAGGCGGCGCAGTGTCGCTGTGTCAATTTCTCTTGCGACAGATGTTTGCTGCAAAAACTGATCATAGAGATCATTCAGCCAAACGGAGGTCTGCAAACGATTTTCTTCCGACATGCGGTCGCTGCGCAACGGTTCAGTGGCACTTTTAAATTTTCCCGCATAAAAAATCTGCGGCTGAATGTCTAATTTATCCAGTGTCCCTTTCAGGAAAAGGTATTCTGCATTGAATCCCGACCAATCGAAATAACCATGGGGACCTATGTAAATTTTATCAGCCACATTGGCTACGGCATAAGAACGCTGGGAAATGACATCGGCATGGGCCATGATGAATTTGCCGCTTTCTTTAAACTGCAGCAATGCATTTCGTATTTCTTCACTGGCTGCAAACCCGTTGGGATTAACACCGCCCTTCAGCAAAATCCCTTCAATATGTTTATCAGTTTTGGCTTTCTGTAAAAGCCGGATGACATCATAAAGACCGGGAATATCTTTCTCCTGGTCACCACTAAGCAAGCTTAGCGGGTTTTCCTGAAACTGTTCTGCATAGGGCTGGTTGAGGTCGAGCACCAGCACCGATTTGGGCAACACCCTGATCTTTTCTTTGGAAGCGATGCCGCCGACTATGGCCACCAGGAAAAAAAACACCAGCAACGTGAAAACGATCAATGATAAAAGGGATGCAAAAAATATTTTAAAAAAGCCCCGCATACATAAAAAGATTGATGAAAGCCAAAAATAAAGATATTTGAGCCCTTTGTGCCTGTCGGATCATGAATAAAGCTTTTTTACTAACGGGGGGCAACCTTGGCAACCGGGAAGAGAACCTGGCTAATGCAGCAAAACTGATCGGCCGGGAATGCGGGCATATTGCTAAAATGTCAGCATTATATGAGACAGCGGCATGGGGGCAAACGGATCAGCCAGCTTTCCTGAACCAGGCCATTGAACTGCACACCACATTGCATGCACGCCAGCTATTGCGTCGTTTGCTGAAAGTGGAAAAAACAATGGGCAGGGTGCGGGAAACGAAATACGGGCCCCGCCTCATTGATATTGATATATTATTATTCAATGATGAAATACATAAATACCCGCTGCTGAAACTGCCGCATCCTGAAATGCAGAACCGGCGTTTTGCACTGATGCCGTTGTCAGAAATTGCCGCAGATGTGGAACATCCTGTCCTGAAAAAAAGTATTGCAGAATTACTTGCCGATTGCACGGATGAGCTGGCAGTAAAAAAAATTTCCTGATTTATCCACAAGATGTTCGGTTGTCCGGTAGCAAACAATCATTTCAATTATTTTGCGACCTGCCGGCAGTTTCAAAGCGAGCCGCCGGATATATTCATGCATTATCACTTTATCACTATAGAAGGAAATATCGGCGCCGGTAAAACTACACTGGCTCATTTGCTATCCAAGCATTATAATGCCAGGCTGATACTGGAACAGTTTGCCGACAATCCTTTTCTGCCCAAGTTCTACGAAAACCCGCAGCAGTATGCTTTCCCTTTAGAATTATTTTTTATGGCCGAGCGGTTCAAGCAACTGAAAGACCTGCTGCAGCAAAAAGACCTTTTCCAGAGTGTTACCATTTCTGATTACCTGTTTACCAAATGCCTGTTATTCGCCAAAGTGACACTTCCTGATGATGAATTCCGTTTATACCAGCGGCTGTTTGATATCATTCACCAACAACTGGTTCAGCCCGACATTCTTATTTATCTCCACGCACCGGTGAATAAACTGCAGGATAATATCAAAAAAAGGAACCGTTCCTACGAGCAGAATATACCTGATGAATATCTTTTCAACCTGCAGGAAACCTATACACATTATATCAAACAGCATAATATCAAAACGCTGTTTGTAGATGCCGCCAATGCGGATTTTCTCGGCAATGAGAAACACCTGCAAACCATCGTTGATGCGTTGGGCAAAGAGTATGATGATGGTCAGCATTACCTGACACTGCCTTAACATTTGAATTCCTCCTATCTTTGGTCAAATGTCGTCTTTCATTCAGCGCAGCAGCCTGCAACCACTGCAACACCAGGAATTCCGTTATTTTATTGTTGCCCGTTTTTTTCTCATTATGGCCTTGCGGATGCTGGGCACCGTAGCAGCTTACCAGTTGTTCAAACTCACGCAAAGCTCTTTTGCTATCGGGCTGGCGGGTTTATCCGAATTTGTACCTGTTTTTCTGCTCGCTTTGTATGCAGGGCATGTAATTGACCGCTCAGACAAAAGAACACTGCTGTTGAAGGGTGTGCTCACCTATTCCCTTTGCGTGGTAGCGCTGATCGTCATCACCTCACCATGGTTTGGCAGAAATGTAACGGCACAATCACCGCAGTTATTTTTTTACGGCGTTATCTTTTGCACCGGGGCCATCCGTGCTTTCACCGGGCCTGCCACCACTGCTATCATTGCGCAACTGGTGCCAAGAAATATTTTACATTTTGCAGCCAATATCAGCTCTTCCACCTGGCTGGCAGCTTCTATCACCGGGCATGCATCCGCTGGATTTTTTATTGCCTGGCTTGGTGTGCATGTCACTTTTTATATCATTCTCGGCTATGTGCTGGCTGCAGCATTACTGATCTCCTTCATCAAAAAGAAACCTGTAGTGGTAACAACACAGCATGTGAAAACATGGGACAGTATGAAAGAAGGACTGCGATTTGTTTTCCAGAACAAAGTGATGCTTGGCGCTATTTCGCTTGACCTGTTTGCAGTGTTATTTGGCGGCGCTGTGGCACTTATTCCTGAATTTGCAGAAAAGATCCTGGCTGTCGGCCCTATTGGTTTTGGATGGCTCAATGCTGCAATGGACATTGGGTCTGTCATCATGATCACAGCTTTCACCCTGCGACCCATGAAAAAGAAGCAAGGGTTTCGTCTTCTTTATGCAGTGGCTGGTTTTGGTGTTTGTATTATCCTGTTTGGCGTTTCCAAAGTCTATTGGCTTTCGTTCATTGCTTTACTCATCGCCGGTATGCTGGATGGCATCAGTGTCATCATCCGCAGCAATATTCTGCAATTGGTTACACCCGATGAAATGAGAGGAAGGGTTTCCAGTGTCAACTCGATGTTCATCAACAGCAGCAATGAACTGGGTCAGTTTGAAAGTGGTTTTATGGCCAGGGCCATGGGCACAGTTCCTTCCGTCATTTTTGGTGGCAGCATGACTCTCATCGTCGCTATCATCACCTGGTTCAAGGCCCCTTCGCTGAGAAAATTTGAATACTAAGGTTCTTCGATCCGCAACCTTACATTGAATGATTGCAGCCTGCCTTTCAGCCATGCTTCCAACTGGGCCCGGCGAAAGGGTGAAAGTTCATTTTTAAACGCCGTCTGCACATACCATAGTGTATCATTCCTGTTAAGTGCCGGGTTAAAACTTAATGAACGCTGTACTGTTAACCGCAACAAAGAAGAATCGGCAGCATACACTTCTTTCGCCAGTTTTATCTGCAGGCTATCGGGCAAAACTGCACCATTCATGCCCCGCTGCAGGCTGTCCATCCTGATATACATTTCTTTGATGGACATCCGCTGCACTTCCACATCTGAATGCAGCACATCAAAAACATTTTTCACAGCGGCCCGGCTATCAGGCCCCTGGTATATTACCAGCTCACATCCGCTTATCCCGTATGCAGCCATCTTCTGATTTAGTTCCACCCTTTGCAGGCTGTCATAGGGTTCACCTACCATCACCAGTTCCAGCGTAGAGCGGCCGGGATTATACACAAACTTGCTGGTGACAACAATATGCTGATCATCCTGAACGACATCCTTGATAAAAGACTCTACACGCTGCTGGTAAAAATATTTTTTTACAATGTGAAAGGTGAGATAGATACTGGGAGCAATCATCAGCACAATGATCACTGTCATCAGGCTATGAATTCTTTTTCTCTTCACCGGCTCAGTCAGTTCTGCTCTTGGATATTTCAGGATATGAACAATAAAATAGGTAGCCAGGCTGATAAAGACTGAGTTGATCATGAATAAGTAAAAAGCTCCGAAAATATATTTCCAGCTCAGGATGCTGAGACCATACCCCATTGTACACAATGGAGGCATCAGGGCAGTGGCAATGGCAACACCCGGTATTACAGTGCTATTACGCAAATGGCTGGCCGATGCAATGATTCCTGCCACCCCGCCAAAAAAAGCAATCAGCACATCGTAAATCGTTGGCGATGTACGGCCCAACAGTTCAGAACCTGCTTCTTTAACCGGACTCAACAGGAAAAAAATAGCAGAAGTGACAACACTCATAAACACCATCACGATAAAATTCCGGACGGATTTTTTTACAAGAAACAGATCATCTGTAGCCAATCCCAGTCCAAAGCCGGTGATGGGCCCCATCAAAGGTGAAATAAGCATCGCACCAATGATAACAGCTGTGGAATTGGTGTTCAATCCCAACGAGGCTAAAAAAATGGCAGCCACCAGCACCCATAAATTTGGCCCAGTCAGGTTTGCCGCCGATTTGATGCTGCGGATAGCTGTCTGTATGTTTTCCTGGTCACGGGGAAATCGCAGTTTCAGTATTAAATAGCGTACAGGCCTGAACTGAAACAGGGTTTTGATGTTATTCTTTTTTCGCCCCACCATAAAAACGAAATTATTCTTTTTACACATTAAAAATACCGGCCGTAACATTTTTGTAACTTGTAAAATAAAATCAACATATGAATCGCCGTTCATTCATTCAGCAAACCGGATTTTCTATTGCTGCTTTAACATTCGCAGAACAAAAAATACTCTCTTCGCTATTCCAGGAACCCTGGAAAATAACCATGTTGACAGACACTGTTGGCGTTTTTACAGAGAGAGGCGGAACCATTGCCTTCCTGTTGTCCAAAGATGGCATTGCAGTCGTGGATTCCCAGTTTCCAGATCAGAGCAAACACCTGATAGATGAACTGAAAAAAAGAAGTGAAAAGCCAATTAAACTGCTGATCAATTCGCATCATCATGGCGATCACAGCAGCGGAAATATTTCTTTCAAGGGAATAACCGAGCATGTACTGGCCCATGCCAATTCTTTAAAGAATCAGAAAAGAGTGGCGGAACAACAAAAGTCCGAAGAACGACAGCTATATCCTGACCAGACATTTACCGATACCTGGACCAGCGAGTTAGGAAAAGAAAAGATCAGCCTTTCCTATTTCGGGGCAGCACATACGGATGGCGATGCATTGATCCATTTTGAAAAGGCAAATGTGGTACATGTCGGCGATCTTGTTAACAACAGGCGGTACCCGTTCATTGACAGAACGGCCGGGGCTTCCATCCGCAACTGGATCACCGTGCTGGAAAAAGCCACCAGGAAATTTGACAATAAAACCATCTATGTATTTGGTCATGCCTCTGAAGGCCATGAAGTATATGGCAAAAAAGAAGATGTGCTGCTGATGAAAGATTATTTTGAAAAACTGCTGGCCTTTACAGAAGAAGAATTAAAAAAAGGAACAACGAAAGAAGCATTTCTTCAATACAAAACTATTCCCGGCGTGACGGAGTGGAAAGGAGACGGCATCAACCGGTCGCTGACAGCGGCATGGGAAGAGATTAACGAAAAAGCATGAAAATAATCTTCATCATTATAGCTGCTCTTATTCTATGGGGACTTATCGCCACATCGGGTAACAAAAAAGAATCAGATGATTGAGGTTGAAGTTTATTTTCCTTTCTCTGTAGCCATTAGTTTCTCTAATACATAATAAGTAATTGGACAGAAACCGGAGTTTTTTAAAGTCAGCTCTTTTCGTTTGACGATAATATCCTCATCCGTATAAGGAAATCGGCGGCAGTCAGAAGGTCTTTCTTCATAAATACTGCAAAAATTATCAGCGCCAAGAAACGGGCAGGGCAATTTCTTTACAACAAAATCCCCATCCTCGTCCACTTTCAGGTAGGTTTCTATAAAATCACTTTCCCTCATTTTTAGATGCCTGCTTATTCTTTTAATATCCGGTGTTTTAAACCGGGGAGAATAATGCTTGCAACAGTTGGCGCATTGCAGGCAGTCAATCCTGGAAAATGCCTCTTCGTGAAGGTCGGGCAGTTGCTTGAGCACTTTATTCTTATCGGCCCGCTGCAGGAACTTTTTGTACAATTTCTGCCGCTCCCCTGATTTCTTTTCCCAGTTTTGCAAAATTTTGTCCTGCATCCCGCAAAGAAAAGCATTTCACGGCTTTTCCCCACCCTTCCACAAGTCCGGGTTTTTCTCCTTCCACCCCCGTAACTTTGCGCATCTTTTTTTATAATCTAAGGAAATCCAAATATGAGTTTGCTCGAACAACAATCTAACGAGTTCATCCCCCGCCATATCGGACCCAATGAACAGGAAACTAAACAAATGCTAAAAAAGATCGGCGAAAGCAGTCTCGCTTCGCTGATTGATAAAACGGTACCGGCTTCCATCCGAATGGACCATGAGCTGAAGACACCGGCAGCTATGAGTGAACATGAATACCTCAGGCACATCAAAGAGATTTCACTGAAAAATAAAGTTTATACCAATTATATCGGGCAGGGATATTATGATACCATCATTCCTTCCGTGATCCTGCGGAATATTTTTGAAAACCCGGGTTGGTACACGCAGTACACCCCCTACCAGGCAGAGATCTCGCAAGGCCGCCTGGAAAGTTTATTGAATTTTCAGACCATGGTGAGTGATCTCACCGGCTTGCCCATTGCTAATGCCTCTTTGCTGGATGAAGCTACGGCTGCTGCAGAAGCTATGACCATGTTCTTTAACACCCTGAACAAACAAGATCATATTGAAAGGCCAAAATTCTTTGTGGATGCTGAAATTTTTCCGCAAACCAAAGATGTGTTATTCACCAGGGCTGTTCCGGTTGGCATTGAAATAGTAAAGGGAGATTACAACACAGCCGCAATTGATACAACTTTCTTTGGCGCCATTGTACAATACCCAAATGACAAGGGTTCGATTGAAGATTATCGTGATTTCATCAATAAAGTGCATGCTGCCGGGGCATATGTTGTTATGGCCACCGATTTACTGGCTTTGACTTTACTCACTCCGCCTGGTGAACTGGGCGCCGATGCATCCATTGGCCCGGCACAACGGTTTGGTGTGTCGTTGGGCTATGGTGGCCCTCATGCTGCCTTCATGTCCTGCAAGGATGATTTCAAAAGAAACATTCCGGGTCGTATTATCGGTGTGAGTATTGATGCACAGGGCAACCGTGCACTCCGTATGGCTTTGCAGACAAGGGAGCAGCATATCAAGCGAGAAAAAGCAACTTCGAATATCTGTACAGCACAGGCATTATTAGCCAATATGGCTGCAATGTATGCAGTTTACCACGGGCCCGACGGTTTAAAGAACATTGCAAAAAGAGTAGCTATGCTCACTCAAACTGTTGCCGGGGCCATCGAAGAAAGAGGGTTTGAACTGGTTTCGCATAATTTCTTTGACACCATTACCATTAAAGCAGATAATATTAGGGGCATCCGGGAAAAAGCGGAAAGACAACACATCAACCTGCGCTATATTGACAATAATCATATCGGTATTTCACTGGATGAAACAACCTCTGTTGATGACTTGTACGACCTGATCAACTGTTTTGAAAATGACAATGACCCGGTGGCGTTTGATATTCACCAGGATGATGTCTTGCACCATATTCCGGCTTCACTGCTAAGAACATCAGCTTACCTGACCCATCCTGTTTTCAACACCCATCGCAGTGAAAGCCAGATGATGCGTTATATCAAATCACTGGAGAATAAAGACCTTTCCCTCAACACATCGATGATTTCGCTTGGCAGTTGCACCATGAAGCTGAATGCGGCTACAGAAATGATGCCGCTGAGCTGGGCACATTGGAGCAAGATTCATCCCTTTGCACCGGTTGAACAGGCTGAGGGTTATAAATACATTATTGATGAACTTAGTAAATATCTCTGCGAGATCACTGCCTTTGATGCCTGCAGCCTGCAGCCCAACAGCGGTGCCCAGGGAGAATATGCGGGATTACTCACCATCAAAGCTTTTCATGAAGCCAATGGCGATCATCACCGAAATGTGATGCTGATACCGATCTCAGCTCATGGCACCAACCCTGCCTCCGCGGTTATGGCAGGAATGAAAGTTGTGGTAGTGAAAGCACTGGATAACGGCTACATTGATGTGGAAGACCTGAAAGCAAAAGCAGCACAGCATGCCGCAAATCTTTCGGGCATCATGATCACTTATCCCAGCACTTATGGTGTGTATGAAGAAACCGTAAAAGAAATTACGGACATCATTCACCAGCATGGCGGGCAGGTGTATATGGACGGCGCCAACATGAATGCACAGGTGGGGCTAACCGCCCCGGGCCTGATCGGCGCTGATGTCTGTCATTTGAATTTGCATAAAACATTTGCCATCCCGCATGGTGGCGGCGGCCCCGGCATGGGTCCCATTTGTGTGAAAAAACATCTTGCAAAGTTTTTACCCGGGCATGTGTCAGCCAGTATGAAGCTGTCGGACACATATAATGCTGTTTCAGCAGCACCTTACGGATCAGCTTCCATCCTGCTTATCAGTTACGGATATATCCGTATGCTGGGAAGCAAAGGGCTTAAAGCCGCAACAGAATATGCGATCCTCAATGCAAATTATATGCGGTCAAGATTGGAGGGCAAATATGATATTCTTTACACCAATCATAACGGTCAGTGTGCTCATGAATTCATTGTTGACCTGCGTCCTTTCAAAAAATCAGCAGAAGTGGAAGCTGAAGATGTGGCCAAGCGATTAATGGATTATGGCTTTCATGCCCCCACGATGAGCTTCCCCGTGCCCGGCACCATCATGATAGAGCCTACTGAAAGCGAAGATAAAGCTGAACTGGATCGTTTTTGTGACGCATTGTTGTCTATCCGGGATGAGATCAAAGCCATTGAAGAAGGGAAGCTGGATAAAAAAGATAACCCGCTCAAGAATGCCCCACATACACAACAGATCGTTACCGCCGATGAATGGAAACATAGCTACAGCAGGCAGCAGGCTGCTTTTCCGTTGTATTATGTGACTCATAATAAATTCTGGCCGTCTGTGGCAAGAGTTAATAACACACATGGGGACAGGAATCTTATTTGCACATGTGAGCCTGTAGCATCCTACCTGGAAGCCGAAGTTTAATCTTTTTCTGAAAAAAGCCGGGGCCGCCCATTCAGGCGGCCCCGTGTTGTATCTAAGGTAGCATAGCGACTAATTACCCCTACCCCGTCCATTACCTCTACCATTATTGCCCTCTCCTCCTCTGCGTTGATTGGAGTTTTCTCTTCTCTCGAACTGGCGAGGTTGTTCCTGTCTTCTTTCACTCATTCGTGGAGCAGGACGTTGTGGCGTTTCTCTTCTTATTTCCTGTCGTGGTTGTGACATTTGCCGGTTATTCGGCCTTTCTACACGACGGTTGTCATTATTGCCTGTACCAAAATTTGGTCTTTCTGAAGGCCTTATCACCCCCTCCCGCTGACGAGGCTGTGGATTATTTCTCTCGAATGGCCGGATCCTTCCGGGATCGTTAACCCTTCCATTATTGTTGGGTTGCGGACGAACATCGTTTCTTCTTTCCATTGGCCTGTTAATGTTGCCATTTCTTTGCTGCGGACGATTATTATCCTGCGGCCTGGTAGCAGGATTGCGTCTTTCATTATTCATCCTGCTAAAACGATCATTATTCCTGTTGCCGGGTTGTTGCGCCCTGTTATTATTTCCGGGTCTGAAATCATTATCACGCCGTCCGTTATTATTCCGGAAACGGTCATTGTTGCCATTGAAACGACCATTGTTGTTTCTTTCAAATCGGTTATTTATGGCCCGCTGCCTGTCATACCTTTCAAACTGCCGGGGTGCAAACCGCCTGTCGTCAAACCGGCGAATGACAGGTCTGTAAACGTTTACCTGGTTATTTATAAACACATTTCGGCCACGTCGGGAAGATTGGGCTATTCTAACCGGTGTTATGCGTCCGGTATATATTTCAAAATGAGATCTGCGTGGACCTGTAATGAAAATATTACGGTTAAAGCTGAAATGGTTGATGATCGTTGTTTGACGAATGATCGTCATGTTTTGCCGGCGATCAATAAAATAGCTGTGAATATTCGGGTAAAGAATATAACGTCTTGGCGCAAAAATCCAGAAATCATATGGCGGCGAATAAGTGCCAATAGAAAAATTCACACCCACATTGATACCGGGCCGGATCGGTGCCCAGCCGTAATAATCACCACCATCTCTCCAGGCCACCCATGCCGGAGACCATTCATAACCCGGCACCCAGAACCAACCATAGTAGGGATCCTGGTCCCAGCGGCCGTAGTGAAATGGCGCCCATCCCCAATCATAATTGGAAACCCACATCCACTCATAATCATCGGTGTAAACCCAATGACCATTGGTGCTGTAAGGACGAAAAACGGGACCTGCATCAGGTATCCACACATAGCCGTGTTGCGGATGGTCCACCCATTGTCCGTGAGGACTTAATTCATCATAAAATGTCTGGAATGTTACATCCCCGTTATCGTCATTATAAGATTGATATTGATCCGGGGGATATGGCTGGGCAAGCAAGTCGCTTCGCCAGGAACTGCCGAGCATAATTACCAATGCCACAGCAGCAATTTTCAAGATACGTTTCATGGACGATTAATTTTTGTAAAAAACAGGTTCATAAAATTGTTTAAATGGTTTTCTCCCATCACTTACCAGTTGGACGCTATTATTATGCCATGAGGGTTACCAGGATTGTATTGCAAGAACCTTTTAGCAAAACATTGTATCGTTGTTATAAAAATCAAAAGGCTGTTCAATGATTGAACAGCCTCTACATTTATTATTATTCAATATTAATCTCGTCGCACCCTGAAGTTGCAGGTCACCGTTCTTGTTGTTCCGGAAAAATTCATTTGCACATTGAAACTACCTGCGATGTAACCGGTAGTTACCGCCCCAAATTCAGATACCGTAACAGCAGGGTTTGCTGAAACGATCTGCTGGCTGCTCATACCTGCGCCTAAATAGATCCAGCAAGCACTTAAATTGAAATTACCAGTAGATGTAGCAGGAAAAGTAAAGTCCATTGAATTGTTTGAGCCAGCAGACCTTGAAGCATACAGTGTTTTTTTATTGTTGTTGAGAGCACCCGAGTCAACCAGCGTAAGGTTATCCGGCGGCTCAACAAAATTATAAGGTGTTCCATCAATCAACAGTTCTACAAACTGTGATGCAGATGTGCCACAAGCTTGGAGAGTGCCGATATTCACTGTTCCGCTGGTGCCTGTTCCCGAAACTGTTGCCCCTTGCTGCAATGCTGTATAATCTATTGGCAGAATGGAAAAATTCAACGTTGTACTGTTACAATTCAGAATGGTTAAGGAAAATGCTCCGTTTGTAACCGGGGCTGTATAAGAATTGCCTCCTGCAGTGTAAATAACTGCTGCGCCACTGGTCACATTAGCGTTACTGCAATTCTGAATGATCCCGCTAATAACAAGTGTGTTGGGCGCAGGAATGTTGACAGAGATAGTACCAAGCGTTGTGCTGCTGCTGAAGGGGCCAATGTTTTGCGAAGCAACCACATTGCCGCACTGATCAAGTATCTCCAGCACCAGTGCTTCATTCCTGGGCACTTTGCCACAAAGATTTCCCAACGAATCCGTGCGGCCGTATCCATAAGAACCATTAGGCCTTTTGATACGCACCTGTACATTGTTCAGCGGGCCGGCATGAACAGGTTCTGTAAGCGTCATGCAAATATCAACTAATGGAAATGGTGCATCGCAATTCCAAAAAGAGAAATGCGAAACCTGGGCAATATAGTTGCTCCCGTTTTTGATGGCCTGTCCTTCCTGCTTCCAGCGTCCGTTGGTTTCATCAAAATGCCAGAGGTCTATTGTGGCGGGAGCAGTACCGGCAATCGAAGCCGGTATCGGGAAGGTGAGTTCTGCTTTTTTGCCCGACGCAACTTTAAGAGCCTGTCCCCCGCTACCTGTCAGCTCCACACCCAGCATACCAAAACTTTCAAGACCTCTTTCTTCACCGGCTGTTGTAATGCCGCGAAGATCGCCGGGCATGATGAAAGGAAAATTTATGTCGGTGGGATTGAGCCAGGTCATCGCAACATTAACTGTTCCGCTGTAAGCAGTGCCTGAAGCATCGGTGATGGCATCGGCAGGTATTACCAGCTTAGCACCACCGGCAATATTTATTGTGCCGCCTGCCGAACCCGTGAAATTGCCGCTATTTGTTTTTTTCAGGAGCATAATGCGAACAGTATGTATCCTGTCTGCCACCGTTACGAAACTGCGGCTCCCCGTGAAGTAACCAGGTTTGGTCACCTTTACATAGCCATTATTTTTTGAGAGGGAAATATTTCTAAAACTAAAAACACCGTATCGGTCTGTTGAAACCGTTTGACCACCGCTGCTGACCGTGGCGCCTGTAACAGGTATGTTGTTTTCATCTACCACAATGCCTTTTATTCCCGCATTCACTTTTTCCTGGTCAATGGGCGTAGGCGGGTTTGTACTGTTGATGACCTCATCCACTTCCCGTTGACAGCCGGAATTGAAGAAAAGAGACATGGATAATAAAAGAGCGACAAGAGCGGAATACAAAAAAAAGTGCTTCCTCATAAAGTTGGTTTAATGTTATGGAACTGTTCTTCAGGACAGGGTTTAATCAACCTTTAAAAATACGCAAACTATTTCCCGGTGCAAGTTTGTACCTTTAAGATCCTCCTAAATCATTTTATATGGATCAACGAATTATTAATCTCTACGACGAGTACACCCACAAACCGCTGAGCCGTCATGAATTTCTCAAAAGACTGACAACCCTGGCCGGTGGAACCGCTGCAGCGATGGCTCTTTTACCCCTGCTGGAAGTGAATTATGCCAATGCCGCTGTGACCAGCAGTGATGACCTGTTTACAGAATATATTACCTACCCCGGGGTTCCTGCCGAAATGAAGGCTTATGTAGCAAGACCCAAAGAAGAAAAGAAATATGCGGCTGTAGTAGTGATCCATGAAAATCGTGGTCTGAATGCGCATATTGAAGATGTGGCCCGCCGGGCTGCCAAAGCCGGTTTTCTGGCCATTGCTCCTAATGCGCTGGCCCCGCTTGGCGGCACACCGGAAAATGCAGACGAAGCAAGAACAAAATTCCAGCAACTGAAAGCAGAGGATAACCTGAAGAATTTTATGGGTGTGTTTGACTATTTACCGGGCAGAAAAGATTTTAATGGCAATGCAGGTTGTGTGGGATTTTGCTGGGGTGGCGCTATGGCCAATAACCTGGCCGTAAATGTGCCGTCGCTGAAAGCTGCTGTTCCTTTCTATGGACGCCAGCCAAAAACTGAAGATGTGCCGAAGATAAAAGCAGCCCTGCAATTGCATTATGCAGAAATGGACCAGGGGGTGAATGCCGGGATTGCAGCTTATGAAGAAGCCTTAAAAAATAATAAGATCCCTTATGAAATGTATATGTATGAAGGCGCCCAACATGCTTTTCATAACGATACAGCCCCGACTAGATATAATGAAGCAGCGGCTAAATTAGCCTGGCAACGGGCAATAGAGTTTTTTGGAAAACACCTGAAATAAAAAATAAAAAGAGGACTAAGTCCTCTTTTTTTAATATTAATTATTGTTTTACTTCCACCGTCACAGCGGTTGCCATCCTGGCTCCATAGGAACGATGCAGACCATCGGCAAACTGCAATGTGAGACGATGTTTACCAGGTGCCAGTTTAAGTTCAGTTTCTGTCTGGCCTCTGCCAAAATGAATATGTGCTGAATCCATCGGAATGACAGTGCCCGTTGCAACAGAATCACCTGCATCTACAAGGATATGATGATGACCAACACCAGCAAGCACCGGCCCGGCCGTATCCACCCTGATTCCCTCAACGCCCATTTCCACTTTTAACGGCGATGAAACAACAGCTCCGTCCTTGATATTCTTAAAGAATATTTTGGCACCATCCGGCACTGCAGGCAGTTCGGGCACCCCGCCGGTGGTTACTGTTTGCTGATGACCGCCGTGATCATGACCGGATGCAGCTGAAGTGTCCTTGCCAGCATTGTCAGCTTCACCAGCGTTATTGCAAGCTGCGATCAATAAAAGCCCTAAAGCAGGTAAAACAAGTTTCCTATACATAGTTGTTTGAAATTTTGAATGGCAAAGTTAGCCGTATTTTGACAACCTAAGCCATACCTGTCAGCGTTCAACACCAAATTAACTCCATCAACTAACTTCGCTCCTGTCATGCACTTAAAAGATTACTATAAAATACTGGAGCTGGAACCTTCTGCCAGTTTTACCGAAATCAAACAGGCCTACCGTCGGTTGGCGCAAATCCACCACCCCGATAAAAACAACAACGATCCATCATCAGCCAGCATTTTTGCGGACATCAGGGAAGCTTATGAAGTGTTGACGAATCCCTCAAAAAAAGAACAATACCTGCAACAGCGCTGGTACCAGCAAAGCACTGGTATCAGGAAGACTGAAGCCATCATCAACCCTGTTTCGGTGCTGAAAGAAATGCTGGAACTGGATCGCTATGTTTCCAAACTGGATGTGCACCGGATGGACAAAGAAGGCCTGTCGGAATACATCATTGCCCGGTTTGATGACAGTACTATTGGAAAGCTAAAAGCATTTAATGATCAGGATACCAACGACCAGGTGATCTATTTAGTGCTGAAATGCATGAAGGTTTTAAAAGCCGGGCAGGCATCCGGCATTGCAAAGCGGTTGTCACTTTTTGCAAGCCAGAAAAGCCAGGTAATGATTGACGAAGCCATCCGGGAACAGCAGCGCAAAGAAAAATGGGAAAATAATGAATTGCTAATAGCATTATTGGTCACCATCGCAATTTGTTTGCTGATCTGGTTCAGCCTCTGAATACTTAAACAAATTAATTTTTGTCATAATCTGAAATTTGTCCTAATTTTCTCTTATTCACACTCCCCCTGAAGACCCCATCTGTTCTGCTACGAGAACCACCACCATTTCTTAACCACAAAAAAAAAACATTATGAAACAGATTCTATTGGGTTTGACCCTGTCCGTATTCCTGTTTGCCTGCAACAATGAAAAGAAAGATGACCAGCCTGCCGATACGGGAACAACCGTAAGCGCCGACACGAAAACACCCGACAGTGAATTATTGGATGTAAGTGAAGGAGATATTGTAAAAAATTCATTTAATGCGCTAAGTAAGGGGGAAATTGACGCAATGACAGCAAATTTTGCAGATACCATACGCTACAACTGGTCAAATGGCGATAGTCTTGTTGGTAAAAAAGCAGTAGTTGATTACTGGAACAGCCGCAAGGGTATTATTGATTCACTGACTTTTTCTGAAGAGATCGTACTACCTGTGCAAGTTAACAAACCGCAGGCTGAATCTGTGTCGCCGGGAAAATGGATACTATACTGGTCGATGGTGAATGTAAAATATAAAAACGGGAAAAAACTAACGTTCTGGTCGCACAGTGTTAACCACCTGAATAAAGATGGCAAAGTGGATTTCATCAGTATATACCAGGACAGAGCACCGATCATAGAAGCCACAAAAGATCTTGTAAAATAACCCTGATCTATACGGATAAGCCCAGCCACCTGCAAAGCAGGCAGGGCTTATCTTTGCGCCATGCACTATGTATCTGCGGAAGGACTGAGTAAAAGCTATGGCATCAATCCCCTTTTTTCCGACATATCATTCCATATTGAAGAAGGAGACAAGATTGCACTGGTGGCCCGGAACGGATCAGGCAAATCCACCCTGCTAAAGATTCTGGCTGGTAAAGAAACTCCGGATGAAGGTAAATGCCGGATACATAAAGACGTGGATGTGGTCTTATTTGAGCAAGAGCCTTCTTTTTCTGAAGACAAATCAATACTGGATAACATTTTTTTTCACGATCATCCCGTTATCAACGCCATTAAAGAATATGAAGCCGCCAGCGACGAAGGCGATATAGAAAAAATAAATGCGTCCATCATCAAAATGGATGAACTTGGCGCATGGGATTTTGATGCTAAAGTGAAACAGGTATTAGGGAAACTGAATATTCACCACCTGCAACAGGCCGTAAACACCCTCAGCGGTGGCCAGCGCAAACGAGTGGCACTGGCTAAAACACTTATTGACATCGGCTTTGAACACAAACATGTGCTGCTGGTGATGGATGAACCCACCAACCACCTCGATGTGGAAATGGTGGAATGGTTGGAACATTTCCTGGATAAAGAAAACGTTACACTGCTGCTCGTGACCCATGACCGGTATTTCCTGGATAACGTATGCGACGAAATATGGGAATTGGATGGCAGCAATCTCTATGTATATAAAGGCGATTATGAAAACTACCTTGAAAAGAAAACAGCAAGGATAGAAAGCGAACAGGCCAGTATTGATAAAGCTAAAAACGTTTACCGGAAAGAACTGGAATGGATGCGCAAACAGCCCAAAGCCAGAACCACCAAAAGCAAAAGCCGGCAGGATAATTTTTATGAAATAGAAAAGAAAGCAAAACAAAAGACGGAAGAAGAGCAATTGCAACTCCAGATGAAAATGAACCGGCTTGGTGGCAAAGTGATCGAGTTGAAAAAAGTATATAAGCGATATGGAGATAAAGTGATCCTGAAAGGATTTGATTACACATTTAAAAAAGGAGAACGCATCGGTATCGTGGGTAAGAACGGTGCAGGCAAATCCACTTTTATCAACATCCTGCAAGGCATTGAGTCTGCTGATAGCGGCAAAGTGAACGTGGGAGATACGGTGATATTCGGGAATTATTCCCAGCAGGGACTAACCGTAAAGGAAGACTTGCGGGTGATAGAGTATGTAAAAAATATTGCTGAAAGTTTTCCCCTGGCCAGCGGTGGCTCACTAAGCGCCGCACAGTTCCTGCAATTATTCCTTTTCGATCCTGACAGGCAATTTACCTATATCAGCAGCCTGAGTGGTGGTGAAAAAAGAAGACTGCACCTCTTGTCCATTCTTTTCCGCAATCCCAATTTTTTGATACTGGATGAGCCTACCAATGATCTTGACCTCCCGACATTGGGTGTGCTTGAAAATTTTTTAGCGGAATTTCCGGGTTGTCTTATCATCGTTTCGCATGACCGTTATTTTATGGATCGCCTGGTAGATCATCTTTTTGTTTTTGAAGGTGACGGCGTCATCCGGGATTTTCCGGGTAATTACTCTCAATACCGGGTTGAAAAGATAAAAGCAGAAGCTGCCAGCCGGAAAGATCCGGAACGGAAAGCAGAAGAAAAAATACAACAGGCCAAAACCAGCACTTTTGAGGTTGCTGTCAAAAGACAATTGTCCTACAAAGAAAAAAGAGAGTTTGAAACACTCGAAAAAGAGATAGCCGCCTTAGGCGAGGAAAAAGTAAGAATAACGGAAAAACTAAACAGCGGCAATACGCCTTTTGAGGAACTGCAGCAGCTTTCACACCGCATCAGCGAAGTGACACAGCAGCTTGATGAAAAGGAACTACGCTGGTTGGAACTGAGTGAAATGGCAGGATAAAGTGCCGGGTAAAGTTTGCATTACAAATTTTGCTATCTTTTGCTTTCCAAACCACCATTTATGTTTGCTGCATTCCTGACAATGGCTTTAGCTTCTTTTTTAACAGCAAATGAAAGCAGGGTTTCCCCCATTCAAACCGACAGATCCATTGTTATTACCATCACTGAAAAAGGATTGGCCTTGTCAGGCAGGGACACGCTGATGATCATTGAACTGACCGATGAACTTCGTACCCGGCTTTGGAAAAGCTATCTCGGCACTGGCAAAATGCCGCCACGTATACAGGTCATTTATAATGAAAATGTTCCTTCGTCCTTAAAGGAAGAAACAGAAAAAGCAATTAGAGAAGGCCAGGCCAAAGCCCTGACCGATGTATGCCTGCAAAAACATAAAAAACGCTATGAAGAGGTCAGCAGCAGCCAGCAAAAAAAGATAAGAAAGCGTTTTCCCGTTTTATTCCAGCAACAATTTTAAAACACAGCCTATATGAATGTAGTAAAAATGTCATTGGCAGCACTGGTTTTCCATTTCTTTTGTTCGAACAGTTACACGCAGGTCATCAATATTGAAAATGCAAGAATGCAGTCCGATTCACTGGGCTGGGATGGTCGTTTTGGTGCCGGGCTCACCATGGCGAGGAACATACAGGACATTTTTATCTTCAACACGGCGGTTCATGTGCAAAAGAAAACAGAAAAAAATCTATGGCTCATTTTTGGTAATTCTGATTTTCTGAAAGCCAACAAGCAAGAGTTTATCAACAACAGTTTTATACATCTCCGTTTTAACCGAAAATTGGGTCCGGTAATAAGATGGGAAGTATTTATGCAGGCGCAAAACAATCACATTACATTAATTGACTCAAGGTTACTGTTGGGGACCGGCCCCCGGTTCAGGATATTAAAAGAAAAAAAAATAAGGCTCTATGCGGCGTCTTTAGTAATGTTTGAAAGAGAAAAAGAGCTGACCAGCCCCGTTGTTTTACACAATGACATCCGTAGCAGCAGTTATGTGTCGTTTACTCTCACACCAAAGGAAAATATTGAAATCGTCAGCACCACATTTTTTCAGCCACTGTTCAAAAAACCAGATGATTTCAGAATTATGAATCAAAGCTCCTTTGAAATAAAAGCAAGCAGGCACCTCACCTTCAATATGCAGTGGAACTTCCTGTATGACAGGTTTCCGGCCGGCACGGCTCCTAAAGTCAATTATAGTTTTAATACAGGGTTTGGGTATAAATTCAGGCCTTAATAAATAAAAGATGTATAGGCCCGCTTATCATAATACCTGTATCCTTTATTCTCCCGCCTGGTGCCGCAAAGAATGGAATGAATAAAGCCGTTCAGCTCCACTTGCTGCGTGTGATAAATCCCTTTATCAGGATTGTGTTTAAAAAAGAACTGTATCCTTTTATCAGCGCTTTTATAAATGGAAATACTGTCATGCCCGGCCTTTTCAAAAACAAAATCATCCTGCAGGTGCCGGAGAAACATATGCCCCCGGTGCCAGGTGCCCCCTGTGGCAGAAACAACCGGCTTGCCGTTATATAAAGCTATGCTGTCGTTGTAAGCAAATAAATTCAAAGATGACCGTTTCACTTCTTTGAGCCATTGCCTGAATACAGGATAATATGAACTGTCATACCCGTAATTGCTGTCAATAAAACTGATCCGCTTAATGTGCGGTGAAATTTTTTGAACTCCTGCAAGATAGCCGAATATAAAACTGCCTCCCCCGCTGTGGCCATTGAGATAAATTGATTTTTTCCCGGGTGTCACCAGGCTTGCCAGCGAGTCAATGATGTTAGGGATTTTTTCCCGGAAAGTTGGATTCCGCTGTTTCCAGGCGGGCCAGCTTTTCAGATGATTCTCCAAATAGATGACTACAAAATTCGTTTTCCCCAGGCGTTTCCTGATAAATTCAGTTTGTGCCCTGATATGCTGAATATCGAAATGCCAGTCATCTCCCGGCTCCATTCTCTTTCCCATCGTTTGCTTCGTTGTGTTGCCGTTAGGTAACGCATAAAAAACTATGATGGTTTTTTTATGATTTTTCCAGGCTGCCGGTTTATCAATGGTTACAAGCACACTGTCACTCATATAAAAACTGCTGATCTCCCCTTTTGGAGGCTGACCAAAAAGAATTTGGGGTAAAAAAAATAGCAGAAAAAACAAACAAAGCCCGGCTTGCAAGTTGAACTAATTTATCAGTAAACAGTTTGCACAACTGATCTAAAGTTAATGTGAATAAAAAAAATCTGCATTACTAAAATTTTATCGCCTTATGCTCAAAGATTTGCGAATCGTGTTCGTATTTTTCCGATCGTCTTTATACCGCGGATATTTGACACTTCGCAGTTTCTTTATACTTTGCATCCACATCCGAACCCAATTCCTGCGATAAACAACAACTCCAGTATCCGGATTGTTAACTAAAATCGTACCCCCCATGAGCAGGAATTTCACTCCGGATTCTATCCTTATTGAACAGCTTCGCATGCATGATACTTCAGCATTTGAAGAAATCTTTGATCGTTATTCACACTTACTTTACCGTTACAGCATTGAAAAGACCGGTTCTGATGCATCCGCAAAACAGATTGTCCGTGATGTATTTGTATCCCTATGGGAAAAAAGAATAGAATTACCGGTTAATTTTTCTTTGTCGCTCTACCTGTATGCTGAAGTAAGAAAAGCGGTGGTGGAGACTGTTTTCAAGACGTTGAATGATGAAAAGGACCATAGATTCATCAACCAGAATATCATTCCCGGGTTTAGCGTTGCAAAACTGTCTGAAGCCTGGAAACCAGTGCGAACTCCTCAACCCGTTGCTGTTTCTGCAAGAACAGCATCTGTTGAACCCCGCTTTGCTGAAGACTGGTGGAAAAATATTTTTTCCCTGAATATCAGTTTTAAACAGTTCAGGTATGCGATGCAAAAAGTGATGCATCTTTGGTAAAATGTTAACCTTGTCCGTTTCTAAAAATAATACCCTTATGACAACAGAAACTCTGCACAAAAAAATTAGCAGGTACCTGCAACGCCGGGCCTTGCCAGCAGAAACCAGGCAGATACAAAACTGGCTTTCCTGCACCGGTAATACAAAACCTCTGATCACAGCGGAAGAGATGGCTGATATCAAATGCGAAATACTGGCAGAAATACAGGCACATACTGCATACCCTTTGTTTCACCCGAAACCGGCACCGTGGTGGAAAAAATTCACAGCCATTTTTTAACGGCTGCCAGCAAATTTGCCGGATTGATTTGTTTCATACATTTAAAATGACCGCGGGGGCAACCGGCAAATCCATCAGTGCTGCAGGGACGACATCGTAGCTCGCCTGCCTCAATCATTTCATACGGCAACTGATCTTTGCCGGCAAGATATTTTTTTCCATACCAGGGATATTCTCCAAATGCAGGCGTAGTGTTGCCCCAAAGTGTAATCAGCGGTTTTTTGAAAGCAGCCGCCATGTGCATAAAGACACTGTCGGTTGAAATCACCAGTTTTGACTTACTGATGAGGTCGGCAGTTTCATTCATGCTGAACTTTCCACAGGCATTATACACTTTTATATCATCAACTGCGGCTATTTCATTGCCCGCTGCAGCATCTTCGGGATGTCCAACGAGGATAACCGGGTGATCAATAGCAGTACAAAATTCCTTCCAATACTCCAGGGGCCATTTTCTTGTTTCATATGCTGCCCCGATAACGGCAATGATATATCCTGCATAATGTGAAGCAGGTATATCCCTTTTGTTTGTTTCTTCATTGGCGGGTATAAAATAATCCAGGCCATCGCCATCCTGCTCAATCCCGAAATGTGTTGCAGCCTGCAAAAAACGATCTGCAAGGTGGATACGAGGAAGTAAGTTTAGTTTAAACCGGGTATAGATCTTTTTTTTGAACGCATCAGTTTTATAAATAAAGGTTTTTACCTGCAAATCATGAGTCAACCTTTTGCTGATATTGTTTTGCTGAAGATCAAGAATGCAATCATAGGCTTCTGTTTTCAGTTCCTCCGCCATCAGTTCGTAACTATGTGCCAACACATGCAGTTTGTCAATATGCGGGTTAAACTCCACAACCGCCCTGTGCTTATCATCACAGAGGAAATGCAAAACGAGATCCGGCACCTGTTTCCTCAGGCATCGCAGCAGGGGTGACGCCTGGATGATTTCCGCAGCGGAAGAAAACCGAATGACTAGCAACTTCATAGCGGTATAATTATCAGATTGATTTCCAATTTAATATATCTGTCATATATTCACAAGAATATTCCAATTTTTGTCCACCGGGCTTGTGTACTTTGTTATACTTTTTTATCTTTGTCGCACTTCGGTTTCGTACCCATCCGTTCCCATCCTTTTGAATATCCGTAGTTCCACTTCCCTGAAAACCTGGCTTTAATCTAATTAGAAAACAAAAAACAGGTTTTATGAAGAAGATTTACTCAATGTTACACGATGAAAAGGTTCAGGGCAATTTAATTATCGGGACAATTTTTGTGATTGTTCTTGCTGTTGTTATCCTTACGTGGGGCAAATAAGTTCCGAAATGGTCAGTTAAATCCGTGAGCCTTTCCGTGAAGGAGACCAATTTACTAACCCCGGTTTGCCGGGGTTTTTTCTTTGAATCTAGTTACTGATTTATCACTCTTCCACGTAGTTCAGGTCTTTGTGGAAAGTCTCTTCGGTGAAATATGCAGAAACAAATGTTATCGCCATAACAATGATTCCTGTGAGAATGGCACTGTTCACTATATTCCAGCCCATATTTTTTTGAAGGAGATTCACAAATAAAAGATTGATCAATGGCAATGATCCTCTTACCATGTTAGGAATAGTGGTGGCAGCCGTTGCCCTCAGGTTTGTTCCAAATTGTTCAGCCCCCATGGTTACAAAAATGGCCCAAAAACCTGTGCTAAAGCCCAACGCTGCACAAGCCAGATACATTGTGCTGTCATTTTTGATCATGCCGTTGAAAAAGAAAACACCGGAGATGACAGCAAAAAAGTAAAACAGGTAGAGGGCCTTTTTCCGGCTTTTGAAATATTGACTGACAAATCCTACCAAGATATCGCCGATTGCTATCGCTGCGTAAGCATACATAATCGCACGGCCTGATTCAATGTTATTCTCCCCATAGAAGGCAGTGGCAAAACGGTTGCTGAGATTTACCAGTATACCGATTACAAACCAGGTAGGCAACCCGATCAAAATAGCAAGCATGTATTTTCTGAACCGTTTTGCATTGTTAAAAAACATCAACAGGTTTCCCCTTGACACATTCTGCTGACGGGTCTCCCTGAACATTCCGCTTTCAGCAACTTTGATTCGAAGAAATAACAACATAATACCAAGTCCTCCGCCTATCTTATAACACAACCTCCAGTCATCTGTGAATTTGTAAGTAAAATAGGCAGCAACAGCTCCAAACAGCCCGATGCCTGCAACGAGGGAAGTACCAATGCCTCTTTTATTTTTGGGGAGTAACTCGCTTACCAGTGTTATACCGGCACCCAGTTCACCGGCAAGACCAATACCTGCAGCAAATCTTGCATACGCATACTGATCTACATTTTGGACAAATCCGGTTATAAAGTTAGCAACTGAGTATAGAATTATTGATCCGAATAAAACAGATAGCCGTCCCCGCTTATCTCCCATTACTCCCCAAACAATACCACCGATCAACAATCCTACCATTTGCCAGTTGATAATTTTTGTGCTGGCAGCAATAACAGCACCTGCATCTGAAAGATCAACACCAATACCTTCAAGGCTAGGTTCTCTTACTATCGTAAAAAGCAACAGGTCATAGATATCAACAAAATAGCCGAGCGCAGCAACAATAACGGCCATGTTAAATATCGAAGCAGTTTTCACTTGGTTCATAGCCATCAGCTATTTTTATTTTCTTCTTCCCCTTTTGTGCCATGTTTCTTTCTCGAACTGATCAGTTTGATGATCACCGGCGCTGTGGTCACCAGCACTATACCCAATACTATCAGTTCGAGATGTTCTTTGAGATCAAACCCAAACTGGTGCAAAATCCATTTCTGCAAAAAATAACCGGCAAAGATCATACTGAACACCCAGGCAAAACATCCCACTACATTATAGAAGTGAAATTTTTTACGATCCATCTTGACAATACCGGCAACAATGGGAGCAAAAGTGCGGATGAATGGCAGGAACCGGGCTACCACAATGGCTCCGCCACCATGCTTCTCATAAAATTCCTGTGCCTGGTACAGGTATCTTTTTTTGAACAACAGCCTGTCTTTCCAGTTATACATAGCAGGTCCCACTTTTCGTCCTGTCCAGTAACCAACTGCATTGCCTGCAATGCCACATGCTGCGATCAGCCCCACCAGTACAAAAAGATCTACCCATTCATTTTGGATATGGCCCATACCAACCAGTTTCAGAAACTGATAGGCCAGGCCAGGTGATTCACCAATTTTGTGGGCATAGATGCCAGCCACAAACAATAAAGAATCGCCGGGTAGAAAGAACCCGGCAAACAAACCTGTCTCCGCAAAAACAACAAAAAGTAAAAGCCAAAGCCCGCCATTCTCGATGTAAAACTGTGGCTGTAATAAGTTGCTCCAGTGAAAACCGGCATCTAACAATTCAAACATGATGTGTTGTGTATTTTATTTTAAGAGGCGGCAGATGGTTTTTCCAGTTTACCTAATGATTTGGCAATAACGGTTGCCGCTGTGCAATCGCTGGTGACATTGGCTACCGTCCGCACCATATCCAATGGCCTGTCAACGGCAAATATAAGTGCAAGACCGGCTTCGGGAATTCCGGCCTGTGCCAATACGATCACCAGCATCACCATACCGGCGCTGGGCACAGCCGCAGAGCCTATTGATGCCAGTGTTGCCGTAACAATGATACCCATTTGTGCCGTCAGGCTCAGGTCCATGCCGAATGCCTGGGCAATGAACACAGCCGCCACAGCCTGGTAAAGACTGGTGCCGTCCATATTCACCGTAGCGCCAATGGGCAATACAAAACTGGAGACTTCATTATCCACTCCCACTCTTTTCTCTACTGTTTCCATCGTTACCGGCAAAGTGGCTGCACTGGAACTGGTGGAAAATGCCAACAATTGCGCCGGTGACACCTGCTTAATAAATTGAACAGGGTTCCTTTTGGTAAAAAGATAGATCAGGGTTGGGTAAAAAATAAAGATCAAAATGGCAAGTCCTGCCAATACAGTGATAGCATATTTGCCAAGTGCCTTAAATATTTCAAAACTTGGTGACTCTGCAACAAGTGCCGCCATCAAAGCAAACACACCAAACGGAGCCGCCAGCATGATGAGGTCAATCATTTTCAAAATGACATCATTAAAACTGTCAAAAAAATCCTTCACCGGTTTTGCCCTGTCGGGGGGAATCAGAATCAGCGCTACACCCAAAAAGAGTGCAAAAAATATTACCTGCAGCATAGTAGAATTTGTAGATGCTGCTTTCACAATATTATCCGGAACTATATCCTCGATGAATTTCAGTGGTCCTCCGCCTTTTTGCTTTTCGGCCTCCTTTTTTGTCTCCTCTGCATTTGAACTATATGCTGCCATCATTTGTGTTCTTGTCTCCGGGCTGATGGCTTTGCCGGGTTTTATCAGGTTGACTACTACCAACCCCAGGCATACAGCAAATACTGTAGTGAACAAATAAAAACCGACTGCTCTAAATCCCATCCGTGATAATTTGGAAATATCTTTCAAATCCGAAATTCCTTTAACCAGCGAAGCAAGGATTAGCGGAACTGCAATCAATTTAAGTGCATTGATAAAAATATTTCCAAATGGTTTGATCCAATCCTTGGTGAATTGTACCCCACCTTTAAACTGGATGATGACCAGGGCAAACAGCACACCCAGTACCATGCCCCCGATAATCTTGATATATAAAGGAATTTTTTTCATCTAGCCCGGTTAGGTTAAACCAAACAAAAGCCCAAAATAAGTTATTTTTCAGCACCAGCCGAAAATGTGGCATTTATATCTGCATCTCCTATTTTCGCATAGCTGCGGGAAACGACCGCTGGTCAAAATCCCGGAAAAAACATAGCTTTTGATGATAAAACATTAAAATAAGTGAATACCTTAATCGCTTAAAACAAAACCAATGATCAAAATTCTGCTAAGGAGAATATTACTGCTCTTAGTGATGGTTGTTCCTGTTATCGCATCTGCACAGGACACAGCGCCGGGTTCAAAGGGGCTTGATGAACGCATCAACGAAAAATTTGCACCTATTGCCAACTGGTGGGAACGGGTGGTGTTTTTCCCGGTTCGTTTTTCTGAAAACGTACAGGTTCCCTTTGTCGTTGTGCTGTTGGTAGCCGGGGCTTTATTTTTCACTCTTTATTTCTCCTTTGTTAATATCAGGCGATTTGCATTGTCCATTAGGGTTGTGAGAGGAAAATACGATCATCTCGATCATCATACCGCCATTGAGAAAGCCGAAGTAAATATTGTAGAAGGAGATATCAAACGCACTATTGCAGACGAATCGCATCATGGTGAAGTAAACCACTTCCAGGCATTGGCCACGGCTGTTTCAGGAACAGTGGGTTTAGGAAATATTGCCGGGGTGGCAGTAGCTATTTCTATCGGTGGCCCTGGTGCCACCTTCTGGATGATACTTTGTGGTTTGCTGGGAATGAGCACCAAATTTGTTGAATGTACATTAGGAGTAAAATACAGGGACCTGGATGCAAAAGGAACCGTGTATGGCGGTCCAATGTATTACCTGAGCAAGGGATTAAAAGAAAAAGGATTCGGCATGCTTGGTAAAGGTCTGGCCATTTTATTTGCCATTCTTTGCGTTGGCGGATCTTTAGGCGGTGGCAATGCATTTCAGAGTAACCAAGCTGCAGCACAAATTGTGAGCATGACAGGTATGCAAGGTGGTAATTCCGGTTTTATTATCGGGTTGATTATGGCAATACTGGTTGGCGTTGTTATCATCGGGGGAATTAAACGGATTGCAACAGTTACAGAAAAGGTCGTTCCGTTTATGGCCGGTTTGTATATTCTTGCTTCGCTTATTATCATCTTTGCTCATTTCTCAATTATTGATGATGCATTTGCCCTGATTTTCAGAGAAGCTTTCTCTCCTTCTGCCGGCCTGGGTGGTTTTGCCGGTGTGCTGATCATGGGTTTCAGAAGAGCTGTGTTTTCCAATGAAGCAGGCGCTGGCTCGGCAGCCATAGCCCACTCTGCTGTTAAAACAAGATACCCAGCCTCTGAAGGATTGGTCTCCTTGCTGGAGCCATTTATTGATACAGTGGTAATATGCACCATGACAGCCCTTGTAATTGTTATTTATAATATGAATGGTGTATTCACCTATGGAAGCCCGACAATCGGAGGTGTGGATCTGACATCCGCCGCCTACAATGATGTGATCCCGCATTTCTCCTATGTGCTGACAGTGGCAATAGTGTTGTTTGCATTCTCCACCATGATCTCCTGGTCTTACTATGGACTGCAGGCATGGAAGTATTTATTTGGCAGAGGTAAAGCTTCAGATCTTTCTTATAAACTTTTATTCCTTGCATTCGTGGTCATCGGGGCTTCAGCAACATTAGGGGCAGTTATCCAGTTCTCTGATGCCATGATCCTTGCTATGGTGTTTCCCAACATGGTCGGTTTGTTCTTCCTTTTCCCGAAGGTGAAGGAAGAACTGAACAGGTATTTAAAAGCGATAAAGGAATCAAAAAAATAAAAGCCAAAAAAGAGTTGTATGGGATTGTTTGTAAAAAAACCAATGGAACAACTGATGGCTGAGGCACAAGCCGAAGGCCATGGCACACTAAAAAGAACATTAAGTGCCACTTCGCTGGTTGCATTGGGTATCGGAGCCATCATCGGTGCCGGACTGTTTTCATTGACCGGAATCGCTGCGGCTGAGAATGCCGGGCCGGCTGTAACGATTTCCTTTATCCTTGCCGCAGTTGGTTGTGCATTTGCCGGTCTGTGCTATGCAGAGTTTGCATCCATGATCCCCGTTGCTGGGAGTGCATACACCTACAGCTATGCCACCATGGGTGAATTCATTGCCTGGATCATTGGGTGGGACCTTGTACTTGAATATGCACTGGGAGCAGCAACCGTTGCTGTTAGCTGGTCAAGATATTTGCTTGAATTGCTCGCCAGCTTTAATATCCATTTTCCAAAATCACTGGTATGTTCTCCATGGGAAACAGTGAAGCTTAGTGACGGCACCATTTATGACAGCGGACTGATCAATCTTCCATCAATCATTATTGTCTTGATTTTATCTGCCATCCTCATTCGTGGCACAAGGGGTTCATCAAGGATCAATGACATACTGGTTATTCTGAAAATACTGGTTGTTATCACTTTTATCCTGTTAGGCTGGAGTCATATTGATCCGGCAAACTATGATCCCTATATTCCGGAAAACACAGGCAAATTTGAAAACTTCGGATGGACAGGTATTGCAACCGGAGCTGCAGTTGTTTTCTTTGCCTTTATCGGGTTTGATGCAGTAAGCACGGCCGCACAGGAAGCAAAAAATCCAAAAAAGGGTATGCCCATCGGAATACTTGGCTCGCTGGTCATCTGCACCATACTTTATATTTTGTTTGCCCATGTGATGACGGGTCTTGTGAATTATAAAGATTTTGCCGGTGATGCAAAACCTGCCGCCACTGCCTTTGCCAAAACCGGTTATGATTTTTTGCAAACTGCATTGATCATTGCCATCCTGGCCGGCTACACGTCTGTAATGCTGGTGATGTTGCTCGGGCAAAGCCGTGTATTTTATTCTATGAGTAAAGATGGTCTGCTGCCGAAATTCTTTGGCCACATACATAGTAAGTATCATACTCCCTGGAAGACCAACATATTCTTCATGATCTTTGTGAGCATTTTTGCCGGGTTTGTTCCTGTAAGCGACCTTGGTCATATGGTAAGTATAGGAACATTGTTTGCCTTTGTGCTTGTTTGCATCGGTGTGATGGTGATGCGAAAAAGAATGCCAGAACTGCCAAGGGCTTTCAAGACACCACTGGTTCCAATTGTTCCGCTTTTAGGAGTAGCAGTATGTGTTTACCTGATGTATGCATTGCCTGTTGAAAGCTGGTTCCGGCTGGCTATCTGGCTGGGCTTAGGCTTGCTGATCTATTTTGTATATGGAAGAAAGAACAGTAAACTCAGGAAAGAAGAAGAGAAATCATAAAAAACCTTACTTAAATGAAAACCGCTCCGAACAGGGCGGTTTTTCATTTACCCCCATTGCCTTACTTTTGCACTCCCCTTTTAACTTGTCAACTAATTAACCATACAATGGGAAGGATTTTTGAAGTTCGTAAAGCCTCGATGTTTGCCCGCTGGGACCGGATGGCCAAGCAGTTTACCCGCATTGGCAAAGAGATCGCTATTGCTGTGAAAGCAGGTGGCCCCGATCCTAACACTAATGCCGCTCTTCGTCGTTGCTTCCAGAATGCGAAAAGTGTGAACATGCCCAAGGACCGGGTGGAAGCCGCCATCAAAAGAGCAATGGGCAAGGAGATGGATAACTATGATGAAATTCTTTATGAAGGATATGGGCCACATGGCGTTGCCATATTAGTAGAAACGGCCACCGACAATCATGTGAGAACCGTAGCGAATGTGAAATCTCATTTCAACAAAGGCGGCGGTACATTGGGCAATAGCGGCAGTGTAGCTTTCCAGTTCAAAAAAATGGGTGTATTCAAACTGAAACCTGAAGGATTGAATGCAGAAGATCTCGAATTGGAGTTAATTGATTTTGGTTTGGAAGAATTAGGAGAAGGCTCAGGAGAAAATGGTGAAGACATTTTGGTAATCCGTGTCGGTTTCACCGATTTTGGCAATATGCAAAAAGCATTAGAAGATAAAAACATCACACCTATAAGCGCCGAACTGGAATGGATACCCACCGTGACCGTCCCCGTCAACGACGCACAGGCCGAAGACGTCAGTAAGCTCATCGAACGTTTAGAGCAGGATGATGATGTGCAGAAGGTGTTTCATAATATGGGATAACTATTGGTCGTGAAAGAAAATCCTGTTATTTTATTCGATGGCGTCTGCAATCTCTGCAACCGCAGCGTTCAGTTTATCATAAAAAGGGATAAGAAAAAACAATTTCGCTTTGCTTCGCTGCAGGGAAGGACAGGACAGGAAATCTTACAGCGATTCAATCTTCCTGCAGACAGTTTCAATTCCTTTATATTGGTAGAAAACGGGAAAGTGTTTCTCCGTTCTTCCGGCGCACTGCGAATGACCCGGAAATTAAGCGGGGCCTGGCCACTACTCTATATCTTCATGATAGTACCAAAGTTCATTCGGGATGGAGTATATAACCTGATTGCCAAAAACAGGTACAAATGGTATGGCAAAAGAGAAGAATGCATGATACCAACACCGGAGCTAAAAGAAAGGTTTCTTGATTAATTATATCCCAGACACCTGGAAACGGTCAGATATGTATTTCGCCTTTCATATAAAAAACACATTTACCACCCATGATCACCCGGTCGCCTTTTTGCCCGCAATAAATTTCGCCACCCCGTTTTGAAAGTTGCAGCGCTTTCATTTTTGTTTTGCCGAGTTTATAATTCCAGAATGGAATCAGTTGCGAATGGGCTGAGCCTGTCACCGGGTCTTCATCAATTCCCGCTGTGGGTGCAAAAAAACGGGAAACAAAATCAACCTTTTTGCCCGGTGCAGTGATGATGACCATGCCACCGGCTTTTTTCATCAGCGTAAAGTCAGGTTTGCAATTCCTTACTGCTTCTTCATTGTTTAGTTCTACAAGAAAATCCCTGTTTTTGTAAACACCCATCACCTCGGGGTTGCCCAGCGATTCCAGCAGAACCGCAGGATAGTCTTCGGTTCTTTCAGGCATCCATGAAGGAAAATCAAGAAGAAAATTCTCGTCATCCCTACTAACTAGCAATGGACCGCTTTTGCTTTGAAAAGTGATCTGTGGTTTATCATAACCCAAAAACAGATACAGCACATAGGCAGCAGCCAGTGTGGCATGGCCACAGAGGTTTATTTCCAATGCGGGAGTGAACCAGCGGATATCAAAATCATTTCCGTTTCTGATAAAGAATACAGTTTCCGCCAGGTTGTTTTCCATAGCAATGTTCTGCATCAAAACATCATCCGGCCATTGGTCAAGCGGGACGACAGCTGCTGGATTTCCTGTAAATAGTTTGGAAGCAAATGCGTCCACCTGGTAAAGTTCCAGTTTCATAATTTTTTTGTTTTATCATAAAACTGTGGCAGCGAAAGTTTGTATTTCACGGCTATCAACCTGATCAAAAAAATAAGGAGAATGCAAATCACCTTGGAAACATTTGCATCCAGCGCAACGTTCCGGAACAGGAAATAGACCAGCCCGCCGGTAATGCAGGCCATCGCATAGATCTCTTTTCTGAAAAGTAAGGGGACATTATTGAGCAGCACATCCCGAATAACTCCACCAAAGCAGGCAGTAATCGTTCCGATAGCGATGCAGGCACCAATATTAAAATTTTTTTCCATGCCCAGTTCAATGCCAATGATCGTAAATAACCCTAGCCCCAGCGCATCAAATAGAAATAAAGTAGTGGTAAACCTTTTTAAAAAACTTCCGAACAACATGGTAGCTAAAGCAGATGAAAAAATAACAATAGTTGCGGTTTCATTCCGCAACCAGCTAACCGGGAGGTTGCCGATCATCATATCCCGGAGTGTACCTCCCCCAATGGCTGTTACAAATGAAAGAACCAGCACACCAAAAGGATCTAACCTTTTTTGCATGGCGAGAAAAGCTCCCGAAACAGCAAATGCAAATGTTCCCAGGATGTCAATGATGAAAAGGAAATCTGTTGGCATGTTATCAGTCAGGATATTACTCCCTCATCATTTCTTTTATCACCTTTTTAATTTCTTCCGCATTGGGCTTACTGAAATAATCGCCATCACTGCCATAGGCAGGACGATGGGCCTTGCCGGTAATGGTTCTTGGCGCTACATCCAGGTGCTTATAACCACCCTGTTCTTCCATCACTTTATTGAACATATAGGCTGCCGCACCACCGGGTACATCTTCGTCCACAAATACTATACGGTTAGTTTTCTTTAACGACTCCAGTATTTTATGATGCCTGTCAAATGGAAGTAATGTTTGTACATCCACGATCTCACAACTGATGCCTGACTTGTCGAGCATGTTTGCAGCATCCTGAATGATGCGCAGCGTTGAACCATACGAAACAACGGTTACATCAGTTCCTTCACGGATAATCTCCGGCACCCCCATAGGCACGGTAAACTCATGCAGGTTGGCAGGTAATTTTTCCTTAAGCCTGTAACCGTTCAAACATTCTACCACAAGACCTGGCTCATTACTTTTCAGCAATGTATTATACATTCCTGCAGCCTGTGTCATATTCCTGGGCACACAGACGTACATGCCACGCAGTGAATGGATCACCATTCCCATCGGCGAACCGCTATGCCAGATACCTTCCAGGCGATGCCCTCTTGTACGCACAATGAGCGGACAACTTTGTTTGCCATAAGTTCGGTAATGCAATGTTGCCACATCATCGCTCAATGGCTGCAAGCCATACAGCAGGTAATCGAGATACTGAATTTCAGCAATTGGCCTCAATCCCCGCATAGCCAGACCAATGCCCTGTCCCATGATAGTGAGTTCACGGATGCCTGTATCAAATATCCGGTCAGTTCCATACTTGGCCTGTAGGCCGGCGAAACCCTGGTTCACATCACCGATGTAGCCAAGATCTTCTCCAAATGCCACCACTTTTGGATTGGAAGCAAACAACTGGTCAAAATACCTGTTCAATACCTCGTAACCATTGATGAGCGGTGCATCTTTATCATATTTTGCTTCCACTGCCGGAACATTCAAAGCACTTTTCGGTCCTTCATTGTACAAATGCGAGTTGAACAGTGATTCATTTTCTTTTAGTAAATCATTGTAATAGTCCTTTATCCAAAAGGCAGCATCGTGAGCACCGGCCAGGTCAATGGCTGCACTCAGGGTTTTCATCACTTCACGACGAAGTGGTTCCCTGTTCGTAAGCAATGAAGTGGCGAGCTTGCGAAAATCATCAGCCTTGTCGGGAATATTGCCGGCCAGCGTATTGATTAATTCAACTGATCTTGCCGCTTGTGCTTTTATCGGCGCCTGGTATTTTTCCCACGCCATGTTTTTTCCCTTTCTTACCTCAGCCTTGGCTTCATCCTGCAATTCATCCAGTGTTTCTTCTGATGCAAGACCTGCTTCAATAATCCACTCTTTCATTTTTTTAATGCCGTCCCACTCTCTTTCCCATTCTAATCTTTCCTGCGATTTATATCTTTCATGGCTTCCCGATGTAGAATGACCCTGCGGTTGTGTGATCTCTTCCACATGAAAAACACAAGGAGTATGTGTTTTTCTTGCCAGTCGTATCCCTTCCTCAAACACTTCACACATCCCGGCATAATCCCATCCTTTCACTTTATATATATTCAGCCCGTTGCTATCTTCTGTCTTTTGAAAGCCCTGCAACACTTCCGACACCGAACCCTTTGTTGTCTGGTATTCCTTGGGAACAGAAATGCCATAGCCATTATCCCAAACAAAAACAGCCAGAGGTACCTGTAGCACCCCAGCAGCATTGATCGTTTCCCAAAAATGTCCTTCGCTGGTAGATGAATCACCGATAGTGGTAAAACAAACTTCGTTTCCGTTTTGTGAAAGCCCGGGAAACGATTTCAACTGTTTGTTATTCCTGAATAAAGAAGATGCCTGTGCCAACCCAAGGCTTCGTGGCATCTGGGCAGCCGTTGGCGCCATATCAGCTGCCGTGTTTTTGATGAATGCGAGATCCAGCCAGTTGCCATTTTCATCTGTATTGGGTGTGGCAAAATGAGCATTCATTTGTCTGCCGGCGCTGAAAGGGTCATTATTTATATCGGGGTCCGCATACAATTGGGAGAAGTATTTCTCCACATCCGTGAGCCCGATAGCAAAAGCGAATGTTTGGTCGCGGTAATAACCACTGCGGAAATCTCCGGGTTGAAAGAACTTGGCCATAGCCACCTGGGCCACTTCTTTCCCATCACCAAAAATGCCAAACTTGGCTTTTCCTGTCAACACCTCCTTTCTTCCTAAAAGACTGGTTTCCCGGCTGATACATGCTATACGAAAGTCATTCAACACTTCCTTACGGAACCTGTCGAAGGAGAGCTTTTCATCGGCGGGCATCGCTGGCATGGCTGGTCTTTCCATGTGGCAAATATAGCCAAAACAGCCCCCCTGCAACCCTACGTGAAAAAATTGCGACCGGTCTGCAACCCCACTGTGAGATGTGGCATCTTTAGCTTAATTTTGAGTCCTTCAAATCAACGTAGTATGAAGAAGATAACCCTATGTTTGCTTGCTTTTGGCTTTGTTTCTTTCAGCTTTGCCCAAACTGTGCATTCAAATAATGATGGGCACAATCACGGACCTGTAACTACCAAACCTGCTGACGATGTACTGAAGCTTAAAGAAACCGAACACGATTTCAAACAAATTCCACAAGGCAAGCCGGTTTACTACACTTTTGAAATTGTTAATAGCGGTACAACAGCTTTGACATTGGAAAATGTGCATGCAGCTTG